>NZ_QKAP01000096.1 GCF_003247215.1 Malonomonas rubra | reverse complement strand
CAGGGTACTCTCAAGATGAGTGAAACCGCAGCCCTGAACGGCTGGCTGTTTTATAATACTGGTACCATTGACGCCGGTTACAACGGAGTCGATGTTGATGTAGACGGCTTCGCAGCAACGCTTCGTGGAACCTTCAAACTTGGCAGCGCCGATGCCAGTGCCCGCGTCTTCTACTTCTCTGGTGATGATGATCTGACTGACGGCGATGCCAGCTTCTTTGTCAATCCCCTGGCAACCGAGTCGTACGCTTTCGGCGACGACGGCTTCATGATCTTCCTGCAGGATGTCAACTGGGCCAATATCGGTCAATACGGCTTCGCTCTTGTAGACGCCGGATATGCTGGTTACGGCCTGCTCGGCGGTAACTTCACGGCCAGCATGAAGCCGGCTGAAAAGATTGATCTCAAGTGCGGCGTTGGTTACTTTGCTTCGCTAGAAGACGCCACTGTCGACATCGAGCGTACAGATCGCGCAGGCACCACACTCGGCACCGAGGTCTTCGTTCGTGCCGGGTATACCTTCGAGAACAACCTCAACCTGTCGCTCAACGGTTCCTACGCCGCGCTCGGTGATTTCTATGATAACAACGGTGGCGGTATTGCTCGTGATACTACGCCTACTACCGACGTAGATGATCCATACATTGTCTACCTGTTGGCGCAGCTCGGTTTCTAACCGAAGGATAAATAGAAGCAAAAGGGGGACGGATTTATTTCCGTCCCCTTTTTTATGCAGATAAAATGGATTCCCGATCCAGTCGGGAATGACAGGTAAATATCAGAAATGAGATGACAGGGTCCTGGCGATCTCACTGAGGTTGTCGACATCGGCTTTCTGGAAATCCTTGACCGCTTCCTCGTTGAGACCCTTGCGCGAAACCTGTACAACTCCCTTCATGCGCTCTGTACCAGGGATCGGCACTGACATGATCTTCTGGATCGGTAGCGGTTTGGCATCCCCCTTTTCGAGGCGAACTTTTTCGAAAATCGAGGCATGATGAACGGAGGCGAAGCGGTTGTTGAGAAACGACTTGTTCTCGCGGGCCGTTTTGGCGGCCAGGGAATCGAGCGACGAGAGGGGAACGAACCCCATGGTTTTGAGCTTGAGAGGCCAGTGGAAATGAATCAGGTCTTTATCCGCATCAAGCAGGAAAATAGCGACTTCCTCCTGGGTGACCTTGAAGGCCATGCTGAGAATTTCCGCGGCGGCCTGAATGCGCGCTTCGACCGTATCAATTTTGGTCAGGTGATCATCGAGTTTCTTGCAGTAATCGGCTATGCCCATACCCCACCTCGTTTCCATGCAATATAACGGATCAGATTGACATTAAATATAGCGTAGAGAGACAAAGTCGCAAAGCCAAAAGTCTAAAACCTATTTTCATCCAAGAACTGAAAATACAAGGTAAACAAATTGAAAATGGACTTTAACGCAGAGACGCAGGCTGGCGTCGCAGAGAAAAGCAAAAACGGAATTGGCCACGGATGAACACGAAATAATCGAATCAAATCGAATTAAAATCAAAAACTGCTTTTAGGATGAATGCAAAATCAGAAAACTAAGGCGCTTTTGGTTTCCATTGCGACTCTGTGGACGAAGTCCTGCGATAATATATCTTTGCTCTTTCTCCGAGATCTCAGCGAAAGGGCGAGAGTTCATTTTGCCCTGAAGCTGATCTGATCCGTAACAAACGAGACAAAATTATCGACCGTTTCCACCGCCTCCTGATCCCGATCCGCCACTTCCATGGCCGCCGTTGCCGAAACCACCCCGATTGCCGCCAGCGTTGTTGCTACCATTGAAATACTGCTGGCGCAGCTCCTGCTGGCGCTGGTGACGCTCTTCTGGCGGCAGTTTCCGCAGGTTCTGCATCTCCTTTCGCAACTGCTGACGTTGCCCGGGAGTCAGTTCCTGGAAACGCTCAAAGCGATGCCGCATGCGCTGCCGGTCCTCGGGGGGCATATGTTGCCAGCGTTCCCAGCGGTGCCGTAATCGTTCCTGGTATTCGGGCGGCAGGTTCTTGTATTGACGCAGGCGAGTGCGGATCTGCTCCTGCTGCTCGGGGGGCAATTGCTGAAAGTGCCGGAAGCGCTCGCGGTACAGCTGCTGCTGTTCCGGTGTCAGGTTTTGCCAGCGCTCTTTCAGGGCCGGGTGGTTCGTTTCCTTCGAGACATTCTGCTCGTTGGTGGTATCGGCCGCCAGAAGAGAGAGCGGCGCGGCCAGGAGCAGGACCATGACAATGAGGGGCAAAATCAAGCGTTTCATTCGTTATCCTCCATGCTGGCCAGGGCATTCATATTCTCGAGCAGGCCAAGCAGTTCCAGCAGTTCCAGTTCGGCGATCAGTGCGTCTTCCTCGGGGGCTGTCGCTTTTTCCACTGTCACGGTAGTCGGCGGCTTTTCTGTGGTTTGTGACTCCTCGGCGGCGACCGACGGAAGAGGCCACGATGGCAGCAACAGCGCCAGGCACAGTAATGTTAAATAACGCATAAAGACTAGCCTTTGTCATCGATGAGCTCGAGCAGCTCCATCATCTCGAGCATTTCCATCATCTCAAGCATTTCTATATTTTCGACCAGGTCGAGTTCGGCGAATTGTCGGACCTCAGCCGGGTTGAACTGCGACGGTTTGTCGGACGGTGAATAGATGAAAACGGTCAGCAGTCCGGCCGCTACAGCGGTCGCTGTCGTAGCCCAGATTGGCAAGCGGTTGCCCCGGCGCCCGGTTTTTACCTTACGCATGACCCGATCGCTGAACTGAAGCTTTTCGGCTTCGGAGAGATGAAGTTGATGGCGTGGCATTGCAGCCAGGGTCTTGCGGAGACTCGTCAGGTGGCGCGCACAGTCGGAGCAGCTGGAGATATGCTCCGCGGCGATGCGCATTTCATCCGGGTCGAGAGCGCCGGTACAGTACAGGGTCAGATCCTGGTTGCTAAGGCACTTCGTATTAGTCATCGCTATTCTCCATTTCTGCCAGGCTGTTGCGCAAGCCCTGTACGGCCCGGTGCAGGTGAACCTTGACGCTGCCTTCGCTCAGGCCGAGGATCTCGGCAATCTCCTTGAGCGGCAGTTCCTCCTGGTGGCGCAGGGTTAGGACCGCCCGTTGTCGGGGCGAGAGCCTCTCGAGTGCTCGCATCAGGTGAACGAGCTCCTGGCGGGCAATAGCCTGGTCGTCCTGGCGGATGGTGTTGGCCGGCGCCTGCGCGAGCGGGTCGAACTCATCATCGGGACGGCTGAAGAAGAACAGGCGTCGCTTGATTCTTTCCCGCCGCAGGTAGTCGATACAGAGCCGGCTGACGGTACGGTAGAGCCAGGTACTGACCAGGCTGTCGCCGCGGAAGCGGTCGAGCGAACGGTGAAAGCGCAGAAAAGCTTCCTGAACGATCTCCTCAGCGTCCTGGCGGTGGTTGACCATGCGCCAGGCCAGCTGAATCATTCTCTCCGAGTTCTGCCTGACCAGCGCCTCGAAGCTCTGCTCGCAGCCAGCGCGGGCCTGCTCGACCAGAATCGCCTCTTCCCGTGTCTCCATGGGCAGAGCGTAACCGCCACTTTCCAGTGTGTCAACCACACATAAATTCATGATTTCCGTATCCCGGGATTCGTCGTGTTGAAGATGTAGACGAACGAAGGTCGTTTGGGTTGACAGGTTTGTTATCGAAAACAAGTGTGATATATCTAGATGTCATCCCCGTGAAAGCGGGGATCCATTTTTGGAGGGGAAATGGAATACTGTGTTTATATCATGGCAAATGCGCCAAGAGGAACCTTATACGTTGGTATGACGTCCAATATCGTCAAGCGGACATTTCAACATAAAACCAAAGTAATTGATGGATTTACTGCACGCCATGGATTGACTGAACTTGCTTATTTTGAAGTTTTTAGTGATGTTCGAGAGGCCATTAAAAGAGAAAGACAGATAAAAAAGTGGAATAGAATCTGGAAAATTGAATTGATCGAAAATAGCAATCCAAACTGGATTGATCTTTATGTGAATATTCATTGAAAAATGGATTCCCGATCAAGTCGGGAATGACATCGAAGGAAAAATTATGGACCAAAATGCAAAATGGGATCTCAGTTCAATTTATAGTGGCGTCGATGATCCGAGAATTGAAGCGGATCTGGACCGGGCGCAGGTCGCAGCCAAGGAGTTTCGCAGTACCTTCAGCGGCAAGATCGACGACCGGATACCGGCTGCAGAATTTGCCGGTGCGCTGCAACGCTACGAGGCTCTGCAGCGGGTGGCCCTGGTCCCTTACCACTTTGCCTACCTGCTGTTCGCCAGCAACAGTGAAGCAGACAGCCACAAGGCCCTGCTCGCCAGGGCCCGGGAGGTGCTGACCGGTGTCACCGAGGAGACGCTCTTTTTCGAACTCGATATCCTGAAACTCTCCGCAGACGCCTATCGCCGTCTGCGCACCGACTCCGCCGTTGCCAGCTATGGACACTATCTCGACAACACCCGGGCGCATGCCCCCTATGCACTCTCCGAAGAGGTCGAGCAGGTCATCAAGCGGAAGGATCTTTCGGGCAAAGAGGCATTCGTCAGCCTGTTCGATGAAATGACATCCTCCTTCCGCTATCGCTTCAAGATGCCGGGCGAAACGGAAGAGCGCGAAGTGTCCGGCGAAGAGTTGCTGGCCCTGCTCTACCATCCGGACCGGCAGATGCGCGAGGAGGCCTTCGCGACCTTTCTGCGCAAGCATGCCGACCATGCCACGGTGCTGGTCAACTGCTTCAACAATATCCTGCTCGACCATGGTCGCGAGGCGGATCTGCGCCGCTATCCGGACCTGATGACCCCGACCCACCTGAGCAGTGAAACCGAGCCGGAGATGGTCGAAACGCTGATGCGGGTCACCGAGGAAAACTACGGCTTGGCGCAGCGCTATTTCCGGTTGAAAAGAAAACTGCTCGGCTACGAGCAGATGAAAAACAGCGATCTCTACGCGCCGATCGGTGCCACGACCCGGACCTTCAGCTACGAAGAGGCGAAAGACCTCGTTCTTGAGAGTTTCGGGCTCTTTTCTTCTGCTTTGGCTGAGCCGGCCCGGCAGATTCTCGAACAGGGGCATGCCGATGTCTTCCCGGCGCCGGGAAAAGGAGGCGGGGCCTTCTGCATGGGGATCCTGCCGGAGTGGAAGCCATATGTCCTGCTCAACTTCACCGGCAACCTGCGCGATGTCTCGACCCTGGCCCACGAGCTCGGGCATGCCGTGCATTACGTTCTCTCCGGCCGGCAGAACCTCTTCCACTACCATGCGCCGCTGCCGATGGCCGAAACCGCCTCGGTTTTCGGAGAAATGCTCCTCACCCGGGAGTTGCTCAACCGCGAGGATGACCGGCAACTGAAGATCGCCCTGCTCTGCAGCAAGCTGGAAGACATCATTGCCACCACCTTCCGTCAGAACGCCCTGACGCGTTTCGAACAGGCAGCGCATGCCCGGCGCGGCAAAGGGCTGCTGTCGGCGGCCGACTATTGCGACCTCTGGTGGCAGGAGAACGCCCGGCTGTTCGGCAGCGAGGTGGAGATGATCGAACCCTACCGTTGGGGATGGGCGTACATCAGCCACTTTATCCATGCCCGTTTCTACTGCTACAGCTACGTCTTCGGCGAACTGCTGGTGCTGGCCCTCTACCAACGTTTCCTGCTGGAAGGAGAGGCCTTTATCCCGAAGTTCATCGAGCTGCTCGCCGCCGGTGGCAGTGCCCGACCGCAGGAGATCCTGGCACCGTTCGGCATCGATCTGGCCGACGCGCAGTTCTGGCAGAGTGGCTATGACTTCGTTGCGGCGATGCTGGATAATCTCGAAGCGCTGGTTGCCGAATCCTAGTGCGAAAAGCATCTACCGAATAGGATGCGGAAACTAAAAAACTGTTAGGACGCTGATAAACGCTGATTTTTGATTTTAATCCGATTTTTCTGCGTTGATCTGCGGCCAAAATTCTGATCTTCCCCGTGAATTCAGTGCCCTCGTGCGAGACCTTCACATCTTATCCAAAGAAAAAGGGGACAGCTTAACAAGCCGTCCCCTTTTTATCTGTGATTATCGCGACGCTAGCCGAGCAGCGCCTTGACCTTCTTCTTGACGTTCTCGACCGTGAAACCAAAATGTTCCATCAATTTTTCGGCCGGGCCGCTGGCGCCGAAACCGCTCATGCCGATGATCAGACCGCCGGAACCGACGTAGCGCTCCCAGCCGAACGGGCTGGCCGCCTCGATGGCGATGCGGTTGGTGCAGGTGCGCGGCAACACCTGGTCGCGATAGGCCTGGTCCTGCAGTTCGAACAGCTCCCAGCTTGGCATCGATACGACGCGTACCGAAGTTCCTTCCTTCTCCAACTCGACGGCTGCCGCGAGGGCGAGGGGAACCTCCGAGCCACTGGCAATAAGTAACACCTGCAATTCGGCCGATTCCTGCTTGAGAATATAGGCACCGCGGTGCAACTCGGCGGCGGACGCACCCCCTTCCCGATTGAAGGCGCCCCAGCCCTGGCGCGAGAGGATCAGGGCGGTCGGACCGGACTGGTTGCGGATCGCCGCTTTCCAGGCTTCGGCTGTCTCGTTGGCGTCGCTCGGGCGAATGACGGTCAGGTTCGGGATGGCGCGCAGGCTCGGCAAATGCTCGATCGGCTGATGGGTCGGACCGTCCTCACCGAGACCGATGGAATCGTGGGTCAACACGTAGATCGTCTGCAGCCCCATCAACGCTGCCAGCCGGATCGAA
>NZ_QKAP01000034.1 GCF_003247215.1 Malonomonas rubra | reverse complement strand
CCGTCAGCTCAGCCTCAACGAAGAAGAGTCGGCGCAGGTTTGCGTCACCGTTGCTCCGACCGGTGCAATTACCACCGTGGCAACCTTCCCGGCGTTCAACCCGAACATTGTAGCTGACTGCGCTGCATTGGGCGCCGTTCCTCAGGCACCGAAGGCCGCTCTGTTGGGTGCTATCGGTCCTGACCCGCTGGTCGCCAACAACCCGCCCCTGGCAGCCAACCCGCTGCTGTGGAAAGACCCGATCACCGAAAATCCGGCGGAGGGCGCAACTGAGAACTGGGACTTCTACAACTTTACGGTTGACGGACACCCGATTCATATGCACCTGGTGCGTTATGAAATCGTCCAGCGTCAATTGTTCGATCCGCTCAGCCCGACATTCGCCCCAATTGGCGCACCGATTGCGCCGCTGCCGAATGAATTGGGCAAAAAGGACACGGTATTGACCTATCCGGGCGAAATTACCCGGGTGAAGGCAACCTTCGACCTTCCGGGACTGTATGTCTGGCATTGCCACATTGTTGAGCATGAGGACAACGAGATGATGCGGCCCTACTATGTCGGCGTCAAACCGGCTGGATTCCCAGTGCCTTAAGTAACGAACTGTTAACGATCAGCAGTTGCCGCCCCATTTAAGGGGCGGCAACTCTTTTTTGAACTCCATTGCAAAACCGAGTACACATTTATTGAAGCATTACACTAAAACACGCGGACATACAGTAAAGGTACTCATCATGAAAAGATATTTCCTGTTGGTTCCGTTATTGTTGATTTCCTTCAGTCTTGGTTTCTCTGCTGAGCAACAACAAGACCAGCAAATCATCAAAGATGCCCTGGATGAAACCAATTACAGTCTGGCGTACCAACTTGGACGCAAGCTGCTTGAAAAAGAGGTGGAGTTTCGACCAGATGTCATATGGCAGGGTCTGTTCGATGGATATCGCAATTCGTCCCCCCACATGACAGAAGAGGCGATGCAAGCGATCTGGCAGCAATTTGAGGAACAGTCCCCGCTGCCTACGGCAGCCCAGAACCAAGTAAAACGGGTGACGAATGCGGTTGTCGGTTATCGTTTAAAAGGGCAAAAGTTCATTGCGGAAAACAGTACCAAAGAAGGGGTCAATTCCCTTGCCAGCGGAGTACAGTATAAAGTTCTGAAAACCGGCCAGGGGAAACAACCGAAACCAAGCGACACCGTTATGGTAAATTACAAAGCCAAAACCATTGAGGGCTATGTGTATGACAGCAGCTACCCGCTTGGAATTCCTACCCCCACCGAGCTCAAAATCAGCGCCCTGATTCCGGGATTGTCAGAAACCCTGCCTAAAATGAAAGAGGGCGATAAATGGGAAATCTACATCCCGACCCGAATGGCCTACAAAGACTCCGGTCCCATGGCAGGCCAAACTGTTATTTACGAGCTTGAACTACTGGAAATTCTCCCGGAATTCCACTGATATCATCCCCAGGAGGGAACATGAGCAAGCCAATCCTCGCCATCACCATCGCTTTCCTTGTCGCTAACAGCGCTTTTGCAGCAGAGCGGCCAACCCTGAACGGGCAGAACGATGAAATCAATTATAGCGTTGGCCATCAGGTCGGCCGAGACCTGCTTCGCCAGCAAGTGAAGGTAAATCCTGAAATCCTGCTGCAAGGAGTCCTTGATGCCACTAGCGGCGACCAAGCGTTGATGCCATATGACAAAATGATCGACACCCTCGCGGACCTGCGGGAAAAGATTGTCAAACGAGCTGAACTGCAAAAACTAGATATCCGCAACGCTGGCGAAGAGTTTCTCAGACGGAACCGTTCCGAAAAGGGCGTGGAAATACTGTCTAGCGGCCTACAGTATAAAATCATTCAACCCGGTACCGGAGCAAAACCGAGCGCCGGTGATCGGGTTCGGGTCACTTACAGTGGCCGAGATATTTACGGCAAGCCATTCGATACAACCCAGAAACAGGGCGTCTCTGAGCCGGTCGACATAGAGGTTGACAAAGTGATCCCCGGCTGGGGAGAGGCGCTTAAAATGATGCCGGAAGGTGCCGAATGGGAACTGTATATTCCCCAATATCTTGCGTTTAAGGACAAAGGCCCCCTGGCTGGGCAGGCGGTGGTCTATACCCTCAAACTTCTCAAGGTCAACCCCTAAAAGATGCGACTGAAAATAAACAAAATTATCTTTTTTCTTCTGTTGCTGTGCGCCAGCTTCAGCCTGAGCCACGCCGAAGAGGAACCGGAAATGTCTGGTTTGAATGCGGTCAGTTATTCTGCCGGTTTCCGCCTTGGAGATACCTTTATCAAGCAGCGCGTTCCGCTGGTTCCAGAGATGGTCATGCGCGGTCTTGAAGACGCCCGCAACACGATTAAACCGAAGTTGCCCAATGGGCAGATGCGGATGATTCTGCGCGACCCGAAAAAGTACCTGATTGAGGATATGAACAGCCGTGCGGATCTGGCGAAAAAATCTGGACAAACTTTTTTGGAAGCCAACGCTCAAGAACCGGGAGTCAAAACCCTTGAAAGTGGCCTGCAGTATAAAATCATTGCGCCAGGCAGTGGAGCCCAGCCTAAAGCATCCGACTCGGTCCAGTTGAACTATCAGGCGACCACTATCAATGGACAGGTTTTTGATTCCACGGATAAAACCGGGGCACCGGCGACCTTGCAGCTCACCAATGTCATCCAAGGATTGAAGGAAGGCCTTCAACTGCTAGCGGAAGGAGGAAAAGGGGAATTTTATATTCCAGCCGAACTCGCCTATGGCAGCAACGGGCCGCTGGGAAATCAGGTGCTTGTCTACACCGTGGAATTAATCAAGGTGCTGCCAAATCAATAAAATCTTCTGTAGCGAGAAACTTCATCGGTTAGTCTATGAATCCGTTCCCATCTGTTGTCGAACTGTTTCCAACTGCTGCAGAGTCTGCTGCAGACGAACTTCATTGGCTGCGGTGGTAGCGGAATGGCTTTCGCTACGCTGCAGGGCGATGCTCATCGCTTTACGGGTCGCCTCAATGGTCTTGTCGAGTTGATCACGCAATTCGGTTCCGAACTGGCGAAAACTTTTATCCAAGCTTTTGCGCAATGCCCAATCGATCTGCGCCACATTCTGATTGACCAGCTTTCGACTTTCTTCCCGCAGCCTTTTGACCGTCCGCCGATAACGGAATTTTTTACTGAACAGCTTCCGCGACAACTTCTGCCCCAGCGGGTCCATGTCGGAAGTGAACAGGTCGTAACTCCAGGCAGGCGGTTCAAAGGACGTATAAACCTTGCCGGCGACTGGAGCATGATAGGGGATTTCAAAAAGTTCCGCGGCGGTCTGACGAACCTGCTCCATTAGCTGATCGCTGCGCTGCTGATTCAGACGCAGTAATTCGGTGGCCTCCCGGCGGATCACATCGGCGACTGCATTCATCGCCGGTGCGAAAAACTGCTCCGTTTGTGTTGCAACAGTTTCTTGAACCAGTTGCTCCATCTGCTCAACATCCGCAACGCTCTCAAGGTGCGTCTCGATCTGTCCCAGGATCTGCTGTTTTGCCCGCTCGCGGACAGCCTCAACTTCTTCCCCCAAGCGCTTGATGACACGCTTCAAATCACCGGCCAGCACGTCTGCGGCAGCTTGTTGCTCTCGTTCGATCGCCGGCAACGAGTGACGAAACTGGTCCATTCGCAGCTGCAGCTCACTTTCCGGCAGCTTCAGTGCTTTGAGCGAAAGCTGCAACTGCATGATGGCACTGTTAAGCAGATCATTTCCGCGCCGCCTTAAAGCCTGCAGCAGGGTCTGCTGCTTTTCACGGGCAAAAAAATCGATCAGATTTTGCTCAACCAGCTGCATACCGCTCTGCCGCCAGCCTTCCTCATCTCCCGCCAACCTTGACCGTAGCCCTTTGCGAGCGGAGATCGGCATCACTTGCGGAGGCGCATCATAAAAACGACTCAGCTGATCAACCAGAAAGCGTATCGAGGAAGCCTGTTCTTCAACGCTCAGAAAATCTACCTTATTCAGCAGGTAAAAGGTGCGCGGCAGATGCTCTTTGATCTGCTGTAGATAGTCAAGCTCCATCACTGTGATCGGCGGGTCGGGAGAAACCAGAAACAATGCGGCATCGCACTGCGAAAGCACCTGGTGGGCAATCTCGGTGTTGTGCTTCAGCGTCGAGCCGACCCCCGGGGTATCAATCAGCACCACGCCCTGCTGCAACAAAGGGGAGGGATGACTGATCTCTACCCGGCAGACGTGACGCTGGTTATACGGGTTGCCAGCTTCGGTGACGTAATCGTATAAGAAAGCGGCCAGGGAACTCTCGGCAGAGATATCGAAATGTTGGGGTTCTTTATTATCGTTAAAGTAGACCTCCCCACTAACTTTGTCGCCAGCGTGGACAAAGGTCGGTATCGCCGTCACCGGTAGGATATCGGTCGGCAGCAACTCTTCACCGAGCAGTGCGTTGAGAAGTGTGCTCTTCCCCCTTTTAAACTGGCCAAGAACCGCAAGGTGAAAACGCCCTTCCCCAAGCCGCTGTTGAAGCGAGCTGAACTCTTCACCAAAACGGGAATAGTTCTCGCCAAGCGCTGCCAAGCAGCTGTGTGCCTGCTGCAAAAGTTCCGACAGATTCGCTTCGCTTTGCCACTTGGAGGAACCGCCCTCCTCCACTTTCTGATCAACCATCTAGTACCCTCATGATCCAGGTTCAATGAACATCACGCAAATGAGGCGGCAGGATAACATATTTATCTTCGAAAATGGGAGAGAGCTCCGAAAAAAGAATAGGTCCATTACAGACCTGCTCTTTCGGTTTTTAAGATAATGAAGGGCCTTGTTTAGCGCGGCAACGCCAAAGCTTGAGCTTGAGAAGTCATCCGCAACGAGAATCCAGCGAGAATCTGGTGAAGATCTTCTGCCTGATGAGTAAGATGACGGGAGGCTCCTGCCCCATCTTCAGCGTTGGCGTTGTTGGACTGGATACCCTGATTAATCTGCTCCAAGCCTAGGTTGACCTGCTTAATCCCCTCCGATTGTTTACTCGTAGCATCTTTGATTTCAGCCACCAAGCCGCTAACTTTGTAAATCGACTCGACGATGTTTCCGAGCTCTTCAATTTCGATATTGGGGCCAAAGATGTCGCACTCACGGCAGGCGAACCCCTGTTGCGCTTTCGGGCAATGCTTGATAACGGCAAAGGAGTAGCTCGTCACCCAACAAGGATCGTCCTTGCCGAAGCTAGGGCATTCATCTTTGCCGCAATCCTTGATGCTGAAGCAGTTAACCGGTGTTACCATCGGTAAATGCACATCGGTATTTCCCTAGCCAATCCTCTCCAAGGCCATTATTGTCTCACGCAGTGGAACAACAATCATCCGGCCAAGCACAAAAGCAAGAATACAGGCGAGTACGCAGACCTCTATTATGGAAACTGTCTGTAAAATGGAAGCCCGGGCACCCTGATCAGCGAAGGCGTTTAACTGGGCAGAATCGGCAACGGAAACCGTATCAAGGCTGTTTGCCACCTTTGGATATTCAGGATGGCCACCCACCCAATAACAAGGCTCGCCAAGGCAACCAGCAAAAAAGAACCCCACATAGGGACACGAAGACCTTTAAACAAACTTTTCATATCTCCCCCCCCCAAAAAAAAATCAATCAAACCCAATCAAGGAAACCCAAAGTACCCATTAAGGACAAGTAATCAGATGTAATAACCATTATTTTTGTCATAATATGTTTTCCCACATTTCACAGAAAACATCTAAACTACTAACAACAATACAAACATCCGCTAATTAAGCGCAGAATAAAAATCCTCCCAAAGATCCTCGACATCTTCGATCCCGACTGATATCCGCAGTAAGCCTGCACCGATTCCCAGCCGCTGTTTAACTTCGACCGGCATCGCAGCATGCGACATACTCCAGCAGTGGGTCAGGATCGTCTCGACCCCACCGAGGCTCGGCGCGATGATCGGCAAGTGCACATCCCGCAGCAGGTCGGATACCCGCCCGGCATCTTTCAGTTCAAAAGAGAGGACCGCGCCGGCACCGCCGGCCTGGGAGAAATGCAGTTTCCTCTGGGCAAAATCGTCCAGCCCGGGATAGATCACCCGCTTCACCGCCCGATGTTCCCGCAAGCGCTCAGCTAGCGTCAGCGCACTCTGCTGCGCAGCATCGAGGCGCAGCTTGAGGGTTTTCAGACCACGGGACACCAGAAAACAGTCGAACGGCCCAAGCACCGCGCCAAAACCGTTGTGAAAACGCTTCAGCCGCTTTGCCAGATGCTCGTCATCGGTCACCACGATTCCCGCCAGCAGATCACTGTGGCCACCGAGAAATTTGGTCGCGCTGTGAATCACCACATCGACACCAAGTTCTATTGTGCGCTGCAGCAGCGGCGTCATGAAGGTATTGTCGAGCAGGGTCAAAAGCTGATGCTGTTTCGCCAATGCGACAATCGCCCGCAGATCGGAAACAAGAAACGATGGGTTCGACGGGGTTTCGATAAAAATTCCCCGCGTCCGTGGGTTGATCGCGGCGGCAATCTGCTCAACAGCGGTAAAATCTACATAGCTGACCTCGATGCCGAGATCGGGTAACAGCTGGGTCAGATAGCGGTAGCTACCACCGTAAAGATCTTCCGGAGCGATCAGATGGTCGCCGCTTTTCAGCAGCGATAACGCGGTGCCGATCGCCGCCATCCCAGAGGCACAGGCGAACCCGTAGCGTGCGCCCTCCAGCAGGGCGACAGCCTGCTCGACCTGCTCTCGGCTCGGATTGCCGCTGCGGGCGTAATCGTATGACCCAGGTTTCCCTTCCGGATGATGATAGGTAGAGGCTTGATAGATAGGCACCGTTGCCGCGCCGGTGTATGGATCGCGATCCTGCCGCTGGTGAACAAGCTGGGTAGCAACCCGGTAGTTTTTCTCAGCCATGAACAACCCTCCCCGAAAAGTGATTTAAGGCCTGCTGCAGATCAGCAATCAGATCGGCAGGATCCTCCAGTCCGACCGACAGTCGCAGTAGCCGGTTACAGATCCCGAGTCGTTCACGCTCAGCTGCCGGGATGTCAGCATGGGTCTGTACCGCCGGTAAAGTAATTAAGGACTCAACCCCGCCAAGACTTTCGGCAAAAGAGATTAACTGCAAACGTTCCAGAAGCTGTTCCGCAAGTTGGGGGTCATTCAGCCGAAAGGAGAGCATACCGCCGAATCCAGCATTCTGTCGCTTGGTCAGCAGATGACCGGGATGCTCGGGCAGGCCGGGATAATAAACCTTTTCCACCTGCGGCTGTTCCTGCAGCCAGCTGGCCACCTGCAAGGCGCTGGCCGAATGCCTCTCCATCCGCAGCGGCAGGGTCTTCAGACTCCGGATCAGAAGCCAGCAGTCCTGCGGCGGCAAAATCGCCCCGGTCGAGTTTTGCAGAAAATAAAGCCTTTCACCCAGCTCCGCATCTTTGGCGACCAAGGCTCCTGCACAAAGGTCACTGTGTCCGCCCAAATACTTGGTGGCAGAATGCACAACCACATCGGCACCAAGTTCTAACGGTCGCTGCAGAATAGGAGTCAAAAAGGTGTTATCGACAACAAACAGGATATCGTGGCATCGGCACAGTTCGCCCAACGCACGAATGTCGGCCACTCCGAGGAGTGGATTTCCCGGTGTTTCGATCAACAGGGCTCTGGTCTGTCCGGTTATAGCGGCATCGACCGCTGCCACCGATGTGGTATCGACATAGCTAGCCTGCAAACCAAATTTGGCAAAAACCTGATCAAGGACCCGGTAAGTACCGCCATACAGGTCTTCGGAAACCAGCAACTGATCGCCACTAGAAAAGTGCAAAAACAGAGTGGTGAGCGCAGCCATCCCGGAGGAAAACGCTAGGCCGCGGGCACCGCCTTCCAATTCGGCCAGAGCATCTTCGAGAACGTCCCGGGTCGGGTTTCCGCTACGGGTATAGTCATAACCGGTAGATTCCCCAACCCCAGGATGCCGATAGGTGGCACTGGGATAGATCGGAAAGCTGATCCCTCCGGTCTGCTCGTCGCGACCGACACCGATCTGCACACTTCGGGTCGCCAAGCTACTACAAGAACCTTTACTCATCAAATTCATCCCCTTTCTTCTCAACGTCATTTCAGGGGCATAAAAAAGCCCCTTCTCCAGGGATGAGAAGGGGCTTTTCACATTCTGCTGCGTAAAAGCTCCGTCCTCATCTTCCCCGACGCGCACTTGGCAATGTCGAGCAGGAATTAGCACCTGACTCAAAATGTCGAGCTGGTTGCTGTGGTTTCACAGGGCCTGTCCCTCCACCACTCTCGATAAAGACTTATGACTCCTGCTTGGAATCAGGATCTAAAAAAATTTTCAGTTAATGATTGTCAACCTGCTACCCCTATCAGGGTTACACAATCCCTTCGTAAAGCACGCTGCTCAGGTAACGTTCACCTGAATCAGGCAGAATAACGACGATATTCTTACCGGCAAATTCTGGTTCTGCCGTTAGCTTATTAGTCGCCGCGATGGCCGCTCCGCATGAAATTCCAGAAAGCAGTCCTTCCTCTTTTGCCAACCTGCGGGCGAAGTCGATGGATTCATCGTTACTGACCTGCACGACCCGATCAACCATCTCCAGATCGAGAGTATCAGGAATAAACCCGGCACCGATTCCCTGGATTTTGTGCGGCCCAGGCTCCAACATTTTCCCGGCAAGGTGCTGGCTGAGAACCGGACTATCCTCCGGCTCAACTGCAACCGAAATAATCTGTTTTCCCATGGTCCTCTTGATATAGCGAGAAATCCCGCTGATAGTACCTCCGGTTCCGACACCCGAGACCAGCACGTCGACCTGACCATCCGTATCTTCCCATATTTCCGGGCCGGTAGTCTTTTCGTGGATTGCCGGGTTAGCTGGATTCTTGAACTGGTGTAACAGCAGATATTTATCCGGGTCGTTTTCCGCCATCTGTTCTGCCATGGCTACCGCGCCTGCCATCCCTTTGGCACCTGGCGTCAATAGCAAATTAGCGCCAAACGCTTTAAGAACTTTTCGCCGTTCGATACTCATAGTATCAGGCATGGTCAAAGTGATCGGAATCCCTTTAGCTGCGGCAACAAAAGCCAGTGCGATACCTGTGTTACCACTAGTCGGCTCGACGATTTCCATGCCTGGCTTCAGGATCCCTTTCTCCAAAGCGTCCCAGATCATCGCAGCGCCGATCCGACATTTAACCGAATAAGCCGGGTTTCGACCCTCAATTTTGCCAAAAACGTTGACATCAGGCTGATTAATAATCCGATTTAAGCGCACTAAAGGGGTGCGTCCGATAGACAACGAGTTGTCTTCAAAAATCTGTCCCATCAGATATCTCCTCCTTAACCCTTTCGCAAAACCGGCCCGAGCCTTCCCTATTGGTTGAGTAGCTTTTGAAAAATACCTCAACATATCTTATAAGTCAAGTTTAAACACATTTAACACACAATATCTCCACCTATTAAGCGAGGAATCATTCAACAACATTGCCATCTAATCTTTTGGCATACGGACTACACCCTCGACTTAATCATTTTCAGATCTAGAGCAATACGAACACAAAACAGCTAATTTCTGTGTTTTTGGCCAATTATTGCTCATTATCTGGCTACAATAACCAACCAGTTGGGAGGGGATCGCGACAAGGATTTGAAAGGTACTACCGTTTGGTTGGAATAAGCGAAAAGAAATTACTGCCCACATACCCGAATAAAGCTGCACCAACCACCCTGAGGGCAAAAAAAATACTGCTGTATGAATTTTCAAAACATACAGCAGTTTCTGGTTTTTCTGTAGCAAAACAAATATTATTCCGATATTTCCCCCACTGGCTTGGCCACCTCAGGCTCCCCAGCATGAACCCGATCCCGACTGCGTGTCTGATCCTGGGGCTGATCCTGAAAAGTATCGTACTGATATTGAATCTGGTTCTGATGCCGATTCGGCATCCCCGAAGCACCATCACCGCCGTTTCCGCCACCGCAGTTAGCAGCAGTAGACTGCGAAGCGAAGAACCCTTTTGACAAGTCTATAGTGACCGGGCTCAGGACAACCAACCAGTGTTTACTGAAGGCATTTCTCATTCCGGTCATCCTTTTGGTCACGGTTATGAATCAGGCTTTATGCCTACAACCTAAAAAACGCAGCCCATAGAGATCGGTTGACCAACAAAAAATTATCGCTGCGTTTCCCGGAGAAACAGAACCAGTGCACCATCACCACCGTACTGCTTCGGCGCCCGTGCCCATTCGGCGACTGACTGACGCCCCTCATTCTGCAAAAAACGTTCTGCTTCAATGCGCAGTACCGGTTCGCCATCAATTGAATTCAACCCACGACCGGTGATCACCAACAACGTCCGCCACCCTTGCCGTTGGGCATTTTGCAGAAAGAACTGCAGCTTTGCCACAACATCGTCACGTGTGAAACCATGTAGATCGAGGGTCGCTTCCGGCACCAGCTTCCCCTTTTTTAGCTGCTTCATCCGACGCGGTGCTGCTTCTGGCGGACTTCCCTCTTCCGCATAGCTGTCACTGAATTTAACTTGAAGCTCCCCCATCGCCTGCAAGAACTGCTCTTCCTCATTCTGCTCTGCAGCCCGCCGAATATCTGTACTGTTTTCCCGAAGACCTACCAATTCTGAAGACTTCTCAATGCATGGAGAGAGTCGCTCTACTCCGAGCGCCTCCATCTCCTCGGCAAAAGAAACAGGATCTTCGGCTTTTTTTTCCGCAGGTTTCTGTTTCGGTTTTTCGTCCTGCTGGCCGCCGGATACAGCAAACCCCCTCAGATCACTGAAGGGGCTCGAATGAAACTCTTTATTTTTCGGCATAGCAGGCTTTTTCTTTTTCGCCATTACTCTCCCCTGAAATCTGTATCAGCGGACCACTTGCTTTCGTCGACCAGTCATCGCCTTGGTCTGTTTTTTGATCAGCGCTCCCTGCTTTTCCAAATGGAACTGATACCACATATCACCAAAGCCCTTCATCTTCATCTTTTTTCCAGCCTGCAGCAGTTCAATATTTTCCTGCAGCCGCTCATCCTTGGAGGTTTTCTTCAGCCCTTTTTCCAGAATTATAATCCCCTTTTGCCGTTCGCCAACCTTTTCTAGGCAGTAGGCATACAGGGCATAAATCATCGGTTCCTTGGCAGCACCGGAAATCGCCTTATCGAATGTTTCAACCATCTTGCTGGTTTTATTTTTCTTCATATAGGAGATGGCCAGCATCGCCATACCGACCCAATTGCGCACGAAACCTTTCTCCAGATAAGGAACCGCCTCATTGAAATCACGCTTCATATAAAGGATGCTGCCGATCTGCGAATTGATCTGCTGCTTGATATAGAACTGCCAGGCACCATATTTCATGCCTGCCTTAAGCGAAGCGATCGCCTTCTCGGCGCGGTTGGCCATGACATCCTGCTGGGCACTCATCATAAGCGCCTCAACCTTCTTCATCACCACCCGGACAATCAGGATAAACGGCAGGAAAAACCCGACCACGGAAACCGCCACGATAATCGGCAAGCTGTCGGTCACAAACTTATTCATCAACGCTGCGGTCAACGCTGAGATGGCAATTGATATAATGGTATTCAGCATGAAAGGATTCCTTTTTTCGGTCGCGTTCTGTTTTCCTGACCGGCAGCTGCCGGACAACAAATTTAGGCGCTGAACTTTAGCAATCAACGCCGGAAATGTCAAAAAAATCCCGTCCCCATCAGCGCGGTAATTGCCGGTGTTCGACCAAGCGATCAATACCGAGTTCGGCAAGGTTTTGTGGCAACTGCCCAAGTCGGATAAACTGGCTGTTACCTGCCTGCAGTAAGGGATGCGAGGTTTCCTCGGTTGTCAGGCGAAAAACTTCACCGCAAGCTACCGAACAACGCCGGCCATTGCAATCCTGATGAAAGGGGCAATTTCGGCTTGAAGTGACCATCGCATACGGGGTGTGTAAAGTGCCGCACAGGGCTTTTGGCAGCGGGGCGACCCCCTGCAGCAGATTATCCAGTTCGACCCGCCTGATCCCCTGCTCCTGCAGCAAGGAAACTGCTTCGGCGCTGTACCAACTACCTTGACGGAAATACTCCAGCGCTTCAGAACTGAGCGACAGATCTTCAATCCGCGGTCCGCGTTTTTGTCCGGAAAGAACCCGACCAAGCACCACCTCGATCTGCGGCAGCAATTCCCGCACTAGGTGCAAGGTTCCGAAATCGGAGATCACCACCTCATCATCAGGCTGGAGTTGTTTTGCCAAAGAGGTAAATAGCGCGGAAAGTTCGGCGAGGGTTTCTTCGCGGAGAATCGGGGTTACCAAGGTAAACGACAGTCCGGCGGTACGGGCGGCATCAAGTACCGCTTCAATCTGTCGGCGAGGCGGGAAAGCCCAGCTACAAAATTCAGTCCCGAAATAAAGCCGTTGATATTTATCCGGCAACACCCCATCCCAGCGGGACAAAAAGAGGGCACGCTCGACGGCCACTGTTCACCCCTGCTGCGAGACGGGAACCATCAGGGTTAATTTTTGCCCAACCCTCAGCACTTGCCCACGGGAAAGGTCGTTCCATAGACGGATCATCTCCAACTCGATATCGAACTGTCGACTGATCTCCCACAGGGTATCGCCAGGCTGTACATGATAAACAACCTTTTTCGCCGGCCCGACCTTTTTTGCCACCCTGTTTCTGCCCGGTTTGGAGACCGCCAGTTTTTGCCCCGGCTTGAGCAGGTTGCTCCAGCCGAGCCGGTTCCAGATCCGCAACTCCTTCTCGGTCACCCCGAAACGGCTGGCGATCTTCCAGAGGCTGTCACCAGAGCGGACAGTGTAGGTTTTACGATAGCTGCGTTGATAGTTGTCGGCCAGCGAATCGACCGGCAGGCTGGTGAAGTTCTCCTGCAACGGCAGAATCAGGTCCTTGCCGATTTTCAGAGCGCGCGGGTCCTTGATACTGTTCAGGGTAATAATATCATCAATCTGGATGTTATATTTTTTCGCCAGCTTGCCGAGGGTATCGCCCGCCTTGATCTGGTGCCGATGATAGCGGGCCCGCTCTTCCTCAGGCAGCTCCGCATAGCCCTGCAGGAATTGTTCAAGGGTGCCGGCAGGAATCTTCAACTGATAATCGTTCGCGCCCGGTGGCGTGCTCCAGCGTTTTAATGCCGGGTTCAGCCCCTTGATCGTTGCATAATCGGCATCGCAGAGACGGGCAACCACTTCCAGATCGGTGCTGGTGGGGACACTCACCGTGTCGTAGTTGAACGGTTCCTCCACTTCCAGATCGGCAAATCCGTTGCCCTTCAAGTCACGGACGATTTGCAGTGCCGCGATCAATTTCGGCAGGTAATTTTTGGTTTCCTCGCGTAGTACCTTGCCGTCTGTCAGCTGCCAGAAATCACTGCTGCCGCACTTTTTGATCGCCTGGCGCACCTTACCGCCACCGGCATTGTATGCAGCAACCGCCAGATACCAGTCGCCGTCAAAGCGCTGATGCAGATATTTCAGATGCTTGGCCGCAGCGTGGGTCGCCATCTCGATATCACAGCGTTCATCCAGCCACCAATCGTTCTTCATTCCGTACAACTTGGCAGTACTCTCGATAAACTGCCAAGGCCCGGCCGCATGAGCCCAGCTATAGGCCCGCACATTGAAGCCGGACTCGATCATCGCCAGATAAGCCAGATCCCTTGGCACCCCCTCTTCGGCAAAAACCTGCTGAATCATCGGGATGTAGCGTCCAGCCCGAGCCAGCCACTTGGAGAAGGTATTGCGGGCATTACCGGTATAAAGCTTGTGCAATTTTTCGACCCGTGGATGATCGGCGAGCGGGAAGTCCCCCCAATAAGGCAGCTTGGAAACCGATACCGGGGCTTCAATAACCTCCACAGGTTCTTCATTCACCGGCTCCAGAAGGTCCATGGGCTCCATCAGCAACGCCTGGTTGACTTCCAGCGGAACCTGTTCCAACGGGGGCAACTCTGCAGCCTCTTCGACCTCTTCAATACTGGGTGACTCGCTGACCGGATCGGTTTTCACATTCTCCGACACGACGACGGTCACGTCTTCGATAATTTCAGGAGCTAAATGAACCTGCTGCCGAAAAGGGTAAAAACACCCGCCCACGGCAACCAGCAACCCTATGACAATCATCAATCTCAACATACCAATTTCCAATAATATTTATTTTTCAAGTAGATAATAAGTTCATCCGCCGCACGCAGACTAAAATATACTGTCGACCAATGTCAAGACAGGTCCCCCTCATGAAAATCCTCTTCCGGCCAAAAGCGGCGCTGCAGCTCTTCCAGCAGTGGTTTGAAGCTGGCGCGATCGAAAGCACTGATCGGGATTGCATCGTAACGCCGACAAAGATGCGGCAAATCCGCCGGGTCAACCTGATCGATCTTGTTAAACACCAACAGGCGCGGCCGGGTTCCTAGCTCAAGGCTTTCCAGAATATTATCGACCGATTCGATCTGTTCGTTAAATCTGGGGTTGGAAAGATCGACCAAATGCAGCAGCAGATCGGCATCCTCCAATTCTTCCAGGGTGGCTTTGAAGGCCCCCATCAAACTTTTCGGCAGATCGCGGATGAATCCGACCGTATCAGTGATAATAACCTCCCGTTCGAGGGGAAAACGTAAACGGCGCGTCGACGTGTCGAGGGTGGCGAACAATAGATCTTCGGTGAGTACCTCGCTCTGAGTCATAGCATTAAGCAGGGTAGATTTTCCGGCGTTGGTATACCCGACGATTGAGATAATCGGCAGACCGGCCCGCACCCGCTTCTGGCGTCGTTGTAAGCGTCCACGACCAAGGTTGTCGAGCTGTTGTTCCAGCCGGCGGATCTTGTCGCGAATGCGCCGTCGGTCGATTTCCAATTTGGTTTCCCCCGGCCCTCGTCCACCGATGCCGCCCATCAGCCGTGACATGGCGGTCCCCTTCCCGGTCAAACGGGGCAGGATGTATTTAAGCTGTGCCAGCTCCACCTGCACCTTGCCATCGCGGGACTGGGCGCGATGGGCAAAGATATCGAGGATCAGCTGGGTTCGATCGATAACCTTGATTTCCGTGACCTCCGAAATCGAGCGGACCTGATTGGGGGTCAGATCCTGATCGAAAACCAGCAGGGTCGCGCGGCGCTGCAGGGCACTGATAATGATCTCACGCAGCTTCCCTTCGCCGACCAGAAAACGGGGATTCAGTTTCCGTGGCCGCTGGATCACCTTATCGATTACCGCCAGGTTCGCGGTGCGGGCCAATTCTTCCAGCTCGTCCATCGAGTCTTCAACCTGCTGGCGAGACCCCCTGCCAACTGAAATCAACAGCGCCCGTTCCCGACCGTCATCCAGATCAACCGTCTCCGCCGTGATCCGCTCCATCTCCTGCTCAAGAGCCTGAATAAATGCAGAGAAATTGAGCTTCAGCTGATAAAAATCGCTGAGTGAAACAGTTTCAATCTCGGCTTTTTCCGCCGATGGCAGCAGATGAGCATATTCGAGACGCCCCGGAAAACCATCTTCGCGCACACCAAGGGCAACCATGGTATCGAGCCGCAATAGCTCAAGGTCGGTCAAGTCGTCCTGGCTTAAGGGTTCCTGCTTCAAGTGGGTATGAATACAGCGCAGGCCACGAAGACCGCTTCGACCAAGGCTGTACTTCGACAGGTCGGGAATGACAATCTCGCGATCGTCGCCAACAATGACATATTCGACCACCCCAGAGCGATCGATCAATACGCCGAGCTGGCGTTGAATCTCACTGGAGAGTTCGGTCAGATAACGGGCCAGCTCGCCAGTGATCAATTCACCGGCCGGAATCTTGCGGCGGTAAATCCGCTCTAGCGCATGAATCTGACTGGCCTTAAGGCCAGTAGTTTTGCCTTCTATCATCAAACGGCCCCGAATAAATCCATAAGCAAATAAATGTACGCTTACCCTGAGAAGGGCAAGTAAAAAAGATTTGAGTTTTAAACTTCTTGCAGCAATTAATAACAAATGAACATAGCACAATCAACTGTTCGCTCATAATCTTAAACCGTGGATATTATGCACGAATCGAGCTATCTTGCTCGACATGTCCAGATTAAACGCCAATCTCAAAAAACTCTACGCCTTCTCCTGCCTGAAGATGAGCCTGTTCCCGATGGCGATCATCACCCTGTTTTGGAAGGACCAGATCGGCCTGAACCTGACGGAGATCTTGCTACTACAGGGGATCTTCGCTGTCGCCATGGTGATCATGGAGTACCCGTCAGGCTACCTGAGCGACCGGATGGGCTACAAAAAAGCACTCAACTATGCGTCCCTGCTCGGCGTCGTCGGTTGGGGGCTGTACACGATCGCCGAAACCTTTGCCGGTGTACTAATTGCTGAGATATTCCTCGGGATCTCCTTCTCCTTTATCAGCGGGGCGGACAACGCCCTACTGTTCGAAAGTGTCAAAGGGACTGAGGATGAAGCAGCCTACCCACGTCTCGAAGGGAGGATGAGCGGTTGCGGCCAGATCGGCGAGGCCTGTGGAGCGATCTTTGCTGGCCTACTCTATGATGCCGCCCCGCTGCTACCGTTTTTCATTCAGGTCGGGGTCTGGGCGCTCGCATTCCTGCTGACCTGCACATTCAGGGAACCGGAGCGCCAGATCGAACATCCTACCAGCCACTTAAAAGAAGCTGCTCGCTCGACCCGCTACGCGCTAGTTGAAAACAAACGGCTGCGTTACACCATCCTGCTCAACCTGGTGCTGGGCCTGGCTTCCTTCTACCCCGTCTGGTTGATTCAACCTTACATGCAGGATGGCTGCGTCCCGCTCGCCTGGTTCGGGCCGATCTGGGCGATCGCCAACTTGAGCGTTGCGCTGTTTGCACTGGTCAGCCACCGCAGCCACCTAGTGTTGGGCGATAAACGAATGGTGTTATTGTTTGCGATCCTAGTTATCGTCGGTTATCTCGGTCTCGGCTTGAGCGGGGGAATGTGGGGCTTCGTTTTCTACTACCTACTGACCAGTATGCGTGGGCTGCGCGGCCCGATGATGTTGAACCACGCCCAACGGGAGATTCCATCAGCCAACCGCGCCGGCATCCTCTCACTGCAATCACTCTGTTTCCGGCTCGGCTTCGTTTGCACAGGCCCGCTGATCGGCATTCTGGCCGATGCCGTGGGTGTGCAACAAACCTTCCTCTGGCTGGCGACGGCTTTCGGTGTGGTACTGCCACCTGTAATCTGGTTGTTTGAACGACAGTTGCCAGCTGTTGCTAACGATTAGAGGTTGAATTGTTAATTGACGTTATCGGCGATGCCGGCCAAAGCAATGAAGCCCTGATTTTTTTGCAGCTGAAACTTCAGATGGCCGTGAATAGATTCTTGCAATAAAATAGTTACGTCCGGGAACCTGAATGCGTTTCCCGGCCGCCAAATCCACGTTAAAGCATGTCAGGCAAAATCCCCCCTAATGGCTGGCATCATATTGTCCGGTGGCCTCCCCGTTATTTTTAAAGGGTCATGACCATTTAAAAATATTCTTTTCTCTTGCAGCGGTCTTGTTTTTCCCCCGTGAAGTATTCCCGAAAGAATACCTTGCATGCAGCAGATTGGCCGGATTGGTATTTTTGAAAGAGGCTTCAGGTATCCAGCAGATTGCAATTCTCCATCTACATTCTCCTATTTTGGAATTTGAGGCTAACTTGCTGCAAAGTCACCATTAAATTCCAAACGACAGACAATTAGAACTGGGCTATGAAGTGTTAAGCAGCTTTGAAAGGGAATTATTGATGCAGCAACGGGGGGATGAAATGCAAAAGGCTTCCCAGGTATAGGAAGCCTTTTAGTGACAAATTGATGTACGATTCCTTTACCCGGCAGCAGTACTGAACCCACCGTCCACATAGTGAATCTCGCCGGTCACGCCGCTGGCCAGGTCAGACAGCAGGTAAAGGCTTGCCTTGCCGACCTCGTCCTGCGAAACCAGGCGCTTGAGTGGCGCACCTTCCTCGGCAAAACGGAGCTTCTCTTTAAAATTGGAAATCCCGGATGCGGCCAGGGTTTTGATCGGCCCAGCCGAAACGGCGTTGACGCGGATTCCCTTCTCGCCCAACTCGGCGGCTAGATAGCGAACCGAGGATTCGAGGGCAGCCTTGGCGACACCCATGACATTGTACTGTGGCACCGAGCGGACCGAGCCGAGGTAGGTCATGGTAACGATGCTGCTGCCTTCCTTGAGGATCGGCATCGCGCAGCGAGTCATCGAAACCAACGAGTAGGCGCTAATATCGAGAGCCAGCAGGAAGCCATCGCGGCTGGTCTGGCTAAACGGCTGTTTCAGGTCTTCGCGGTTGGCAAAGGCGACCGCATGAACGACGAAATCGAGTTCGCCCCATTTCTCTTTCAAAATATCGAAAACGCTCTGCATCTGCGCTTCATCCTGAACATCGCAAGGAAGAATAATTTCCGCTCCCAGGCCCTCAGCCAGGGGACGGACCCTCTTTCCCAGCGATTCGTTCAAATAGGTAAAAGCCAGTTCAGCACCGGCAGCATGCAGCTGCTGAGCGATCCCCCAAGCAATACTTTTGTCATTTGCCAAGCCAAAAATAATGCCGCGTTTCCCGGTCATCAGTCCCATGATTTTTCCATCTCCTTAACCTTCAGTGTAAAGAATGGTCCTTTTTAGCAAAACTGCCAAGTGATAGCAAGCCGAGTTATCTGCTCACCGACTTTTGCCATCCTTGCTATAAACAAGCTGTCAGCCCAACCCGGTTTACGATTTGTAATATCGTGCTATAATAAACTAGTCTCTAGCTCAAAGGAGGAAGATGTTATGCAAGTCTCTGATCCACCAGGCCAGTTAGGGGAAAGCCAATCATTCTAACAATCTTTAAAATCCGGATGCATGTTATGAGCTGCACCGAAAAAGGTTCCCTCAATGGGAGCACTCACAGATAGATTTAAAGGATAAAAGGCTCCGAAAAAGTTCGGAGCCTTTTACATGGTTAACTTTTGTTTTTCAGCTACAACTTGACGTTGATGACAAATTTCAGATAGCGCCCTTCCGGAAAAGAAACCGAGCAGGGAAAATCTTCCGGCTGACCGCTGGTAAAAATAGTCCGCAGATCTTCACCGGCCTGCAATGCCCCGCGCCGCAATTCTTTCAGGTATTCCTCCATTGACACTTTCTGGTGATTCGAGGAACTGATCAACAACCCTCCCGCAACCAAAAGCGGCAGAGTTTCGGTGACCAGTTTGGCCGTGCCGCCGTGGGTGGAAAAACGGCTCTTTTTCGTTGTTGAAAATGATGGCGGATCGAAAAGGATGATGTCAAAGGTCTGCCTCTGTTCGCGCAACTTTTTCACTTCGGCGAACACATCACCGACAATGAAATTGTGCCGCTTCGGGTTAATTCGGTTGAGAGAGAAATTCTCCCGGGCCACTTCCAGATACTTCTGTGAGACATCGACACTGGTCACCTGTTTGGCCCCAGCTGCAGCGGCGGCCACGGAAAAAGCTCCGGTAAATGCAAACAGGTTTAGCACCCGTTTGCCAGTAGCCCGCGCCATCAATTCGCGGCGGTTACGGCGCTGGTCAGGGAAAAGGCCGGTGTTCAGTCCTTCGCGTAGATCGACCAGATAGTCGAGGCCGTTCTCCCGCACCATCAGAGGCACCGGAGCTGCTTGACCGGCGATCAGTTTGCTGTATTCCTTATTCCTGGTTTTAGCTTCCAGTTGACGGGTTTCCTGCGGGCGCAACTTGCGATAAATCCCCTGAGGCTCATAGACCTGCTGCAGAGCCTTGGTCAGCGCAGGCAGATGCGCATCCCAAGCTTGGCTGTAGAGTTGCAGCATCAGATAGGAACCATAACGGTCGACGGTCAGACCGGGCAACCCGTCCCCTTCCCCATTAATTAATCGGTAGGCATCAGTCTCTTCCAGCAATGCGTTTTGCCGCAAGTTTTCCGCCAGGCGTAATTTCGTTTCAAACCAAGCCACATCCAGCCTCAACTCACCAACTCCTAAAACTCGAGCGACAATCCGATCGCGCGGATCATACAGGGCTGTAGCCAGCTGTCGTTGCTTATCATCGACCAGTGCGATAAGTTCACCCGACTGCCCCTGAGGCCACTTTTTCGTAAAACGATCCGCAATAACCCAGGGGTGCCCGAGTTCAAGCATACGCAGGGTATCCGGTCCAACTTGGCATATTTTCATGCGACCTCCTAAAAGTTGCTGATTTTTACCTAAGCCGTGCCACAAGTCCAGACAAAACGCCTGTGCGTCAAGCGGCAGCTGTGCTATCTTCCCGGCGAACAAATCAACGAATGGAGCAAGGGATGCGGGAAACGGCAAAAACCAAAGGCGAACTAATTATCGAGCAACTGATGCGCGAACTCGACCCGAGTTCGCCACGTTACCAGGTACTGTCTACTGCCCGACAGTTCAAATCCTCTTGGGTGGAACTGGGCGAGCAGTTGAACAAGGTAAAGAATCAGGGCGAATTCCAGACCTGGGGCTACGACAGTTTTGAGGATTACTGCTCACGGGAAATCCGCATTCGCAAAGAAACCGCACGCAAGCTGACGTTCGCCTATCGTTATCTGGAGCAGGAGGAACCGGAATTGGTCAGTGCCGAACGTCGCCTGCAGCCGTTACCCGACTACCGGGCCATCGACCTGCTGCGTCAGGCCCGCGAAGAGCAGGGATTCACCGACGACGAATACGCGCAGCTACGTGAATCGATCATCGACCAGGAACGCAGCTACCCGACGATTCAGAAGCAGTTCCGTGAAGTAGCCCATCAGCACAACCCTCCGCAGGTCGACCCGCTAAAAGAAGTGCGCAACGCCCTGACTACCGCCCGCCGACTCAACAATCAGCTGGAAGAGATGGACAACTTTTCTCCAGATCATATGAAAGAGTTGCACGGCCTGATGGATGAGCTGCACCGAATGGAACAGCAACTGACTGAGCAAGGCGAAACCCTGGTGGAATAATGCAACATGGGCGACATAAAGTCGCCCATGTTTTCAGTAACTGAAGGCTAGAAGCTAAACGGCAACCAGCGATAGCCGAGCGCCAGAATCAGCGTACCGCTGATGCAAATAGTCAGATAGAGAGCCAACACCCGCTTGCGGAACATGGAGATAAACAGCGCCATAACCGGCAGAGCAGTAACCGGGCCACCGACCAGCAGAGCAATTCCCGCACCTTTCGACAGCTGGACCCCTTCTCCGAACTCGGGGGAAACAAAGCCATAAAGCATTGCTGCTGCGGTGACCTGCGGCATATGCAGCGGAATGGTGGCAAAGGTCAGGGCGAAGATCGGCATCACCCCGGTCCCCTCCAACAACATTGAAATCCACTCGTTAGGAATCAGCTGCAGCGCGATCACTTCTACAGTGATCCCGATCAGGGCAAACTTGCCAATCTTCAGTGTTCCCTCCCAAAACTTGGCAAGAAAAACATAAAATTTGTTATGGGTGCAGCGATCAACCCGGTGCGAAAGCTGCTTACCGCAGTCACAGCGCAGCTCTTCAACTGGGTAATCGGGATCGTGGAAATTCCCTTCCGGCAACTTCTGGCGGAAGATGATTTCCTCACTAAATCCATAGGGCCGCAACAATTGGGTCAGGTAACCGGCAAACAAACCAAGAGCAATGGCGCTAAAAAGAACCATATTCGCCCAAACCGCTCCGAGTTCCCAGTTGAGCAAGGTATAGCCGGCCGGACTCATCAGAGGGGAAGTCACCAGCAAAGCCATGGCCGGCGCAAGTGGCAATCCGGCCAGCAACAATGAAATCACTAGAGGAAGCGTCGCACAGGCACACAAGGGACTAACCGCGCCGAGCAGTGTTGCTAAAACGATGGCCCAGCCACCGAACTTGGTCAAAGCATGGCGAATTTTCACATGCCACTTCAAAGTTCGGATGGTTGCTTCAAGTAACACCCCGATGGCAATAAAAGGCAAAATATAGAGGAACTCATCGAAAATACCTGTCAACAACTGCTTAACAATCCCTACAAAATCCATCTCTAATAATTTCCTCAACCAAGGAAGAGGCCCGGCCTGACAAGCGTTCGGTCAATGCCAAGGCGAACTTTGACAACTTTTTGCCAATAGGGAACTAGCCAATACTCTTTAAAAGCCACCTTCAGCAAAACATTCAGATCAAACAGCAAAAGCTATGCCTTTTTGTTGCTTGATCCCAACACGCTAGACACGTCCGAAAAATACCGTAAAGGTCAAATATCTCCAAGACTTTTCGTATTTCAATGCTATACTGCTGTTTGTTATTGGGGAGGAAAATGAATGGATAATAAATTCAAGAATCGAGTCCGGGAGCAGTTTGGTAAAACTGCCCTCGCTTATGTTCAGGCTGCTCATTTTTCCGGCGGTGAAGATCTCGAAGAAGCGGCTCGGCTACTGCAACCGACCCAAGAAGACAATCTACTGGATGTTGCCTGCGGTGGAGGCCATACAGCTCTCTTTTTTGCCCCGATGGTGCGGCAAGTGGTTGCCTCCGACCTGACCATGCAAATGCTAAAAAAAGCCCAAGAGCATTTGGCTGAGGAAGGTGGTGTTGATAACGTCATTTTCCGCGAGGCAGACGCCGAGGACCTACCGTTCCCGGCCGGTTCTTTTACACTATTAACCTGCAGGATAGCACCACACCACTTCCCTGATGTCCCGCAAGCCCTGCGTGAATTCCACCGCGTATTAAGACGTGGCGGCCGAATGGTTATTATCGACACCCTGCTCCCATCTGATCCGGAAATCGCTGAATTTTACCAGACCATGGAACAGATGCGAGACCCGACTCACATTCGGGCGTTTAACGAAGAAACCTGGAGGAATATGATCCTTGATGC
This sequence comes from Malonomonas rubra, assembly GCF_003247215.1. Taxonomy (GTDB): domain Bacteria; phylum Desulfobacterota; class Desulfuromonadia; order Desulfuromonadales; family Geopsychrobacteraceae; genus Malonomonas; species Malonomonas rubra_A. The sequence goes on along the minus strand of NZ_QKAP01000034.1, from coordinate 1,201 downwards.
AGAATTGATCCTGCACGAAACTAAGATCATCCCCAAAACTCATGATTTTCAGGAGTGGGCAAAGCGGGCCGGGTTGAACCGCAAAGAGATTCAGGAATTGAACAAATTCTTTATGGAAGCACCGCAAAAGGTACACGACTACTTCAAGATAGAGTCTTTTGCCGGGGAAGTAGAAACCTACACCGATCAAAAGTTGTTGATTTATGCCTGTCGTAAAGAGAAAGAGAAAAAATAAGTTGCACCACCCAAAAACCCAATGGGGCCGAAAGCGGCCCCTTGCCAATTAATCCACAATCGTAGTGCAAGATGTGCCTGATACTCTTCCCCTAACAAACCCACCCACTTGCCCCACTAATCGTTGCTGCAAATCGTGTTGAATTCTACGCTCGACCGATTCAAAAAACCCACTGAAGAGCAAGCGATCCAGACATCCTGGCAGGAAAAAACCTGCAGGCAGGAGAAACTTGGCAGGGAATTTTCAGAAACGGCAGATTCACTGCCATCACCAATATCAGGGAACCGCACCATCAGCCAAAGACAAAACCTAGCGGCTTGCTTCGGAAAATTATCTCGCTAGCAGCCTGTCTGACACAGAGTTCAGCCTAGCCATAGCGAAATCAAAGGGCAACTACCAAGGATACAATCTACTCCACGGAAGCGTTGGGCAACTTTATTATTACCCGAACAGACTTCCCGAAGTGAAACGTTTAATGCCAGGTATTTACGGACTTAGTAAGGGAACAACTGAACACTCTCTGCTCTAAAGTCAATGTTGGGAGAAAACATTTGCAACAGCAACTACAGAGTCCGGACTTGTCAACAGATCGACTTCTCGACATTCTTGCTGCTAAAGTGATTTTTCCCGATGCCCATTTGCCAGTAACAGGTGGTAGCCTTGAATGGGAACGGCTACTATCTGCAATCTGCATCACTGGCCAGGAATACGGCTCCCGAAGCTTGACGGTTTTGCTGATCGATCAACATGCGCAAGTTCACTTCCATGAAAGAATCATCACCCCGGGACAAACACGAGAGTTCATGACGCGGTTTCAAATCGAAAATCGAGTAGGGTGAGGTGGGTTGATCAATACCCACCTCATCCCTCTCACAGAACCGTGCGTACGGGCCTCGTACACGGCTCCTGTCCATCCTCCCTCAATCACGCTGAGACAGGCGGGGTCTACAACGCTCCCTCCCCTGC
>NZ_QKAP01000105.1 GCF_003247215.1 Malonomonas rubra | reverse complement strand
CCTGCTCAATAATCTCAACACCGAATTTCTCGGCCACGGAAAGGTTGATTTCCTTAAGGCGAGAAGAAATGTTGTCGCTGAAGACCTTTTTTCTGTACTTGACGCATGCGACATAGTGGAACTGAAGACTGTATACCGAATGTGCACCCTTGTCTGTTCTGTATCTCATGTTTATATAATCAGATAGAACTGAACATTTTACAACAAAAAACATTTTCGCCTTTCATCCCCCACCTTTCGGAAGGAGACTTCCCGGCGAAGTGTTAAAACTATGAACTTCGCAGATAGGTGATCGACAAAATCTGCCTGTTTTGAAGCCAGTCTGTCCTGAACTGGCAGCAAAAAACTTCCCTCAGATCCCAACCAAGCTGGAAACAAACGGAAATTTCAACTGAAACCGCCTCGAAAGTCCGGATCAAAAATACCATGTTGGTCTCCAGGGTAGACTTGAAAGAAATCCCCATATCTGAACAAGCGAGGAGGCCAACATGGCAAAATACAGCTTATCAGTTCTTGAGTCTTTTCTCTCTGGCCATTCATCCGAGCCCTTCTGGATCGGTCTTGATGTTCATAAACGCACCTATCATCTTGCTCTTCTAAAAGCCGACGATAAAAAGGGCGCGAATAAAAAAAAGATTGCGCTCAAATACCCTCTGAAAAACCAGGTGAGTTATGTCTTGACAAGAGACCACATAAGAAAAAGGCCCTTCCGCTAAGCCATTGAGATTACAGCAATGCGGAAGAGCCGATTTTATGTTCCAAATGTCGGGGGCTCACGACATTTGATCCTCTTTAGCCCGCAATAAGCTCAAGGGAATGATTGAGGCGGATACAACCTGTAACACTCATCGCAGCGGGGCATTTCTCAATATAATTCTCCATCGCCCAGCGGGCATCTTCTTCCTCTTCAGGACTCACCTTAAGTTTATAACGCACACGAATTTCCGTAATTTTGAGAATCCCTCCGACGTTTTCAATATCTCCTTCGGCATTGGCCTGATAGCGGTCCGTGTGGGTTCTGATCTTCTTGGTCGCCAGCACGCTGGCGAAAGTCCCCATCATTCAAGCAGAAACCGCACCGACGATATGATCCAGTGTCGCAGCATGCTCTTCAACCGGGTCGACGTTATAAAACTTTTTGATGCCACCATGAACACCGTAGAAAACCGGTTCTGAAAAACCTTCTATTTTGGCTATCCTGATTGGTCCCCTATCTCTGGTGATCGTAACGTGCGAGGTGTGGACGACTTCGGCCATGATGTGTCTCCTTTCTTTCGAAAATAACAACGAAAACGTTATCATGTCAGAGCGAACCGACAAGTGACCTTCCTGTGGCAGGTTTGGCAAAAAGACAGAGGGAATGCCTATAGAAAAAAGGAGAAGGTCGACTGAAGTAACTACATTTGCTACACATCAAGTACCTTCGAAAAAACTGGAAAACAATATCAATGCAATATTCCAGTCAATTTTAGAGAAAGCGAAGAAAGTCCCTGAAAATTACGGAATAACTCCACAAGCTATTCTTGCTCCACCCCCGCCGAGCTTTTTCGGGAGATCAGAAAAGTTGTCACCGTCGGCATGAATCATCAGGGATCGATTTTCAATATCAGACATCTTTAAACGAGGAGCCAGAACCGGTTCTTTAGCCCGCCCCTGCTCGTCGACATAAAGGGCTGGCAGATCGCCCAAATGGCCATCACCCCAGGGAGAGCCATGTTTACCGGTTTCTGCTGGATCGTAATGTCCCCCTGCACTTAGTCCGGCGACCAACTGACCATTTTTCTCCGCAGGAGCACAGTCCGAATTCTGGTGCAAGTGAAAGCCATGCAAACCGGAAGTCAGACCTTGCAGGTTGGGAGTGAAGACAAGGCCGTATTCTGTTTGGCTGACTTCAATGATGCCGGCATCTGCAACAGTGCCATTGGCGTCGATCAATTTCATGGGAACAAGAGTCGCAGCGGTAACAGAAACGGGCAGAAGCAGCAGAATCCAAACAAAATATTGTATTTTAAACATATTAATAACCCCCTTCAAGCGGAAGAGAGACTTTGCCGCTTCAGGGCATGCTTCACTGAATAAGGCTCACTCTCGTTTTTCATATTTTACTACTGCTTGATATACCAAAACCAGTCTGCCCCGATGAAAAAGTTGTCCTTTCGGTCATAAAATTGTCAAGGCTGCATGATAAATAAAGTAAATAAAGCCTCCCCAAAAAGCCTGAAAGATTTAATGAGTACTATTTTCGAGATGAGGAAACGACTGAGCCCCGGAAATCATCAGGACTTCCTCATGTCACTATTTTTGAAACACTATAAAGACAATGAGATCTTTTTAGGTATTTCTCCTAAAGGAGTTTTTTATCCACCGAAAAGACATCACCAACGCAACATCCTACAGAATGCGGCTATTTCAGTGCTCTCCCAAGCCCAACAACAGCCCCAGTTGATTCTTTCCTTGCTCACATAAAAACAGACCACGTTTCATATATGGTCTCACCCCTTGTTGCTAGGGCCGAGTGACGAATGACGAGAGACAGGCTTGCTACCATATATTAGGCCTTTATTCGGCGGCTTGTTCCGGGGCTGTAAAGAGTTTTGATAAATTAATTCGCCGACCAGAGTAGCGGTATCCGCCCTTCAAACATGAGACAGTTCATCACCACATCCATTTCTAACTTGATATAGTTCTCTTTGTGATCAATCGGTGTCTGCATTAACCCCGAATAAGGAAGGTGATCCGTGAAGCATGGGCTAACCAAACAACTTTCTTTTTTAGATCGTTATCTGACTCTATGGATCTTTCTCGCCATGCTTATCGGCGTGGGGGGTGGTTGGCTCGTCCCTGGAGTAAAGGATGTAGTCAATGCTTTTAGTGTTGGCACCACCAACATCCCCATCGCAATCGGCCTGATCCTAATGATGTATCCGCCTTTGGCCAAAGTACGCTACGAAGAACTGGGCGAAGTGTTCGCCAACAGGAAAATTCTCGGTGTCTCGTTGCTCCAAAACTGGGTGATCGGACCTATTCTGATGTTCGTTCTCGCCATCCTCTTTTTGCACAATTATCCTGAATACATGGTCGGCCTGATTATGATCGGCTTAGCCCGTTGCATCGCCATGGTCATTGTCTGGAACGAACTGGCCAAAGGGAATACCGAATACTGCGCCGGACTGGTTGCTTTCAATTCAGTCTTCCAGGTACTCTTTTACTCAGTCTACGCCTGGTTTTTCGTCACTGTACTGCCACCACTTTTCGGCTTACAGGGAGCGGTAGTTGAGGTAACCATTGGTCAGATCGCTAAAAGCGTGGCGATCTATTTGGGATTTCCCTTTGTCGCCGGGATACTAACCCGCGTTTTGCTAATAAAATTGAATGGGCGCGATTGGTACGAAATAATATTTATCCCGAAGATCAGCCCCATTACACTGATCGCCCTACTCTTCACTATTGTAGTCATGTTCAGCCTCAAGGGAGAATTGATCATAAACATCCCCCTCGATGTTGTGCGCATTGCTATCCCTCTCCTGATCTACTTCGTGGTGATGTTCCTGGTCAGCTTCTGCATGGGGTTTAAAGTGGGGGCCGATTACTCAAAAACTGCCACCGTAGCTTTCACCGCGTCAGGAAATAATTTCGAGCTAGCGATTGCTGTTTCAGTGGCGGTATTTGGACTCGATTCCGCCGTTGCCTTTACAGCAGTAATCGGTCCACTGGTCGAAGTGCCAGCACTGATTGGGTTAGTGAATGTTGCTTTCTGGTTGCAGAAAAAATACTACTGCTCAGAGCTTTGAGTTTACAGAATAGATTGTAGTGCTAACCTTCCAATAGATGATTAATTTTATAAATTGTGTGCGAAAGGAGCAAGCTATGACCTATGGACAGGGCAGGACCTACAAAAAGGTAGAAGTAATTGGTGTCTCTAGTGGGGGTATCGAGGCTGCGATTCAGCAGGCGGTGACCAAGGCACAGCAGTCTCTGCAGAAACTTTCCTGGTTTGAGGTTCAGGAGGTTCGTGGCCACATTGGAGATGATGGTAAAGTCAATGAGTACCAAGTCGTTATCAAGGTCGCTTTTGAGTTGAAATAAGAAGTCGGATTTGAGTGGCCATTAGGCAAGCAAGAATATTCTAGCCTCACTAATCATAACAAAATTACGCCTCGGACTAGACCGGGGCGTTTTCATTCCAGGAATAGCGGAGTGCGTCCAGATGCACCGCCAGACAGGGCAGAAAAATAGCTATTGAGGTCGATGGCCTCAATGGACACGAAACGGCAAGTGTTCTCCCCAGAACTCTGAGTATTTAAAACCAATAAGAAGCGGATTCTGTCTCAGGTGTAAACTTTTCTGCCATTACAGCCTAGAAACAACCTGCTTTAACTTTGCACCAATCAATTCTGCGATAGGTATTAGTGCCGGGTTCTCGACCGCTTTCATAGAAGCCAAGGGATCTACGGCGGCAACCTCTATCGCACCATTATCCAGCTCTTGGACAACTACATTGCAGGGCAGCATTGTTCCAATATGTGGTTCGGCAGTAAGTGCCTTCAAGGCGTATGTAGGATTGCACGCCCCGAGAATTTTGTAATTTCGGAAATCGACATCCAATTTTTCCTTCATTTTTTCTTTGACATTTATCATCGTAAGAATGCCGAAGCCCTCCTTTATTAGCTCCGCCGTAACCGTTTCAACCGCTTGGTCAAAAGTCAAATCAACGATTCTGCTTTCGTAATAAGCCATGAATATTCTCCTTTTTCAATGTGAATACTGTCCATCCATATTGATTTATATATATTGTCGCATAAGAGACATGCTGATAAACAGCCTGAAGGAAAAAATAGCTTGAAATTTATTGTGCAGTGCCCGTGCAGAGTCTATCCCGGAAGCATAGCCTGAAAGAAAGGGATGCCTAAAAAACCAACCACAACAAACAATAACTTTTCTCATACTAGATTTGCATGCGAACAAAAAACAGCGCTCAGTAAAAGGCGTAAGAAACAACCAAATACCCAGATTGAATCCTTGCATAATTAGCCAGCCTTTACACTACCGTTTATGAGAAAAACAATTTGACGAATCCAAGTACGTATAAGTATTGTTATTAGCTTAATGTAAGCGGAGGCTTAGGTGCTACGCACAATTTTTTTCTATCTGACATTTTATCCATGGACGCTGTTTGTTCTACTGGCAGCTCTGCCAATTTCGCTGTTGGGGGAAAACTCGGTTCATCGCTGGGGAATCCTCTGGGGCCGCAGCGCACTGCTGTTAGCGGGACTTAAGTTCAACGTAAGAGGTTCAGAGCATATTCCACAGAGCAGATCAGTCGTCTATATTGTTAATCACCAGAGCAACTTTGACATCCCGATCCTCTATGCGGGGCTACCGCTGCAGTTCCGCTGGATGGCCAAGCAGGAATTGTTCAACATCCCCCTATTCGGGCTGGCTATGCGCCGTTGCGGCTATATTCCAATTGACCGCTCTGACCGGCGCAAAGCGATGCAGAGCATGAGTGAAGCCGCCAAGCAGATACGTGACGGCGCCTCGGTAATCGTTTTTCCAGAAGGAACCCGTACCCCAGACGGGCAACTGCAGGAGTTCAAAAAAGGCGGCTTCCTGATCAGCCTGAAAGCCCAAGTACCGATCGTGCCGGTAGCGATCAAAGGCAGCTACGCGGTAATGTCGAAAAACAGCCTGCGGATCAACAAGGGAGCGATCGAAATGGAAATTTTCCCGCCGATTGAGACCAGCGACCTAAAAAATGTCGATATTGAACAACTGATTGCAGACACTCGCAAACCGATCGCCGAAAAGCTGGAAGGAGTCATCAGTGATGGCTGAAACAGAATCCGAAACAGTCCGCATCGTTGCTTTGGGCGGTCTCGGTGAAATCGGCATGAATATGTTGGCGATCGAATATGCAGGCAAAATCCTGCTAATCGATTGCGGCCTGATGTTTCCCGAAGCTTACATGATGGGAATCGATCTGGTCCTGCCCGACATCAGCTCCCTCGAAGAACGAACTGACGACATTATCGCCTTGTTTTTAACCCATGGTCACGAAGACCATATCGGCGCAATTCCATTTCTGTGGCAGCAACTTGGAGAACCGGACATCTATGGCACCGGCCTGACGCTCGGCCTATTGCGCAACAAGCTGAAAGAGTTCGAACTGGACAATAAAATCCAACTTATCGAAATCCAGCCGCGCCAACGGATCGACCTATTCCCCTTTGAAATAGAACCTTTTCGCGCTGCTCACTCGATTGTCGATGGGGTCGGGCTTGCAATAAGAACTCCTATTGGGCTGATCGTACACACGGGAGATTTTAAACTGGACCAAACCCCGGTCGATGGGCAGAACACAGACCTCTCCCGTTTGGCCGAATTCGGCGAAGAAGGTGTTTTGTTGCTGCTCGCCGATTCGACCAATGTCGAGAATGAAGGCTACACCCTTTCCGAACGAACGGTAAAAAAAGCGTTTGAAGAGATCATCCCAAACTGTGCCAAAAGAGTTGTTGTGGCAACCTTCTCTTCCAACATCCACCGCATCCAGCAAATCGCCGACGTTGCTGCAGCCTGCGGGCGCAAGTTGCTGATCAACGGTCGTAGCATGGTCAGCAATATCGACATAGCCCGCAAACTCGGCTACCTGAGTATCGCCGAGGAGCAGTTCATAGACTTGCGTGATATGCGAAGCCTGTCTCCAGAAAAGGTTTTAATAATAACAACTGGAAGCCAAGGCGAGCCACTAAGCTCTCTGATGAGAATCGCTCTCGGTGACCATAAGCAGATTGAACTGGAGCAGGGGGATACTGTCATTCTCTCTTCCAAGTTTATCCCCGGCAACGAAAAAGCGATCTCCGACCTGATCAACAATCTATACCGCCGCGGCGCCGAAGTCTTTTACGAAAAAACCAGCGAAATCCACGTTTCCGGTCACGCCAGCCGCGAAGAACTGAAACTGGTACATAATTTGGTCAAACCACGCTATTTTATTCCGGTTCACGGCGAGTACCGGCACCTGGTCAAACATGCCCAACTCGCGGTTGAGATGGGAACGGCGGAAGAAAATGCATTTATCCTCGATAATGGGCAGCCACTGTTGATCGGTCTCGAAGGTGCGGCATTGGAAGAAACGATTACTAGCGGGCGGATCTTTGTCGATGGCAAAGGGGTTGGCGATATTGGCACCATGCAGCTACGTGACCGGCGGCATCTGGCAAATCATGGCTTGGTCATTTTAATGCTGGCGATCAATCAATCCACCGGAACAATCGTGCACGGTCCAGAGCTGTTCACCAAGGGTTTTGTTGAGGAAAACGGAGAAAACGAAAACTTGCTGGAAGAAGCTAAACAGGCGGTCTGTGATCTGCTGAACGAACATAGTCTTGATGCGATCAGCGATTGGGAAGAGTTACGGGTCGAAGTTCGTAAAGCCTTGCGCCGCTGTTTTAATAAAAAAATAGCTCGCCGACCGCTGATCCTGCCGGTGATCCTGGAATTATAATCTTTGCATAACACTTACGGAAAACATTTGCAGGGGTGAGACCTGCCCTTATCAACGAAGCAGGTCAACCTTACAAAGAAATCTACAGGTTGAATTTATAATGGACTATCTATATGCCACGCTCCTCGGCCTGATTCAGGGGCTCACCGAATTTCTGCCGGTCTCCTCTTCCGGGCACTTGGCGATTGCCCAGCATTTTCTGCCCGGCTTCGAACAACCAGGCCTGCTATTCGATGTCCTGCTTCACTTTGCAACCACCTTGGCGGTTATCATCTATTTCCGCAAGGACATCTGGAAACTGCTAAGCTGTTTTTTCCGCAAAGACGCCTATGCAGTTGATGATCGACACACCTTCTGGATGATCGTTATCGGCTCGATACCGACCGCCATCATCGGCCTGACCGGCAAAGACTTCTTTGAAAGCCTGTTCGAAAACCTGCTGGTAATCGGCTGCATGCTGCTGCTGACGGCCTTACTGCTGATCGTTGCAGAGAAAAACCGCAACGATGGCCGGAATCTTGCGCAGCTAACCACCAACGATGCGCTGCTGGTAGGGGTCGTGCAGGGGTTTGCGATCATTCCCGGCATCTCCCGAAGCGGCTCAACCATTGCCTGCCTGCTGTTGCGTAGTGTTGATGGTGAAGCAGCAGCGCGGTTTTCATTTTTCCTTGCTCTTCCCGCAATTGGCGGTGCCATGCTTTTATCATTGAAAGATTTGCAAAGTGTTACCAGCAGTGAACTTCCAGCCTACGCGCTGGGCGCACTAGTCGCCTTTTTCAGCGGACTGTTTGCGATCCGTTGGCTGATGAACGTTGTCCGGCGCAAACGGCTGGTCGGGTTTGCCATCTACTGTTTGCTGGTCGGCAGCAGCATTATCGGCTATTCTATGCTCGCAGCCTGATCCATAACCCCATCTAAAACTTGTGTAGGTATGAGTAAAAATAACAACGCGGTAAATACAAAAAAACAGGAAGCTCCTGAATTTCCAACTGACAATCGGATGCGCAAGGAGATCCTCGGATGGGTCTGGATGGCGTTGGGGATTTTCCTGATGCTCTGCCTGGGCAGCTATAGCACCGCTGATCCATCTTTCAACAACAACCTCAATCCGGCGAATATCAACAACCTGATCGGTGTCTTCGGCGCGCACCTTTCCGATCTGCTTTATCAGGCATTCGGCCTGACAGCCTGGCTCTGGCCATTAGGTTGCCTGCATCTTGCCTGGCGGTGGCTCAAGTTCCGCGAAGTGCCTTTCCGACTCTCTCGACTGATCGCTTTTTTACTGCTGCAGATCACTCTCGGCGGGCTATTGGCGTTGCAACTGGAAGAAGTAGAATTGCTCGGTAGCCAGATCCGTGAAGCAGGCGGCGCTATCGGTCGGGTGATCGTACAGATTCTATCCAGCTACCTCAATTTCGGCGGGGCGACCATCGTCCTGATCGTCTTCTTCTTGGTTTCGCTGATTCTTTCCACCCGCTTCTCCCTGGTTCTGTTCATCGACGGCTTCTTAGAGAGCTTTGGTCGCAGGATGGAATTGAGTCGTGAGGCAAGAAAAGTAAAGAAGGAACTGCGCCAGAAAGAGAAGAAACTGATCAAAAAGGAACCTGAGATCAAAGCACCGCGGATCCTTCCACCGGAACCAAAACAGCAGCAAGAAAAAATACCGAGCAAGAAAAAGAAGAAATCCACCGACCTGGAAAACCAGGAAACATTCTCTTTTCTTGAACCTTCAGGAAGCTACCATATGCCAGGCTTGTCACTCTTGGATCACGATGGCGGAGATCCCAGGCCGATAGACAAGGAAAGTCTGACTAAAGCAGCAAGGATGCTGGAAAACAAGCTGCTTGACTTCGGCGTTGAAGGGGATGTGGTCGAGGTCAAGCCAGGTCCGGTCGTGACCATGTACGAATTCGCTCCGGCTCCGGGAGTTAAGGTCAATAAGATCTCCAACCTGCAAGATGACCTGGCGATGGCTCTGCAGGCGGTTTCGATCCGTATCGTAGCACCGATCCCCGGGCGAGGTGTGGTCGGCATCGAAATCCCGAACAAAGATCGTGAAACAGTCTACCTGAAGGAAATTATCGAAGATGAAGCCTTTCAGAAAACCGGCGGCAAGCTACCAATGGCCCTCGGCAAAGATATCTTCGGTAATGTCGTAGTCTCCGATCTGGCCAAGATGCCGCACCTGCTCGTCGCCGGCTCGACCGGCAGCGGCAAGTCAGTGTCGATCAACACCATGATCCTGTCGCTGCTCTACCGCGCCACCCCCGAAGATGTACGCCTGATTATGATCGACCCTAAAATGCTGGAGTTGTCGATCTATGAAGGGATTCCCCACCTGCTGCTGCCGGTCGTAACCAACCCGAAAAAAGCCTCGCTGGCACTGGCATGGGCGGTTCGGGAGATGGAACGTCGCTATCAGCTGATGGCGGACAAGGGCGTACGCAATATCGACGGCTACAATCGCAAGCTGGTAAAGGAAGCAAAAGAAGTGGAGAACCTGCCACCGGAGCCGGAACCGGTCGAGGATTTCCTAGACGCCGAGATGGAGACACCCTCCTTCATCGAACCGGAAGAAGAGTTGGAGCACGGGCACCTGCCGTACATTGTGGTGATCGTCGACGAACTGGCCGACCTGATGATGGTGGCAGGCAAAGATATCGAGGAATCGGTCGCCCGGCTGGCGCAGATGGCCCGCGCTGCGGGCATTCACCTGATTCTGGCAACCCAGCGACCGAGCGTCGACGTCATCACCGGCCTGATCAAAGCCAATTTCCCGACCCGGATTTCCTTCAAGGTTTTTTCGCGCACCGATTCGCGCACCATCTTAGACTCGATGGGCGCAGAAACACTGCTCGGCATGGGTGACATGTTGTTCTTGCCGCCAGGCGTTGGCTACCTGCAACGGGTTCACGGTGCCTTCGTTTCGGAACTGGAAGTTCAGCGCGTGGTCGATTTTCTCTCCAAGCAGGGCAACGCCGAATATGACAAATCGATCCTTCAGGCACCGGCAGCAAGCAGCAGTTCCGATGGCGATGACGACGAATATGACGAGCGCTGGGACGAGGCGCTAAAGATTGTCTCCGACACCCGTCAGGCTTCGATCTCAATGCTGCAACGGCGGCTGCGGGTCGGTTATAACCGTGCAGCCCGAATGATCGAACGGATGGAGCAGGAAGGGATCGTCGGTCCCTCCGACGGCAGCGGTAAGCCGAGGGAAGTGCTGATCAGCAAAATTGAGTAACAAAAAAAGCCGGTGCTGAAAATTTCAGCCCCGGCTTTTTACCTCCTGATGCGTAGCACTGCTACTTGGGGTGGTTGGCGGCAAACAGCAAGCGATGCAGCTTGGCAGAAAGTTCCTGGTTATCCTCCCCCTTTTCGAACATCTCGGTCAGGTTGGAGAACACTCCGCGGTAATGATTAACCAGCCGCGGCTTGTCGGTCGCCAAGTTGAAGACCAGTTCATCCCCATCGCGACGGACCAGTCGCGCATATTCTCTGGCATGATCGAGTTCAATGTTGCCGTTTTCATACCAAAGACGAGTCATCTTGTGATTTTTCCCCAGCGTCCAGTTGGTGTCGACAACCCCGAAACCGGGCTGCCCGTCGGTCATAAAACGATAGATCCCCAACCCCTGAATTTCGGAACAGTTTAAACTTGGAACGCTCGTCATCCGCCCATCGACCAGTTCCATTTCGCTCGGATCAATCAGGCGGGCGAGAATACTCAGGCTGCTCAGGCCACCGTCAATCCAAGCACCTGCCTTGCCAACAGCGCCAAGACTCAACTCACCATGCAAGTAATAGGGATCGGAGATACAGGATTCAAAACCGAGCAAACGCCCCAGATCAAAGTTCTTCTGTGCCCTCTGCTCAACCCACCATTCGACCTCGCGGCCATAAGACGGGTGAAATGCGGTATAAAGTGGCAGCTTGCGGGTCACCGCCGCAGTTCGTAAAGCATCTTCCTGCGCAGGACTGATACAGAGCGGTTTTTCTACGATCGCTACCCGATCGGCTTCGATCACTTTCATCGCCACCTCAAAGTGAGTCGGGGTCGGCGTTGAAACGAGAAATGCATCTGCCTTGGAGCGTTTGAGCAACGCATCAAGGTCATCGTAAAAGGTCACGCTGCCGGGAAGTTCTTCTACTTTGACCGGATCAAGATCGTGCGCATCAACCAGGCTGATCCCTTTGGTATGGGAAATCGCCTGCATCTGGTAATTGGCAATTTTGCCGATTCCGATCAGTCCAATTTTCATAGATTCTCTCCAGCCCTGCGGCAACTTAAAAAAAAGAAATCTTCCCTCATCCGGTCTGGCCAACTAACCGTAAACGTTATTCAGCTTATATACAAAGGGAGCCGGAAGCTGTCAAGAAATGCCGTGCGGAGAAAACCTCCGAGCCTAAAAGTAATTGACACGATCGAGCAAACGCAACTCTCGACCACTGATAATTTCGGCGTTCAGGCAACCGATCCTCTGACAGATGCCTATACAATCGGAGTAATCATTTTTTTGCGAGGTAAATAAAGCGATCAGATGAGCGCCACAGCCACACTGGTTATAGATTGGAAAAACCGTATCACAAACCGGACAACAGATATCGATGACATCACCATTTTGTTGCCTGAAATTGTGGAAGGTACGGGCCGGGTCACCGATAATCGGACTAAGCGACAAGAGGCCTTCCTGCTCGGCCGCTTTCAGCTTCAGCAGGATTCCCGGGTAGCCATCGTACTGATGTTGGTCGCTCAGGATACTGTGCCCGTTCGGACAGAAACAATGCTCAACAACCTGATGCGGAGGCAGCACTTCGAGGTGAGTCTCTTTGGGCAGAGTCTGCCCACCCAGCAAATTCTTCAGGCCCATGATATCCTCTCCCTTTTTTTACATATAAATTAAAAAAATAGATTTATGGCATTGTCACACATTTTGTATACAATTGCAATTTTCTGCAGACAAACCCCTTTCAGCGCAAATAAAAACGGGCTCCGCCATTTTCGGCCAGAACCCGTATTAACAGAAAACAACTCGCTTAATCGCAGGGACTGTTTAAATGGCTGAACATACCTGCAGCAATGACTTCTGCCTTCTCTGCGGAGTCAGGTTGCGCAGGAAATCAATAAAATGAGCGTTAAATTCATCGGCCTTTTCCATATTGACCAGATGGCCACTGCTTAACTTGACCGCTTTGTAACAGTTCGGCAACTGTTGCGCCATGATATCGGTATGGTTATGATGGGTAATCGGATCTTTTTCCGCACCGACCAGCAAGGTGGGAATCTTCAGCGACTTAAGCAGGAAGGTATAATCCTTCCGCTGCCCGATTGCCTGCAAAGCGACATCCAGAGTTTTCCCCTTCAGTGTTTGAATCCAGTCACGTACCTCATCCCGGAGCGACTCGGACAGGGTCTTTTCCTGACCGGCAAACAGCATACCGTAAAGCTCTTCCTTAACCTGCTCGACACGCCCCTCCTGCAAGGCGCTAAGTAGCTCGTTCCGTCTGGCCCGTTCCTGAATGTCATCTGAAACAGGTCGACTGGTCGCAAAACAGGCCCCCGCGATGCGTTGCGGGTAATTCTCCATCAGATCGAACAATACATACCCACCAAGCGACAAACCACAGACCACCGCCCGGCCTATCCCCAGGTAGTTGAGCAGACCGATGACGTCAGCGCTGTATGTGTCGATGCCAACCCGCCCCGATTCCAGTTCACTCTCACCGAAACCGCGCAAATCGACCAGCACGACTCGGAACCCGGCATCTACCAGCGGCTGCACCTGCGGTCGCCACATCTTCCGGTTGAGAGGATAGTCATGGACAAAAAGGACTGTCGGCCCCTGCCCGTAATCATCATAACCGATTTGTACGTCATTGATAGTTGCCTGCATGATTGACTCCTTTATATTTTCATCAAAAGAGAAACGTAATTCAGAGGTCTCAAAAAGCAACAAATATACCAATGTTCTAAAAAACAAGAAAACGCCTCAACTGCCTGTTACTAAAGGAATTTATCAGCACAACAAAAATAGATAAAACCCAGCTTTTTTTGCACCAACGCAAAAATAAACGCCAAAAACGAACACACTGAAAAGCAAAAAGAACACTTAACAATAAGTAATCACAAGGATTTCCATTCAACTTGCAAATCTGCAAACAGATTTTAGCTTTTCGGTAGAAAAATATCGCGTGGAGAAAGGTTAAAGCCAAAAATAAAACAGTAGATTACAAGAAAAACCGTCCAGCGGTATTCCCGCGCTTCCCCAACAAACGCTTCCCGACCACATTTAATTACCGGAAACAGAAGCAGAACAACCCCGCATCGGCAGAAAAAAGGTCAAAGTTTTCAAGACCTTTATTGAAAAATTGTTACAAATCTTGCTTGACAGTTCCCCGCCTGGAGGCCATGATTAAAGCTTCATAACGCACCCCATCCTTGGAGCTCTGTATGATGAAATTCGTCAAAAAGATCTTCCCTACCGGACTCTTGCTTGGCTGCATTTCAGTTTTCATATGCTCCCCCTCCTTCTCCTTTGGCGAAACTATTACCATAGCCGGGACCGGTGACAGCCAATACCTGCTGCGCAAATTGGCCCAATCGTTTTTGGAAAAGCATCCGGACAGCCATATCATGATTCCGAACAGCGTCGGCAGCGGCGGCGGAATTAAACTGCTGCTGGCCGGAAGAACAGAACTGGCCCGAATCGCTCGACCGCTTAAGCCGAAAGAGCAAGCAGAAGGCCTAACCGAGCGGACATTTGCCTATTCACCGGTGGTTTTTATCGCCAACCTTCCCGAAGCCTGCGTCACCAACATCACCACAGAACAGTTCATCGCCATTCAAAAAGGCACGATCACCAACTGGAACCAGTTGGGCAACTGTCCCGATCACAAGATCTATATCGCCAATCGGGAAGATGGCGATTCATCTAAAGAGGTACTGGAACACCACATCCCCGAAATGAGTCAAATCGACAATCCTGCCGGCCGCACTGTCTACAGCACTCCGGAAGCCTGCGATACCCTAGGCCAGTACCGCTATAGTTTCGGCTATCTACCGCAGGCCCAGATCCAGAAAAAAAGCTTAATCCAGTTTGCCTTTGAGGGGGTGGCCCCCTCGATTGAGAATGTGCAGAATGGACACTACAAACTGGTGGTACCGTTTGGAATTGTCTGGCAGGGACAACCAACCGGGCTAACGCAAGAATTTATCGACTATCTGTTCAGCAAGGACGCAAGAGAGATCATGCTGTCACTGAACGCGGTACCGGCCAAGACAGAATAAAAGAAACTTTCCTGCTATGCTGAGTATCCGCCAAAGATTTCTGATTCTACAATGCGCCACAATCGTGGCAACCACCCTTTTCCTTGGTGCCTTAAGTTATTCTCTGTTTATACCGGTTATATTCAAGTTACAGACAAACGAACTCGAGCACACCTCGAGAGAAGCGGCCCAGAGCATCGACTCCTACTTGCACAGTCTGATCCAGACACTGGAAGGCCTTGACCTAGAGGGCTTCCATCAGCGCTACGGCGACCTGCCGCTGGAAGAAGTGTTCGTGAGGCACTTCACCGTTCTAAGTGACAGTTTTCCGCTGATCAGCTATCTTGACAAAGATGGCAATGAAACGGTCCGACTGGTCAACAGCCGCCCCTCGGAATATTTTTTCAACCAGAAGCAGACCCCAGTGGTTGCCCGTTCTCTGGCCAAGCCGAATCAGGTCCAAGTCGGCATCAGTCAAAGAAGTGCCGGTTTCGATAAGCCCGCTCTGCAACTGGCTGTCACCAAGATCGGCTACTTTGGCGATGAGTTCATCGGCACCCTGCTGATTACCATTCCCCTTGAGGAACTGCTACAACTGTTCGATAAAATCCTGCTGCATGTTGACGACGGCAACCTCACGCTACTCGACCATAAGCAGATCATTTCACAAAAAGATGGCGTTCCGATCTTTTCGACCTTCACCGGACAACTGCCGAAAAATCCGCAACGGCTTGAGTATCTGGACAATGACGTCTTCTTCGCGGCAGAAGTGGTCAAACTGACAGGCTGGCAAGTGGTTTCCACTAGGCCGTACGCCACCTTCATTGAAGAATTGACCAATCTAAAACTGCTTGCCGGCCTGACCTGCATCCTGGTTACAGTCCTCAGCGGTGCTCTGTCGACGCGCGTGGTCCGCCATCTGACCCGAAATATTTCCCTCCTAATTGAGCACGCAGGTAAAGTAGGTTCCGGTGATTACGACCATTACCTCGAACTCTATCAGGACCGCGATTTCGAAAAACTGGGAGAAGCGATCAACGCGATGACCCAGGACATAGCTCGCGCCCGGAATTCGCGTGAATCGCTGCAACAGATCCTGGAATCGATCATCGACCCCTTGGTGGTCGCCGACCAGCAGGGAATCCTCAAGCAGGTCAACCACGCCACCCTTGAGCTGTTCGCATGCGAGGAAAACAATCTGCTTGGAAAACCGTTGGCTGACCTTTTCCCGAATCCGCCACAAACCCTGACCGAAGCAAGCTTCGCATCGGCTCTGCTGCGACGCCGGGTAACCAACTTGGAAACTCAGGTGGAAACGGCCCAGGGACAACGGGTTACGGTCCTTTTTTCCAGTTCTCCGGTTCCAGGCCGCAATATCGATATGGGAGTGGTCGGCACAATCAAGAACATCGATGAGCTCGTGAACGCCCGGATCCTTCGCGAACACGCGTTGCGTGAAGCAGAAGACGCCCACCGCCGGATTGACGCCCTGCTCAAATCGGTAGCTGACGGACTGATCGTCACCGACCTCTCCTGCAAGGTTCTGTCACACAACAGCCCTGCGGAAAAATTGCTTGGTGCCCCCGGCCAACCGCTGTTCAAAAAGGTGCTGGACAGCCTTCCCGACCCGACCCAGCTTGAATCCATGCCGCCATTCGATATCGACCTGCCTGCTACCGAGAATTCGCCCCACCGAATCATCCAGGTACACAGCTCCCCGGTCCTTGACCATCGCGGTTCGCAGACCGGCATCGTTTCGGTATTGCGTGATGTCACCCGCGAACGCGCTCTGGAACAGATCAAGACCGAGTTCATCTCGACGGCCGCCCACGAACTGACCACGCCGCTGACTTCGATCCTCGGCTACAGCGAACTGCTGCTCGACCGTGAGATGGAAGCTCATTTCAGCGTCGACCAGAAGCGTGACTTCATGGAGGAGATCCTCAACCGTTCTGAGTCGCTGTCGAAAATCGTCGATGACCTGCTAAACATCAGTCGCATAGAATCGGGCCAACCAATCCCCCTCGATATCCAGCCGACCGAGGTGGGTGCACTGCTGCGGCGTACTATCAACAACTTCCAGCTGGCCAGTGATCAGCACCGCTTCGATATAGACCTGCCGGAGCGACAACAACACCCCGCACTGGCCGACAAAGCAAGATTCGTACAGGTTCTGGAAAACCTGTTGAGCAATGCGGTGAAGTATTCGCCGGGGAATACCCACATCAGCGTTTCCGGAGCTAGTGTGGACAATATCTACAAGATTACGATCACCGACCAAGGGATCGGCATGACTGAAGAACAGTTGGGGAGAATTTTCGACAAGTTCTACCGCTGCGATTCAAGCAATACCGCAGTCGGCGGGCTGGGACTCGGCATGAGCATCGTCAAGCAGATCGTCGATGACCACCAAGGGAGCATCCAGGTGGAAAGCACGCTCGGCCAAGGGACAACCGTCACCTTGCGACTGCCGCTGGCCACATAAACTTTTTCACCTTTGGAACCACAACTAAATAAAGCCGGTTCGCTTTCTAGGCAAACCGGCCGCCGATTTGCGGCATGGTTGCGGTTTTTCCCTCAACCAGTGGCGTCGTAGCAAACACTCTCGAACAAGTCAAAAAACAACAAACAAGGAATAAACAACCAGAGGGAAAGCGCATCTTAAGCCTCCATGCACACAATCTAATACAGATTATTCGAGAAAAATAATCTTATCTACTTCAAATCGTTTACAACATGTCCTCAAACTGCTTAATTTAGAGCCTAAATTCCGTTCGGCCAACCGACCCTGTTTTTGTCGCATCGACGCTTGACAAACGCAACGGCATCCGGTTCAATCTACAAGATCCAAAAATGATGAACACTGCATTTACCATGAACACAGACTGCGATTAAAAGAGAGAATTGATGCCTAGGAAGCCACTTCTAAAAGACGAACAGATCATATACGACAGCCTGAAGTCAATCCGCAACATCCCCGGAAGCAAAATCGAGTTCATGCTGAAAAAGGTCGGTGGCCCCTTTGCCGGCACCTTCCGGCTCTCAGGTCCCTGGGGCGACCGCTATTTTTATCTGAAATTAGTAACGAAGCTGACTCCGACCCTGATTGATCTGGTCATCCACCAGATCAAAACCACCCCCGCGCCGAGCAACTCCAGTCCCCTGCTGGTCAGCCATTACATCTCCCCGAAAATGGCGGCGCTACTGAAACAGCAGGGGATAGAGTATGTCGATTGTGCAGGGAATCTGTTCCTGTGCCAACTGCCACTCTACATCGAAATCGGTGGGCAGAAGCATGCCCCCAAACCGCCAACTGCCGACCGCCTGTTCCGCACCGCCGGTTTGAAACTGGTCTACCAGTTCCTGCGCAACCAGAAGGCGATCACTGCCTCCTACCGGATGCTGGCAGACGACGCGGGCATCGCTCTCGGCGCGATCGGCAGCCTGTTCGGCGAACTGGAAAAAAGGGGGAATCTGGTTGTTGAGGATGGTAAACGTCAACTGCATGCCGTCGAGGAGCTGCTACAGCGCTGGCAGCTCGGCTACCTGGAAACCCTGCGGCCGAAACTGATGCTGCAGCGCTGCGCGCTGACGCCCGGCTACACCGTATCCCATCTGCCGGAACGACTGAAGCAACTGCCGGAAGGCAAACAGGTACTGATCGGCGGCGAGCTAGGTGCGTCGCTGCTGATCAGCGGCTTCAAGCCACAGAACGCCGTACTCTATCTGCCCCCGGAGCAGCAGCTGCGATTGATGCTGCAACTGCACCTAACCCCCGACCCGGACGGCAGCATCACCATGCTGCAACCGTTCGGCCGCCAGTGCAGCTGGACCGGCTGGCAACCGGAAGGACTGTCCCTGGCCGACCCGCTGCTGACCTTTGCCGAACTCTCCGGCAGTGAAACCGATCAGGTTGCACAAAAACTTTACGGCCAGTACTTGGCCCCGCGCCTGAGCACCTAAGTTTATGGAGCGGCTGCGCCAGCGCTTACAGCAGATCGACGGCCGAGGCTACAAGGCCTACAAACAGCTACAGGGGAACTACGACTTCGGCCCTTTTCAACTCTCGATCGACCATGTCCAGGGCGACCCTTTTGCCCTGCCGTCGCGGATCAGCATCCAGATTGGTTTACAGCAGCACGGCCTGCCGAAAACCTTCTGGCAAAACCGCATCCGCCAAACTGCCCTGGAAGACATCCTCGGCCGGATGCTTGCGGAAGCGATCAAAAAGCATGTCAAAGGTCGGCGCGGGACCGGTCGCAGCGGAGAGATTTCGATCGCCACCAGCGGTCAGCAGGTACTGCGCCGCAATGCGGTTCTGGTGACCGACCAACAGATCGAAGCCCGCCTGCTGTTTGCCCTGCCCGGCTCAGGGCGCTCTATCCTGGTGGACGAAGCGACGCAGATGTTCTTCAGCGAACTGCCGAAGATTATCGCCGATGGACTGCAATGGCAAAAACGTGAACTACAATTGCTGCAGCGGCATATCGAACAGGCCGAAGATCAGCAGATGCTACGCGAACTGTTGCCGACCGCAAACGCCATTGCCTTTGTCGCCAACGGCGCGATCCTGCCACGCAGGAGCGGCATCGATGATCGTCCGCTGAAAGCGGGCGTTCCCTTTCACTCTCCCCCGTCACTGGAGCAAAGGTTTGAGCTGCCAAACCAAGGCAGTGTGACCGGCATGGCCGTGCCTCGAGGAGTAACCCTGATCGTCGGCGGTGGCTTCCACGGCAAATCGACCTTGCTGCAAGCCTTGGAACGGGGGATTTATAATCATATCCCCGATGACGGTCGCGAGCTAGTCGCGACCTTGCCCGAGGCGGTCAAAATCCGCGCCGAGGATCACCGGGCGGTCAACGGGGTCAACATCAGCCCTTTCATCGGCACTTTACCTGGCAACCGGACAACAGACTGTTTTTCCACTGATAACGCCAGCGGCAGCACTTCCCAAGCCGCCAATATAATCGAAGCGCTTGAATGCGGCTGTAACTGTCTGTTGATCGATGAAGATACCTCAGCGACCAACTTCATGATCCGTGACGAGCGGATGCAGCAACTGGTGCCGGACGCTCAGGAACCGATCACGCCGCTGCTACACCGGGTCCGGGAACTGTATGAAAAGGAGGGGGTCTCAACTGTGATCGTCACCGGCGGCTCAGGCGACTACCTGGCGGTCGCCGATACGGTGATCATGCTCGATAACTACCGGGTTTTTGATGTCAGTGACAAAGCTAAGCAAATTGCCGGTCCTGCCCCCACAGCGACAGAAAAAAAGCCTCTTCGCCCACAACAAAGGCGCCGAATCGATTTACAGACTGGCCCCCTGCGTGGCCAGCGGGAAACGAAAATTTTGGTCCGCGAACTGCGACAGATAGAATACGGCCATATCCGAATCGACCTCTCGAAAGTTGAACAGCTGGTTGACGCCGGACAGACTGAATCGATTGGTCGCCTGCTCGCTTATTGCCATCAACAAGAGCCGGAACAGAAGGATGGTCTGCTCCAAACCCTGCGGCAGGCGTTGGCGCAGGTGGATCAGCAGGGGCTCGATCTGCTCCTCCCCTGGAAGGCTGGACATCTGGCAATGCCGCGCCTTTATGAGTTGGCAGCAGCGGCGAATCGGCTGCGTATATCGTGTAAAACACACTAATCTAGATGGGAGAGTCCGGCTTTACACCCTTGTTCACCCATCATAAACCTGTTAAAAAACAAGGCAGTTTTTTAATCTGATTGAATTTTCAAGGTTTTTCGATGCCGATCATCAATGGACTGCTTAAGGTTCTCGACCGCACAGGATTCCGCCTGCTGATTTTAGCGGCGCTGGTAGGAGTCGTTGCCGGTTGCGGTGCACTCTTCTTCTATTTTGCCACCAACAGTGTTGAACACTTGATGCTCGGCAAGGTCGGTAATTTTCATCCCCCCCTGGAAGGCACCCCGGAATCCTCCTTTACCAGCTTCATCGGCGGGCTCGCTACCCCTTATCGCTGGTGCCTGTTTCTGATCCCGGCGCTCGGCGGACTCTTTTCTGGTTGGCTGGTCTATAAATATGCCCCGGAGGCTGAAGGGCACGGCACTGACGGCGCGCTGGAAGCCTTTCACCGGAAAAGCGGCATCATCCGTGGCCGGGTGCCGATCGTCAAGAGCATTGCATCGATCGTGACAATCGGCACCGGCGGCTCGGCCGGACGAGAAGGGCCGATCGCCCAGATCGGTGCCGGGTTCGGTTCTTTTGTTGCCACCAAGCTCGACCTGACAACCACGGACCGACGCATTCTGTTGCTCGCCGGCATGGCCGGTGGAGTCGGCGCAACCTTCCGTTCTCCTCTGGGCGGTGCGCTATTTGCCGTTGAGGTTCTCTACCGCGACCCGGAATTCGAGCATGAAGGACTCATCCCCTGTATCATCTCCTCGATTATCGCCTACTCGCTGTTCGGGGCTATCACCGGTTGGAAACCGCTGCTCGATACGCCACACTTTCGCTTTGACCACCCAGCGGAGCTGCTGCTCTATCTGGCCTTAGGCGTCTGTTGCGCGCTGCTCGGCGCGGTCTACGTAAAAACATTCTACGGCCTGCGCGACGCTTTCAGACTGCTACCGCTGGCAAACTGGCAGAAGCCGGCGCTCGGTGGCCTGGCTCTCGGAATTATGGCGATGTTCATCCCGCAGGTGCTTGGGTCCGGTTACGGCTGGGTACAGGCAGCACTGTACGGCAAGATGGCACTCTGGGTGATGCTGGTGGTTGCGCTAGGCAAGATCATCGCCACTAGCCTGACCATCTCCTCCGGCGGCTCCGGCGGTGTCTTTGCCCCTTCACTGGTGATCGGTGCCATGCTGGGTGGCGCCTTTGGCGCTTCAGCAGAGCTGCTTTTCCCGGCGATCACTCAGGATCCGCGTGCATATGTGCTGGTCGGAATGGCAGGCTTTTTCGCCGGGGTCGCCAACGCACCGATCGCTACCCTGATCATGGTTTCTGAATTAACTGGGAATTACGGCCTGCTCGCCCCACTGATGCTAGTTTGCGTAGTTGCAATGATTGTGATGCGCAAAAACACTATCTACGAAAAACAGGTCCCCGGTCGCTTCGACTCCCCAGCCCATCTCGGGGATTTCGTAATTGATGTACTAGAAGGAATCCAGGTCCATACCTTGGCGCGTAAAGGGCGCAAGCCAACCTTCATTCCCGAACACATGACCCTGCCGGACATCCTTGATAAGATCGCCGCGGCGAAGACCGCCTACTACCCGGTGGTCAATAACGAGGGGCTGATGACCGGCATCTTCTCTGTGAACGATATCCGCAGGATCCTCAACGAGGATATTCCGCCTACCTTGGTGATTGCAGGCGACATGGCAACCAAAAACGTGATTTACGTGACCCCGGAGGAACACCTAACCGAGGTAATGAAAAAGTTGACCGCCCGCAATCTAGACGAAATTCCGGTGGTCGACAGTGCAAACCGACAAAAGGTCCTTTACATGCTGTCTAGGCGGACTCTGCTGGCGCATTACGCCGAACAGGTGGAGAAGACCAAAGAAGAATTCACGGAATAGCCCCTCCCCGTCTTTCGAAGTACTGCCATCTTACGCTGACCTTGCTGATCCATGGGGGAAAATTAGCCGTTATTGGCATAGACCTAAAATACTTCACGTTGGCAACGCTTTACCAATCTGGCTATGCTCTTTTCGTTCGCCAGAAAGGCCGGGTAGATCTTGGGGTGAATCTGTTTGCCGCACCACCGTTACGTGACATTTCAAACGTAAGACAGATGGCTGATGATAATTCTTTTCAGGCGCAAAAATAGTGATTTGCGGCGATTGGGTATTTTGAATTCTGGGCAGAAACACAAAAATAACATATACTGAAAAACGTTATCCTCTTTTTTCATTGCAGAGAACCAAACCAGTGGTGTGTCGTCATACGCATATGCACCCCATACGGATTGGCCAACATCCCAATCAGGATTATAAGGACATGAAAAAATCAGCGCAGCCTCTTTTCTGTATCGCTGTAACCATTGTGATAGTTTTGAGCGGAATATCTGCGTTTGCCGGGAATGTGAACCTTCCCGGTCAAGCAGAGCGCTACCTCCCGGTTATCAGCGACAAAATTAAGCAAAAAGCTGCCTCCGGGGAAGAGGTCGCTGTCCTTATCAAACTGAAGGAAGAATGGGAACGGCCTTCAATTAAAAAGATGACGACCGCAGCAGACCCAGACCACTTTATCAGCAAACAAGACATCAAGAGGTTGCAAAAAAAAGTATTGATGATGGCCTTCTCTCCGGAAGAACGCAAAAATGACATCAAAGTTGGACATCAGCTGGAAAACATTCCGTGGATTACTGGCAGGATTAACCAGAAAGCCTTGGAAAAGCTAAAGGACAATCCCAATATTGCCATAATTATTGAAGATATAATGATGAATGCCCAGCTTGCAGAAAGCGGCCCGCTAATGAGTTCGGATGCCGCCCATACTGCCGGCAATGTCGGTACCGGGGTGACAGTTGCAGTAATTGATAGCGGCATCGATACTGATCATCCAGACTTGGATAATGACCTTCTCTGGGAAGAGTGCTTCTTATATCACGGCTGTCCGGGGGATGAGAGCTTCGGTGGATCAAGGGCTAGCGGTCCAGGCAGCGCAGAAGACGGTCTCGGACACGGCACACATGTTTCAGGGATTATCACTTCCGGGAACACAACCTATATGGGGGTGGCGCCTGAAGCAAAAATTGTTGCGATTAAAGTGCTGGATGACTCTGGTAACGGTTTTATTGCAGACACCATCGCGGGCCTCGACTGGGTCGTTAGTAACAGAGATACATATGACATCCGTGTTGTTAATCTAAGCCTTGGATCAAGTTCTACTTATTCTGGTAATTGCGATTCGTTTTATCCTGCTTCTGCTGCTGCTGCAGACGCCGTTAAAGCGGCTGGCATTGTTCTGTTTGCAAGTTCCGGCAATGCCGCCAACACTGCAGGAATGGGCGAACCGGCATGTCTGTCTTCAACTATTTCTGTCGGGGCGGTTTACGACGCTGATGTGCATGCCGCTTTTTGGAGTGCATGCACGGACACGCAAACCGATGCGGATCAAATTGCCTGCTTCAGTAATGTGTCACCAGAACTTGACATCCTCGCACCAGGGGCAAAAATCGATTCTTCTGGCTTGGTGGGAGGTATCAGCAATATGTCAGGAACGTCAATGTCCTCACCCCATGCCGCGGGGTTAGCTGCCTTGATGGTCCAGAAAAATCCATTCTTGTCGCCAGATGAGATCGAGAATATTTTGAAAAGTACCGGCATACCCACTTATGATTCCAGGGTCGATGTGATCTACCCTCGAATTGACGCGGTGGGAGCGTTAAATTCAACCCCAGACGCAAACCCCACCTTGACCCTTACCGCTTCGGGGTCCGGAAGCGGAACAATGTCCGGTGCAGGTACCTATAACTATGGTGAGGTGGCCACGGTCACGGCTACGGCTGACAGCGGCTCGGTCTTTGAGTGGTGGAGCGGTCCGGATGCAGCAGAATGCACTTCCGGCTCAGTGGACATGACAACAGATAAAAGCTGTACCGCAACTTTTACCATTGACAACTGCCCCTCCGACCCCTTGAAAATCGAACCGGGGTACTGTGGCTGTGGCGTGGCCGATGCGGATACTGACGGCGATGGCACCCTAGATTGCAATGACCTTGATGTGCTCGGTGAGCGCGGTTCCGGTCTGAGCCAGGGTCAGCGCCAACTGCTGTCCATTGCGCGGGCAGCGCT
>NZ_QKAP01000133.1 GCF_003247215.1 Malonomonas rubra | reverse complement strand
GATCATGGAAGAAACATGGCTATCGAGGATTTCTTTCCATTCCGTTAATGGGGGAACCGAAGAGATCTCCATGAAAATCATGATGTCAAAGATCTCTTCGGCTGATTGAATAATTTTTTTAGCAAATTCCAAAATAATTTCCTTTTCAGCTTCGCCAGCTGTAATCAGGATCAGCAGGTGATTCTGGACCGATTTGCAGCTCGACCAGAGTTGGGAATCCTTCCAGTTCGAAAGGAACAGTGACATTTTTTGCATCGACAAGACAGTCGATGGAGTATTCCAGCACGGAGATGGCCAAGGGCATCGACAGTTTCACTCGGTCCCTTCCGGGTCGAGGGCTACTTTGATGTTGCTGCCAAGCTAGTTGGCTAATTTGCCGATGGCATCGCACACATCTTCGTCGATTTTCATGCCGAGAAATGCTGCGGTAATCGCTAATGCCGCTTCGTTCGATAGGTGTTACCGTAAGCAGGCCATTTATGTTGCCAGCCATGCCGATAATGCCTGAGCTGTTGTTTTTGAGCATCTATTTGTTGCGCTTGATCGGCTCTCCCGAAGTGACCTCCATCATAATCATGCTGGAGAAGATCTCCTGGGTTACCTCGATGATATTCTGTGCATGGTCCACAAAATTCTCCTTGTGTCGGTCCGATCACTTTCCCCAAGCGGGCCGGCTATCAATATCAAAGCAAAGCGCCGAGCGGTTAGTTGATCAGATCCGGCGTGAAGGGTTTTTTGATGGCCTCTTTGGCACGTAAAAATTCGCTTCTTGGATGATATCCGCTCCGGTCTCGGTTGAAATTAAACCACCGGGATTCCGGCAACCGCCGGATCTTCTGATTTCACTTTGAGGAATTCCAGCCCGTTCATGTTCGGTTTCGAAGATCTCGGAATCCCCAAGACCGATGATTTCCAGACAGCGTTTGATGAACATCCGGGCGGTTGCCGAATCGTCTGCGATGATTATCCGTTTCATGATTTACCCCCCATGTCGACCGTTCTGGGTTTGGGGGGGAGCAGAATGACGGAAACACAGGAACCTAGGGAAAAGGTTTTTACTTCATCGCCCAGCTGATTGAGGTGCCGTAGTCTCCCACTCCTAAGATGACCTGTCCCATCTATTTCTTCTCCATTAGGAGTCCTAGTAGTGAGGTGGCAATCTTGTTGAGCGGGACTAACCGCTCTGCGCCCCCTTTTTCGAAGGCAACTTTCGGCATGCCGAAAACGACTGAGCTTGCCTCGTCCTGCGCAATACAACGCGCGCCGGCGTTTTTCATCGCCAGCATCCCGTTGGCTCCGTCCCGTCCCATCCCGGTTAGCATGGCGCCGATCGCATTTTTGCCGACATGATCGGCAACAGAGTCCATCATCACATCCACAGAAGGGCAGTAACCGCTGACTTTTTCGGTGCCGGCACAACGGATCTGGTAAAAACCGCCGCTGCGAATCACTTTCATCTGAACGCCGCCCGGCGCGATCAGAATCAGCCCGGTACGGACACGGTCACCGTCTTTCGCTTCTCTGACTTCCATCTGGCAAAGTTGATTCAGGCGGTCAGAAAACATTTTGGTAAAACCGGGTGGCATATGCTGCACGATGACGACGCCGGGCGTGTTGGCGGGTAATTCTTCTACAATTCTGCGGATCGCTTCGGTGCCCCCGGTCGAAGCGCCGATTGCAATAACTTTGTCGGTCGATTTGGCTAGGCCGGTGCTGCCGGCGTGCTGTGGCGGGGAAATGACCCGCTTGCCTTTCCAGTGCGCAACATTTGCGGTCGAGGCGATTTTGACCTTTGCCCGCAGTTCCATCAGCATGTCGTTCAGACCCGTTGCGACATTGGAGGAAGGCTTGGCGACAAAATCAACGGCACCGGCGGCGAGGGCGTCAAGAGTAATCTGCTTGCCCCGTTGCGTCAACGAGCTGACCATGACGGTCGGTATCGGATACTGGGGCATCAGTTTGCGCAGGAAGGCTACGCCGTCCATGCGGGGCATTTCCACATCGAGGGTCAGAACATCGGGGTTCAGTTCGATGATCTTGTTGCGGGCGATATAGGGATCGGAAGCAGTCCCGA
The DNA here is from genome assembly GCF_003247215.1 of Malonomonas rubra. Classification (GTDB taxonomy): domain Bacteria; phylum Desulfobacterota; class Desulfuromonadia; order Desulfuromonadales; family Geopsychrobacteraceae; genus Malonomonas; species Malonomonas rubra_A. The sequence continues at coordinate 4,938 of NZ_QKAP01000133.1, read as the reverse complement.
CCACCTCGATATTCGGATCAATAGACAGCCCCTGACTGAGAATGTTTCTGACCAATGCAGAATCATCGACAACGAGAACGCGGATAAGTTTTGTCATTAGTGCTCTTCTCTTTTATAGAGGGCCGACTGTAGATATTTGTAGCGGGTCTGGCTGCGGCCAAGGGTTTCCGAGTGCCCGATAAACAGGTAGTAAGCCGGTTCGTTGAATTGGTGATGGCGGTTGACCAGAGCATCGCGTGTCGGCTGATCAAAGTAAATCATGACGTTACGGCAAAAAATTATCTGAAACGGTTTTTTGAACGAGAAGCTGGTGTTCATCAAGTTGAAACGTCTGAAGGTCGCCTCCAGCTTTACTTTTTCCGTCACCGCCATTTCTCCCGGCCCGGCAGGGGTGTAGTCCTTGCGGCTTAAATATTCCGGCAGCTGCTGGACTCGTTCACTGCCGTAGGCAGCCGAACGAGCAACGGTCAGCGCCCGGTCGGAGATGCCGGTGGCAAGAATTCCGGTGTCCCATGAGCTGTATTCAGGGCCAAAATACTCCATCATCAGAATCAGCAGGGTGTAGGGCTCCTCACCGGATGAACGGCCAGCGCACCAAACCCGCAGGTCCCTGAGGTTTTCGCGTTTCAGTTTTTCAGCAACCGTTGGCAGCGCGATGTCAATAAAGTATTCAAAGTGATCTTTTTCGCGATTGAAGTAGGTGTGGTTGGTTGAAATCAGATCGACCAGCTCACCGAGCGCGGCTTCGTTTTTTTCTTCGGTGAGATATTGGTAGTACTGCGAAAAGGTGTCCAGGCTTAGTTTACGCATCAATTTCTGGAGCCGGCCGACCAGGAAGGACCGTTTCTGCTCGGTCAATTTGATCCCGAAGCGCATATGGATCAAATTGCGCAGATCGGAAAACTCCTGATCTGATATGGTCATCATGCTGCAGATTCTCACAACCGCAGCCCGTACCCCTGCCATCGAATACCCCATTTGTAGTACAGATTTGCGTTGATCCCTTCACGACGGCACAGTTCGGTATACTGGATTCGCCACGCAATCCTTCAAGGACAATGCGAACCTTTTCTTCCGAAGAGTATTTCTTACGAGTTTTTCTGCGGATTTCACGAACGACTTATTCGGCTGAGTTCTTCTTGCTCCTGACGTACTCCTTTGGGTAATAAGTTTACCTCGGAGTGTCTCTTGTTTTTAGCTCAATTCTGTCTTCCAGCCTCCTACGGCTAACCGATTTTGGTAGTCGGTTTTCTTTTCCGCCGGCGGCGGGGACCCCTTCTGGGTGGTTGTTTTGGTGCCGGTGGGGACTGCAAGGCTCGCTGCCATTCTTTAACCTGGGGGGCAAGATCCGGTCGAACTTCGGCCCAAAGGCGGAACAGTTCCATTGCTTGCGGGGTAAATGGATGCTGCAGAAAACGCCGCTCGCCGCGCATCCCGCGACCGCGCGAGAGTCGGAAACAACCGACCAGCAGTTCGCGGGCCTGGTGGCGAATTCCTTGTGCGATGCTGAAATAGCGGCAGTGGGGGATGATGATCTCGTTCGCTTTGTGCAAGGCTTCGGTGATATGAACCTGCGGTGATGGCGGGCAACTGTCCATGAACAACCGAAGATAGAGGGCAGCAATGGCGAAGGACTCCTCGATCAGCACTCCGGAGGCGGTGCGTTGATCGATTTTACAGATCAGTTCAATGCTTTCGTCAGTGCCTGGGTAGCCCGCCAGCAGGTGCGGCAGCATGTCCAGTTCACGGCACTGCTTCAGGACCGGTCCGGCCACCTTGTGCCGGTACAGCTCCATGATCTCTTCGCGGATGCGGGCCGGAGCTGCCGTCGCAATCAGCTCTTTCTTCTTTTGGATAGCGTCAAGAATTGCTGGGTCGATACTGAAGTCAAGTCGCGCAGCAAATTCAAGGGCGCGTAGCATCCGCACCGGATCTTCTTCGAAACGAACCAGCGGATCGCCGATCATCCGAATCCGTTTGGCGTGCAGGTCTTCCAATCCGCCGACATGATCGATCACCGAAAAATCGGCGATGTTGTAAAACAGTGCGTTGATCGTGAAATCGCGGCGGTAGGCATCTTCCCGCGGGGTGCCGAAGACATTCTGGACAAAATGGAAATGCTCGTCCGGATCGTCCGGCAGTTCCTCTTCACTGGGATGGCGGCGGAAAGTCGCTACCTCGATCACCTTGTTATCTTTGAAGCGGATATGGGCCAGCCGGAAGCGCTTGCCGACCAGGAAGCAGTTACGGAACAGACGGCGCATTTGTGCGGGTGTGGCGTCTGTTCCGACATCGAAATCCTTCGGTTGGCGACCGAGCAGCAGGTCGCGAACGCTGCCGCCGACCAGATAAGCAAGCTGACCATTGCGATGCAGGCGGTAAAGAACCTTCAGGGTATCTTCATCTACCTGCTGGCGTGAGATACTGTGTTGGCCGCGGGGGAGTATGATCGGTTCCGGTTGTTTCTCGCTCATAATAATCCTGTTTGGTCGTCAGTCAGGCGGACTATAGCAAAGAAGCGGGCGGAGGCAAAACGATTTGCATAGGAAGTGGCTGCCTTTTGTTCTATCCTGTGTCAATTTGCTCGTGGAGAAACCATGTCGAAACCGATTAACCTGCTGGTCATTCTTGGCGCCACGGCTGGGGGAAAAACCGGCTTGGCGGTATGCGCCGCCAAGAGGTTCAATGCCGAGATCATTTCCGCTGATTCACGCCAGGTCTATCGTGGCATGGATTTGGGTACCGGTAAGGATCTGCAGGAATATGGCGAGGTTCCATATCATCTGATCGATATCGCTGAGCCGGGCAGCGAGTACAATGTTTTTCAGTTTCAGCGCGATTGCTTCGCCGCCATTGAGAATATCTGGCGGCGCGATAGAGTGCCGCTGCTGTGTGGCGGGACCGGCATGTACCTCGATGCGGTGCTGCGCGGCTATCGTTTGCTGGAAGTACCTGAAGATCAGAAGTTGCGTAAGCAGTTGGCGGAACAATCGGATGAGCAACTGCGCATCCTGTTGCAGCAGTTAAGGCCGGAGCAACACAATCGCACCGATCTCGATGACCGCCAACGGTTGATCAGGGCAATCGAAATCGCTCTTGGTGAGCAGAATGCGGGCGCAGCTTTGCCGCCGTTGCCGGAGCTTCGGCCATTGGTGTTCGGTCTGCGCTGGCCACGGGAGGTTTTGCGGCAACGGATTGCCAAACGGTTGCAGCAGCGGTTTGAAGAGGGAATGATTGAAGAGGTCCAGCGCCTGCATGAATCAGGAGTCCCTTGGGAGAAGTTGGAATTTTACGGCTTGGAATACCGGTTGATCGCCCAGCACCAGCAAGGCAAATTGAATCGAAACGATATGGTGCAGAAATTAAGGAGTGCCATCTGTCAGTTCGCCAAGAGGCAGGAAACCTTCTTTCGCCGGATGGAGAAGAACGGGGTGGAGATCCATTGGCTGGAAGGGCAGGGGGAGCCGTTTGCGCAGTTGTGCGAGATTATAGAGCGGTATCACATGCAGGGCTTTTAGCGCGCTTGCCAGGTTTTAAAATTGAACAAAGCGCTCAAAAAATATCTTCAAACCAGAACCGCCCAAGGCCACTGGCAGCTTAGCGGCATTGAACGTTCCGTTTTCAGGGCTGCCATCGTCATTCCCTGCCTGGCTGAAGCCGAGTCGCTACCGAAAACCTTGGCATCGCTGGCGGCCAATCCAAGCGGATATCTGCAACAGACCCTCTTGATCATCGTCGTCAATAACCGTCCAGAAGCAAGCTATACTCAAAAAAAGAACAACCGAGCAACCCTCGACTGGCTAGCGGAAGGGACTCTTCCGCAACTCAATCTGAACTGGGTCGATGCCGCATCTCCGGGGCTGGAACTTCCTGCCAAAGAAGGGGTCGGTCAAGCGCGCAAGATTGGTTTCGATCTCGCGCTGTCGCGTCTCGACTGGGAAAATGATCCGCTGCTGATCTCCCTCGATGCCGACACCTTGGTGGATGAAAATTATCTGCCGGCCATTTTTAGGCATTTCTCGCAAAACAGCCTCGCCTCAGCGACGATCCCTTTTCGCCACCAACAGGCGGATGACCCTCAGCAGGAGAGAGCGATCCGCCTGTATGAGCTCTATTTGCGCAGCTACCTGTTCGGCCTGCAACAGAGTGGTTCGCCCTACGCTTATCACACCATCGGCAGTGCCTTTGCCTGTCGTGCCAGCGCTTATCTTGCGGTTGGTGGGATGAACCGGCGACACGCGGCGGAGGATTTTTATTTTCTTCAGCAACTGGCGAAACATTCTGGGGTAGCAATGCTGACTGGCACTGTGGTGCGGCCGTCACCGCGTTTCTCCGAACGGGTGCCCTTCGGAACCGGGAAGGCAGTACAAGGGCAGGTCGAGGAGGGGCGGCAGTTGTTTCAGTTTTCCTCTGTCGAAGCTTTTACCATTTTGCGGCATTGGCTGTCTGCCGTCGAGAATTCGTTGCTGCTACCGGCCGAACGGGTTCTGCAGCAGTTAGGAAATGATGTGTTGATTGAGTTTTTGCGCAAGCTTAATTTCGCAGCGAATTGGGAGCTACTGCAACTGAATTATCCCGACTTGGAAAAAAGGCACCTCGCTTTTCACTGCTGGTTTGATGGCTTACGGACACGGCAGCTGCTTACAAGGCTCGATGCCGAGCAAGAGCGTATGGTAGATGATACGGTTAGACAATTGTTGGCATGGGGAGGCTATCCCGAAGTGTTTTCACGGGAGGCGCAACTGCAATTATTGGAAAAATTGCAGTCGGCCAATACGAATACGGGAGCTGCTAAGTGAACTACCCCGCCGCAAGCGACGGAGCTTCCTGTTTCAACGAACCATGACTCGTAGACCGGCTCTTGCGAGCCGTTCCGCCGTCAGAGGATTCTCCACGGGCGTGACTTCGGGCAGTTCCTGCCCTAGAAAGAATATTGAG
>NZ_QKAP01000138.1 GCF_003247215.1 Malonomonas rubra | reverse complement strand
TGCGATATTTCGGCAACCCGGCTGTCTGCGTGAGACCCTGTAGGCTTTCCGCCCCACCCTCGCGAGTGGTTTAGTATTATCGATTATCGTCAGCGTTAGACGACAAGGCACAAAAAAGCCGGCTTGCCGAATCTCTGCGATATTTCGGCAACCCGGCTGTCTGCGTGAGACCCTGTAGGCTTTCCGCCCCACCCTCGCGAGTGGTTTAGTATTATCGTGTATCGTTCTAATTTTGGAGGGACTATATTTTCGCAACAAAGCAATGTCAATAATTTTTTAAATGTTGAGTCCACAACTAAAGTTCTAGGTATTTGAAAAAACAGAACATATCTAGATAAAAATTTTTCTCTCTTCCATGTAAATCAGTACTCACCTCGAAAAAACACCTCCGAGTTATGAATAAAACCACTTCCGACATCGGAAAAATATTCATCTAAACGACTCAGCTTTCCCCTCTTTCCTCATTCAACACCAGCAGATAGCCATCCGGGTCGTGAAGCCAGAGTTCCCGACGTTGGTGCTCATAATCCTCCAATTCGTACAGCACCGGCCACTGGTAACGTTCGATGCTGTTACGAACGGCGCTCAAATCAGAGCAACTCAGTTCCAGCTGCATGCCAACCCCGAGTGGATGACGAGTCAGGTTCTGCAGCAGGGCCGGGTGCTGAGCTTCCATCACTTGCAGCGGCCGAAAAACAATACAGGCCGCTCCACAGCGCAGCAACAGGAAATCGGGCATTCTGTCACCAGCTTCGCTCCGTTGCGGATTCAACTGCAGGATTTCGCGGTAAAATTCTTCGGTCTGTTCCAGATCGGCGACCGCCAGAGTTAAGCTGAATTGCATGGCAAGTGTCCTATCGGTTTGCTTTTGTTTTCTTCTCTGTGTTTTAATCCGTCACGTTATGACAACAGCAGCAAAGAGTCGAGTCTTTCTTGCGTTCGGCGGCAACCTCGAAGATCCCCGTAACGCATTCACCGGGGCAATCCGGAAACTGCAACAGCACCCGCGCATTGAGTTGACCGCGGCATCAAGCCTGTACCGCACGCCGCCGACCGGTGGCCCAACCGGACAACCCGATTACCTGAACGCGGTGGTTGAACTGGCGACTGACTTGCCGGCGAATGAGCTGCTTGCCTTTTGCCACGAAATCGAAGATGCTGCCGGACGCACCCGGAACATCCGCTGGGAGGCTCGTACCCTCGATCTCGACCTGCTGTTTTACGACCAACTGGTTCAGAACTCAGCGGGGCTTTGCCTGCCGCACCCGCGACTGCAGCAGCGCCACTTCGTGCTGCTTCCGCTAGCGGAACTGGCAGCAGATTTCCGGCATCCGATTTTACAGCAGACCGTAGCGGAAATGCTTACCCTGCTGCCACCGGCAGCAGGGATCAGCCGCTTGCCAGATGAATGGATTGACCATGATTAAGTTACTTATTTTGATTTTGCTCGGTTTCGTCGGCTACTCCATGATCCAAGGCATAATCCGTCCGAGAGAGAAAAAAAGCGGCTGGAAAAAGCCGCGCAGCCGCTCTCACCAAGGGGAAGAGATGGTAGAGGATCCGCAGTGCGGCACTTTCATCCCGATCGGCGAGGCGGTTTCCGCCAACATCGACGGCAAGCAACTCTATTTTTGTTCGAAAAACTGCCTGAAAGAATACAAAAAAGCCCATAAGTAATCACTGACTGTCAGCCTGACAAGGAGCACCCAATGAAATTTTTTATCGATACCGCAGAAGTTGAAGAGATCCGCGCCGCCCACGAACTGGGTTTGGTCGACGGCGTCACCACCAACCCCTCGCTGATCGCCAAGAGCGGCCGCGACTTCAAAGAGGTGATCACCGAAATCACTCAGATCGTCGACGGCCCGATTTCGGCCGAGGTTATCGCCCTGGACGCCGAAGGGATGCTGAGCGAAGGGCGCGAACTGGAGAAGATTCACAAGAACATCGTCATCAAGGTGCCAATGACCACCGAAGGACTGAAGGCGACCAAGCAGTTTGCCACCGAAGGGATCAAGACCAACGTCACCCTGATCTTCTCGCCGCTTCAGGCGCTGCTGGCGGCCAAGGCCGGAGCCAGCTACGTTTCGCCGTTCGTCGGCCGCCTCGACGATGTCGGCCACGAGGGGATGGAAGGGGTCGAGCAGATCCGCACCATTTACGACAACTACGGCTACGACACTGAGATCATCGTCGCCTCGATCCGCAACCCGCTGCATGTACTGAACGCCGGACTGATAGGCGCCGACATCTGTACAATCCCTTACAGTGTCATGACCCAGCTGGCCAAACACCCGCTGACCGATGTCGGCATCGAAAAGTTCCTCGCCGACTGGGAAAAGACCAAGTAACTAGGTTTTGCCGGACACTTTATTGAGAAAAGGGCACTGCGAAATTGATTTGCAGTGCCCTTTTCTTGTATTCGATATTAAGCAGCAGATTTTAGAAGCGGCCGTATTGCTCATCCAGTTGATCATTGCCACTCATAGCAAGTTCCAACTCACCTCCGACAACTACGGCTCACGTTAGCAGCCTCAAACAGAATCACTAACCGAGAGCGCTTTTTTAGTCGCTTAACTTGCCTCCTGCAGACTCCACGCTATAGTTGCCACAGTGATTTTTCATCGACATATCTTACCAAAACAATGGTAAGGCCACTTGACAATCTGCCGCAGAATCGTGTATACGCTCAAAAGCACTATAATTTCTCGCACCGGAAAATCTATTTGTTAGGTGCTGATATTTTTGTTGCAGATGCCTGCTGAAACCGATTTCAGTATTTAGTTCAATAACTGCAGAAACAGACCAGAGAAGAAAGGTGAGCCATGGATTTACACGAGTTTCAGGCCAAGGGATTGCTAAGAAATTACGGCGTACCGGTTCCTGATGGCGGGGTTGCCTCAACGGCCAGCGATGCATTGCGCGTCGCTAAGGAACTGAGGGGAGACGCCTGGGTCATCAAGGCTCAGGTACACGCCGGTGGCCGCGGCAAAGCAGGCGGAGTTAAGGTCGTTAACTCCTTCAGCGACGTCTACGACGTCGCCTCGCACATGCTGGGCATGAAAATCGTGACCAAACAGACTGGGCCGGAAGGCAAAATAGTTCGCCGCACCCTGATCGAAAAGGCCACCGATATCAAGCAGGAGATCTACCTGAGTTTTTTAGTCGACCGCGATTCTGAACAGCATATGATCATCGCCAGTGCAGAAGGCGGGATGGATATCGAAGAGGTCGCGGAAAAGAATCCGAACGCTATCGTCACCGAGCGAATCAACCCAGTGACCGGCATGGGCCTGTTCCTGGGGCGCAAGATTGCCAAGAAGATTGGTCTTGAATCCAGCCTGCTGAACAAGTTCGCCGATGTGGCCAACAAAATCTACAATGTCTTTGCCGACTTCGACGGCATGATGCTGGAGATCAATCCACTGGTGGTCACCGGTGACGGAGACATTGTCTGCCTCGACGCCAAAATGAACGTCGATGAGAACGCTCTCTACCGTCACCCGAAAATCGAAGAGATGAAAGACTATGGCGAACTGGAGCCGCAGGAAGTGCGCGCCTCGATCTTCGACCTTTCCTACGTCAGCATGGACGGCAACATCGGCTGTATGGTCAACGGCGCAGGATTAGCGATGGCGACCATGGACATCATCAAGTCGTTCGGCGGCGACCCGGCCAACTTCCTTGACGTCGGCGGCGGTGCCGACGTCAACAAGGTGCGCGAAGCGTTCAAGATCATCCTCACCGACCCGAAGGTCAAGGTCATCTTTGTCAACATCTTCGGCGGCATCGTCCGCTGCGACCTGATCGCCGAAGGTGTTCTGAAAGGTTCCGACGAGGTGCCGAGCGACCGCAGCATTGTCGTCCGCCTCGACGGAACCAACGTCGAGGAAGGACGTCGAATCCTCGAAGAGGGTGCCGCCAAGACCGGTCTCAACATCGTCACCGCCGATACCATGGCCGATGCGGCACAAAAAGCGGTCGAACTTGCTGCCGGAGAAGACTACAACCCGGAGAAAAAGAAAACCGCTGCCAAGGCGAAGGAGTAGATCGATGAGCATACTGGTTAACAACAGAACAAAAGTCGTCGTGCAGGGGCTGACCGGCTCGCAGGGGAAGTTCCACGCCCAGAAAATGAAAGAGTACGGTACCAACATTGTCGCCGGGGTCGTCCCCGGTCGTGGCGGCACAGAAGTTGATGGTACCCCAGTGTTCGACACCGTCGAGGAAGCGATCCGCCAGGCCGGCGCCAACGCCTCGATCGTCTACGTGCCGCCGGCCTACGCTGCCGACGCGGTGATCGAATCGGTCGATGCAAACCTAGATCTCTGCGTCTGCATCACCGAAGGCATCCCGGTCAAAGACATGATCAAGGTCAAGCGGCTGATGAAGACCAGCTCCTCCAAAACCATGCTGGTCGGCCCGAACTGTCCCGGCGTCATCACCCCCGGGGAATGCAAGATGGGCATCATGCCGGGCGAGATACACACCGCCGGCACCGTCGGCATCATTTCTAAATCGGGCACTCTAACCTACGAAGCAGTTAAGCAGGTCAGCGCCTTCGGTTACGGTCAGTCAACCTGTATCGGTATCGGTGGCGATCCGATCATCGGCCTGAAATATATCGACCTGCTGGAGATGTTTCAATTCGATGCACAGACCGAGTGCGTAGTGCTGATCGGTGAGATCGGCGGCCAAGCCGAAGTGAAGGCGGGTGAATGGATCAAGCAGAACTTTAACAAACCGGTGGTCAGCTTCATCGCTGGGCAGACCGCGCCGAAAGGTAAGCGGATGGGACATGCCGGAGCCATAATTTCCGGTGGTGACGATACTGCTGCCGCAAAAATGAAGGCACTAGAGAAATGCGGCGTGCACGTGGTCCAGTCGCCGGCCGACATCGGCAAAAAAGTTGCCGAGGTGCTCGGCAAGTAACCAATCTAAAGCAGTACTTGCGAAAGGACCGTTGTTGTTGCAGCGGTCCTTTTTTCTTGTCATCCGACCTGCAGCTATGCGGCAAAGCGGTGGAGATACACGCCTCTCAAATAAAACTGAAAAGAACCGGCTTGCCGTGACGCCGGTTCTTTTCAGTTTTGAAACCTTGACTTATCTCCTATTGACTTAGGACTTTGCTCCCGGCAAGCGCTGCTTCGAGCATTGCCAGTGAGGTCGACTCACCTCGTCCGGCGGCAACAACGTCCCCGGTATCAGGGTGCAGAATTAGATACTCAAAAAGTCCATCACACGATTTCCCGCTAAAACGATAAGGTGCTCCCAAACGCGATAAAACTTGCCAAGCATCCTGACAATCCTGCTCATTTAGATGGCCATCGCCCAATGACCAAAGCCGTGCGTCTATCAATCTCTGTTCCATAACCGCTCCCCATTTCATACAAAATACGACTTAGGGTAAAATTTAACCCAAATGTAATAATATCCATTTTAGGCTTTTCAGCACAAGCGATTTATCTGATTTTTTCTCTATGAAACAACTGCTTGAAAACATGCAAAATTTGCACGCTCTGCAAAAGGTGTGTATCCTAAGGCAATCAATTGGAGCAAAAGGGAATTTCATGGCAAACAGTTTTCAAAATCTGTTGGTTGTCGATGACGAACCTTCGATGCGACATATGTTGCGCTTGGTGTTGGAGCCGAACAACTACCGGGTCTGCGAAGCAGAAAACGGCAACCAGGCACTGGAAATGATCCGAAAGGAAAAGTTCGATGCCATCCTCTCCGACATCCGTATGCCGGACATGGATGGATTGAGCTTTCTAGATCAACCGATCGTCAAAACCCTCGACTGCACGATTATCATGATGAGCGCTTACGGCGGCATCGATATCGCTCTCGATTGCATGAAACGGGGCGCCTACGACTTCATTTCGAAACCGTTTAAACCGGACGAAGTCCTGCTAACTCTGCGTAAAGCGGAAGAACGCCAGCAGTTACGCGTCGAAAACGAGCAATTAAAAACAGCCCTGTCGAAACAGGAACAAGCCTTTTCCATCGACCGGATTATCCATGCCAGCAAATCGATGCAGCAGATGCTGCAGATGGTCAAAGCAGCTGCCGGAGCCGATTCACCGGTGCTGATCACAGGGGAAACCGGCACTGGTAAGGAACTGGTTGCCCGAGCCCTGCACAGTGAAAGCGGGCGCCAAGGCCAGTTTTTGGCGATCAACTGCAGCGCCATCACTTCCGGTTTGCTGGAAAGCGAACTGTTCGGCCACACCAAAGGGGCCTTTACCGGCGCAGACCGCGAGAAACAGGGACTCTTCTCGATCGCCAGCGGCGGCACCCTGTTCCTGGATGAGATAGCGGAAATGCCTCTCGAGCTGCAACCCAAGCTGTTGCGGGTGTTACAGGAGGGAGAAATCAGAAAAGTCGGCGCCACCCGCTCGGAGAAAATCAACACCCGTGTGGTGGCCGCGGCAGGAAGAGACTTGCAGGAAGCCGTTCAAAACAACCTTTTTCGCAATGACCTCTACTACCGCTTGGCTGTGGTCGATATCAACCTGCCACCGCTGCGCGAACGCCCAGAAGATATCATTCCTCTGGCAGAACATTTTCTGGCTACGCTCTGCCAGCAGGAAGGGCGCCAGCAACTGCAGCTGAGTACGGAGGACCGGAAAAAGCTGACCAGCTACCACTGGCCCGGCAATGTCCGAGAGCTGCAGAACTACTTGGAAAAGGGGCTTATTTTCAGTCAGGAAACGCTAGAGTTACCTCCTTTACGGATGCGTCAATCGCTATCTAAAGAGAGTGAACCAGAAGAATATTCGTTGAAAATCGCTTCGCAACGGCTGGAGAAGGAATACATCAGCAAAGCCCTTGCCAAAACCGACGGTAACCGCACGCAGGCAGCACAGCTGCTGGAAATCAGCCTCCGCTCCCTTATGTACAAGATCAAGGAATACAAGATCGAGTGAACTACCCCGCCGCAAGCGACGGAGCTTCCTGTTTCAACGAACCATGACTCGTAGACCGGCTCTTGCGAGCCGTTCCGCCGTCAGAGGATTCTCCACGGGCGTGACTTCGGGCAGTTCCTGCCCTAGAAAGAATATTGA
>NZ_QKAP01000036.1 GCF_003247215.1 Malonomonas rubra | reverse complement strand
GTTCCAGGGACGATTTGATTCGCAGTATTTGCAGCGCTACCTGGATGAAAATGTTTTTCGCTTTAATCGCCGTAATTGCAGATCAGTTGACAAGGGATTTTGGCGAATCATGCAACAAGCTGTTCAGTCAGCCCCAGCACCTTTGAAATTTCTGGTTCTGGAGCCGGTTACTTGAGCGAAGTTGATAACCAGACATTAAAATTAAACAGTACTTCAACCGGTTAGCAAATTAATGCAATCTGAAAAAAAAAATCTATAGTTATTTGGAGCCTTTATTGCGACCAGCAGGAACTCTGATCTATACTGTCACGGTTAAATTAAATTCCGTCGATGACGCAAAGGGTGCAAAACCGATGACCACCACAGACAATGTCAGCCCCCAATGGATAGAATCCCAGTATCGAAACTATCAGCAGAACCCGGAATCGGTTACGGCCGAATGGCGCGCATTTTTTCAAGGGTTTGAGCTAGGCCTCGACAAAAGCAGCGCAGAGCCCGACCACAAACCGGCGGAAGTCCAATCTTTGATCCGCCGTTATCGCGAAATTGGCCACCTTTATGCCTGCGTCGATCCGCTGACCCCTTGTAAAACCGATTATCTGATGCTGCAGCTAAGCGAATTCGGTCTTGAAGAAACCGATTTGGAGCGGAACTTCGCAACCGACGATTTCATTCTGTCACACGCTCCGCTGAAAAAGATTATTGAAATTCTGCAACAGACCTATTGCCGCTCCCTCGGCGTCGAGTTCATGCATATACCGATCATGGACGAACGAAAATGGTTGCAGGAACGGATGGAAGGCTCGCGTAACCAGCTGGAGCTGAGCCGCGAAAAGAAGCTGGCGACCCTGAAAAAATTGCTGCAGGCGACCAAGTTCGAAACCTTTCTGCATCGCAAGTTCGTCGGCCAGAAACGCTTTTCCCTGGAAGGGGCCGAATCGGTCATTCCGCTGCTCGACTACCTGATTGAATACGCCGCCGGGCTTGAATTGGAGCACGTTATCATCGGCATGGCACACCGTGGAAGGCTGAACGTGCTGGCCAACATTTACGACAAACCACTGGAAAACATTTTTGCTGAGTTTGCTGACAATGAAACCTTCAAGGTGATCGGCGAAGGGGATGTCAAATATCACAAAGGCTACTCCAGCGACCGACAGTACGGCGACAGAAAGATTCACCTCTCCCTCACCTCCAACCCAAGCCACCTAGAAGCGGTTGACCCGGTGGTTGAAGGCAAAAGCCGGGCACGCCAAGAACGGATTGACGGAGACGGTGAACAGAAGGTGCTGCCGCTACTGATCCACGGTGATGCCGCCTTCGCCGGGCAGGGGGTCATCGCCGAGGTACTCAACCTCTCGCAACTCGAAGGGTACAGGACCGGAGGTACCCTGCATATCGTTATCAACAACCAGATCGGTTTCACCACCCTGCCGGTCGATGCCCGCTCGACCTGTTACCCGACTGACATTGCCAAGATGCTGATGTCGCCCATTTTGCATGTGCATGGCGACGACCCGGAAGCTCTGCTGCAGGCTGCCAACATTGCCCTTGAATTCCGGCAGAAATTCCGCAAAGACGTGGTGATCGAAGTGATCTGCTACCGGCGTCACGGTCATAACGAAGGGGACGAGCCGTTCTTCACTCAGCCGGTAATGTACGAAAAAATACGCAATCATCTACCAACTTCGGATATTTACTGCAACCAGCTGCAGGAAGAGGGGTTCAGCGCAGAGGAACTTGAAACCCTGGCCACCGAAATCGATCAGGATCTCGAGGCGGCCTTGGAGCGCCCGCCACAAGAGCTGGAAGAAGGCTTTTTGAAAAAATGGGCCGAGATTTCGCGCGAATTCAGCTTTGATCCGGTTCCGACAGCGACCGACTGGCAGACCTTAACCGACCAGATCATGGCTATCACCAGCGTGCCGGAAGACTTCACCCCGCATCGGAAAATTTCCGCATTACTGGAAAAACGCCGGACAGCAGTAGCAAACGGTGAGAAAATCGACTGGGGAACCGCCGAGGCGCTGGCTTTCGCCAGTTTAGTCGCCGAGGGTACCTGGATTCGGGTTTCCGGGCAGGACTCACGGCGCGGCACGTTCAACCATCGCCACGCCACCCTTGCCGATATCGAAACCGGACAAAAATATACGCCGCTCGATCAGTTTGCCCACCAGGCGGGGAGTCACTTCACCATCTACAACAGCATGCTCTCGGAGATGGCGGTGCTCGGCTTCGACTACGGCTACTCCGTCGAATCCCCGAACGACCTGACCATCTGGGAAGCTCAATTCGGCGATTTTGCTAACGGCGCCCAGGTCATCATCGATCAGTTCATCGCCAGCAGTATGACCAAGTGGGACCGCTCCAGCGGCCTAGTCATGTTTCTGCCACACGGTTACGAAGGACAGGGACCGGAACACTCCAGCGCACGCATCGAACGCTACTTGCAACTTTGCGCCGACAACAACCTGCTGGTGGTCAATCCGAGTACCCCCGCACAGTTGTTTCACCTGCTCCGCCGCCAAGTCAAAGCCGCATACCGAAGACCATTGATCGTCTTTACTCCTAAGGCTCTGTTACGTCATCCCGAATGTGTTTCCAGCTCTGAGGATTTTACTGACAAGCACTTTCAGGAAATCATCCCTGACAGCAAGAAGCCGGATATCTGCCAGCGAATTCTGCTCTGCAGCGGCAAGCTCTATTACGACCTGCTCGCCTACCGACAGGAGCAGCAAAGGGACGATGTCGCCCTGATCCGTATTGAGCAGCTGTTCCCGCTGCACCGAGAGCGACTAACCGAAATTCTGGCCCCATACCCGGACCAGAGTGAAATATTCTGGGTTCAAGAAGAACCGGCCAACGGCGGCGCATGGGAACACCTGCGCCCCCAGCTGTCTGAGCTCATCGGCAAAGAACCGGTTTATGTTGGCCGCAAACGCTCTGCCAGCTCTGCGGTTGGATCACACCGCGTTCACAAACTTGAACAGCAAAGAATAGTTGAACAGTCGTTCTTGATAAAATAAAAGGGGCTTGCAATGGATATTATCGTTCCCCAAGTAGGCGAATCGATCGTAGAAGCGGAAATCGGTGAGTGGTTTAAACAGGATGGCGAGCAGGTAGAGAAGGATGCCTTGCTTCTCGAACTGGAAACGGAAAAGATCAACGTCGAGCTGAATGCTGAAACTTCAGGGAAGTTGACTATCCTCGCCAAGCAGGGTGAGGTGGTAAAAATCGGTGCGGTCATCGGCCGAATAGACCCGGAGGCGGTCGGGAGCAGACCGGAGCGGCAACCGGAGAAAAAAACAGCGACCGCCAAAGAACTGCCACCGGTCAATCCAGCAGTGCCCAAGCTAGCGGCAGAAAGTGGCATCGACCTGGCCACGGTCAGTGGCAGCGGCCGTGATGGCCGTATCCTGGTTGATGACCTACTGAAAAAACAAACATCGCCAGAAGAGTCTGCCACTAAACCAGTAGAGCCCCCTAAAGAACAAGAGGACAGCGCAGTTGCCGAGGCTGAGCGGATTAAGCGAGTGCCCATGACCCAGATCCGCAAAAAAATTGCCGAGCGGCTGTTGATGGCGCGCCAGCAGACGGCAATGCTGACCACCTTCAACGAGATCGACATGTCGAGGGTGATTAAACTGCGCAACAGCCACAAGGAAGCATTCGAGAAAAAACATGGCGTGCCACTCGGCTTCATGTCTTTCTTCGTCAAAGCAACTGCCGAAGCCCTTAAGGACTACCCGGAAGTAAACGCCCAGATCGATGGCAATGATATTCTCTACCACTACTACTATGACATCGGTGTCGCCGTCGGCAGTAAGCGCGGACTGGTGGTTCCGGTGATCCGCGACGCCGACCGGATGCACTTCGACGAGGTCGAAAAAACGATCCGCGACTTCGCCGCCAAAGCGGAAACCGGCAAGCTGAGCCTAGAGGAACTACAGGGCGGAACCTTCACCATCAGCAACGGCGGCATCTACGGCTCGGTGCTCTCGACGCCGTTGCTCAACCCGCCTCAGAGCGGCATTCTCGGCATGCACGCCATCAAAGACCGCGCCGTGGTGATCCATGGTGAAATTGTTATCAGACCAATCATGAACGTGGCCCTAAGCTACGACCACCGGATTATCGACGGTCAGCAAGCGGTCAGCTTTCTGAAGCAGATCAAACTCTACATCGAAGACCCTGAAGAGATGTTGCTGGAAATGTAATTTATTGCGGAAAAATCCGCACTCATAGGAGAACTAGATGTCTGAACGGAATTTCGATCTGATCGTTATTGGCGCCGGCCCCGGCGGCTACGTGGCGGCAATCCGCGCAGCCCAACTCGGCTTTTCGGTGGCCCTCGTCGAAAAACGGGAGACCCTCGGTGGAGTCTGCCTGAACGAGGGCTGCATTCCGAGCAAGGCGCTGCTTGAATCGAGCGAGCAGTATGCCAAGGTCAACAATGAACTGGCTGACCACGGCATTGAAGTCCCCAACGCGACCCTCAATCTGAACAAAATGATGGCCCGCAAGGAAGGGGTTATCAACAAGTTGACCGGCGGAATCAGCGGATTGATGAAAAAAAATAAGATCAGTGTCATTTCCGGCACCGCGACCCTGTCTGGAAAGGATGGCGACCTGCAGCAGGTGACGGTTGGTGAGCAAACGCTACATGCCAACTCAGTACTGCTCGCAACCGGCAGCGAAGCAATTGAGCTGCCGCATCTGCCCTTTGACGGTGAAACCGTCATCAACGCCCGTGAAGCCCTCAGTTTACAGGAAGTGCCGCAGCGGCTGCTGGTCGTCGGAGGCGGCGTCATTGGTCTGGAGCTTGGTTCTGTCTGGAGCCGACTCGGTGCCGAAGTCACGGTGGTGGAGATGCTCGATCAGCTAATTCCGCTCAGCGATCCACAGCTTGCGCAGATGCTGCAGCGCAGCCTGAAAAAACAGGGATTGAACATCCACCTGAAAACCAAGCTGGAGAAGATTGAAAAAAAGGAAGAGGGCGTACTCGCCACCCTGACGGCGGAAAAAGGGGAGCAGCAACTTACGGTCGATAAGGTGCTGGTCGCCACCGGCCGCCGGGCTCAAACGGAAGGATTGGGATTGGCGGCCGTCGGCCTGCAACCGAATCAGCAGGGGCAGCTGAAAGTGGATGAAAATTACCAAACAGCCGCCTCCGGCATCTATGCCATAGGTGATCTGATCCCGGGCCCGATGCTGGCCCACAAGGCAAGCGAGGAAGGGGTGGTCTTTGCAGAGCGATTGGCGGGGCAAAAATCTAAGGTTAATTACGACGCGATTCCCAGTGTCACCTACACCTGGCCGGAAGTCGCTTCGGTCGGCCGCAGCGAAGAGGGCCTGAAGCGGGATAGCATAGAATTCAAGACCGGGAAGTTCTTCTTTGCTGCCAGCGGCCGGGCATTGGCCAGCGGCTTCAGCGATGGGTTCGTTAAAGTGCTGGCATCTCCTGAGACCGGACGAATCCTAGGCATCCACATCATCGGACCTCATGCCTCGGAGCTGATCGCCGAAGCGACAACCGTCATCAGCTTTGGCGGCAGCGTTCACGATCTGGCCGTGACCTGCCACGCCCACCCGACCCTGGCGGAAGCAATCAAGGAAGCTGCGCTCGCCGTTAATGGGGAAGCGATTCACGCCTGATTTTTCCGACCACAAAAAAAGCCCAGCCGGAGACAGGCTGGGCTCATCCATTTGGCCAATTTCAACACTGATTCAGTCCACCTTGATACCTAATCTGCGCACCCGGCTCGCCTTCAACTCGCTTTCTACACCGATCTTCCTGAGAGCAGCTTCCGCTTTCTCGGCTATGCTATTCTGCTCATCGGTCGCCCCCCCCCCAAAAAAAAATCGGGAGAACTTAAGGCAAAAATCAACATACTGGGAAAGCGTTTCACCTGCCTGGGATTTAAACAGTTCAACAGAGGCCTATGCCAATTGCCTTTCGCACTCTTCATCGGCACTATCACCTTTAGTCAACAAATGTTCGCAGATCTCCGCAAGACTGTTTGTAGTTCGCAACTTAGTCTGCATTTTCCTGAATTTATCTATGACTTCCGGATCTTTTATTTCATGGTCCAGTGTTGCCGATTCAGGTTGAGCAACTTTCTCCTCACTCCGCTTCTATTTTATCCTGCAGGAGTCGGGCTTCGTCGTGCAGATCACAGTCATTCATGTATCCACCCACTTTCAAACAACCGGGCAATCTGCAAACCAAAGCCCTCTACCGCATAATCACCATAAGTGCGGAGGGTCGCACAACAATCCTGCTCCTGGGTTGTCAGACTGGCATCCACATCAATATCGTGAAACATTCTTTTCCGATTGATCACGAAACGAAAATCCGGGATATCCTTCGATTGCCCGTGGTAACACGACGTCAACAACGTCAATTAATGCAAATCACGGCTCAAAACCAGATCATCTTACAGGGCCAATTTGGGGGTCAGCAAAAAAGCCAGTTTCTCAATCTTTTTGATGATCCGGATATTATTGATATTCAGCTTGAGCAGATTATCCCGAAGGAGTTTTGAGAATTGGTCCTTCCGCAGAGCTAACAGGGTGCAATCGGCTGCCATCGGAGCGAATTTCAATTCCCTGTCGATGACTTTTTCCCGCAACCGAGCATAATCAACCGAGCTAACCTCTTTCAAGCTGGCATCGTTTAAGATCAGGACAATTTTGCAGCGTCTCTGCTCTTTTAACTGGTCGATGAGCCCCATTACGCCCTGGACCTCCAAACACCGCCCCTTCCTTTCAAAGTTAAGGAAACAAGCAATGGTTTTGTCCAAGCCCAGAAAAGAGGGCGAGTCGAGCATCAAGTGATAATTATTTATCAGCGTATTGGAGGAAAAAACAGGCAGCTATTTTTTGCCGAGTTTGGTGAGCAGATCAGCGATGTTATTGCGAAAACTCTAGACGGTTGAGTTTCTCCCGAAAGATTCGAGATCGACTATGTTTTCAAAGATGGAAAATTTTAGATCTTTGAGGGAATTGATCCCGAACATCAACACATAGAAATCTCTTGCCAAGACAATTTTTTCTGGTGTCTCGCCTTGATCAGAAAATTATTC
>NZ_QKAP01000118.1 GCF_003247215.1 Malonomonas rubra | reverse complement strand
CTTCCAGCCTTCACGCAACGCGGCAAACCTTCCCTGCTGCCGCCAGCTTTTCGTAGCGATGCGATGCACCATGCGCAGCAACGGATGACCATCGAGCAGAGGTGCAAACCCCTCCTCGATCAGCCAGTCTATCTCCATGGATGGATCGGCACTCTTCAGCCAGGCCAGAACCGGCAAAGCATGGACCACATCACCGAGGGCGCTGGCCTTGATGATCAGAACCTTCATCGCGCCCTCTCCCAAAGCTCGCGGGCAGCAGCCAGTACCATATCGGCAGTGATGCCGGTCATGCAGCGATGATCGATCGGGCACTCGCGCAGCAAGCAGGGAGCACAGTCGACCGGAACGCGGACAATTAGGCAGTTGTCGGTGCGTGGCGAAGTGGTGGTGTGGTCGGTCGGGCCAAAAACCGCGACGATCGGCACGCCAAAGGCCGCAGCAATATGCATCGGTCCGGAATCGTTAGTGACCACGAGACGACAGTGATTGAGGATCGCCATCAGTTCCCTCACCGACGTCCGGCCGATCAGGTTGAGCGGCGTACGCTGCATGGCCTGCTCGATATCCCGCCCAATCTCGGTTTCACCCGGGCCGCCGGTCAGGACGATCTGCACCCCGAACTCCGCCGCCAGGCTGTCGGCCACGGCAGCGAAGCGTTCCGGAATCCAGCGTTTGGCGGCGCCATAGGAGGCCCCGGGATTCACGGCGATCCAGGGACCAGTGCCAAGAAGGACGCTCGCGCCCTTCTCTTCTTCGGCACTCAGAGCCAGACTCAGCCGATCGTCACCACCTTCAATCCCGAGTCCGCTCAGCATCTGCAGATAGTAATCGACGTGATGCAACCCGTGTTTTTTATCGACGGCCGGCACGCCGTGAGTCAGCAACATCCCCCGACCGTCAGTGCGGTATCCAGCCCGACTGGGAATGCCAGTAAGGAGCGCCATAGCGGCCGCCTCGAAGGCATTCTGCAGCAGGATTGCTAAATCGAAGCGCTCCCGGCGCAACTCGCAACAGAACCGCCAGAAACCAGCGACACCCGAGTGACTGTTCTTCTTGTCGAAGCGGATGACCTGATCGCAATCAGGATGAAAGGTGAACAACTCTGCCACCAGCGGGTTGGCGACCACGGTCACGCGCGCTTCCGAAAAGGTGGCGCGGATCGCCGCCAGAGCCGGAGTCGCCATGACAGCATCACCGATCCAGTTGGGCATCCGCACCATGATGCGAGATGCGGGTGGCAGCTTGAGTTTATGTTGCCGGGAAGACGTCACGCCTTGTCAGCAGGGTCAGAATTCTCTGCCAGCGAACGTGCCTCATCGATAAGCATGACCGGGATATCGTCGCGCACAGGATAAGCCAAGCGGCAGACATCGCACTGAATTTCCTGAGCAACCGAGAGATAGTTGACCGGACCCTTGCACTGCGGACAGGCAAGGATGTCGAGGAGATCTTTTGAAAGTGTCATAATTTTCATATCCTTCCGATGGCTTAAAACCTCGTGACAAAAAACCCCGTTATGCGTTACGGGTTCTTCGTCACGGTTCCAACAACCTCATCCAAGATTCTGTCCAACTTAACCCTGTTATCGAACTCCAGTTCCAGCGGCGCCACCAGACACTGGCAAAGGAACATTACGGAATTGAGTTTGACGGCATCCTTTTCTGTCGTAATACAGAACTTAACATTTTGACATGACTGTACGAGTTGATTCAACTGCTCACCGCAATAGTCCTGGTGATCGTCGAAGGCCCACGTTTCCACAAGCATCACGCCACGAGCGCGCAGTGCAGCGAAAAAATCTTCGGGACGAGCGATTCCGGCAAAAGCCAGAGCCTCAGTTCCATCAAGGATTGACCAGGGCACGGGAGCCCCATTCAAGGACCGCAGCATATCACCCAGGCGATGGCGACAGAATGCCACTGGCATTTCAAAGGGGATTTCCGGCCGGACTTGTGTGGCATGTGTAAAAATCACCAGACTTGCACGTCGCAGTGACGACGGAGGTTCTCGCAGAGGCCCGGCCGGGAGCATTTGACCATTGCCAAAGGGGGCCCTGGCATCGAGCAAAACGATGTCCACATCACGACGAACCGCAAGATGTTGAAAACCATCGTCGAGAATGATGACCTGCACCCCGGAGAGTTCCGCAGCCCGTACACCCAACGCGCGCTTTCTGGCAACATAGACCTGCAGCGCGGGGTTGCGTTGCGCCAATAGATACGGCTCGTCACCGGCCTCCTGAGCAGATAGCAGGACAACCCCATCACCTCTTGCGACACAACCGACATCTCCCTGAAAACTGCCGCCGTAACCGCGGCTGACCACCGCTACCCTCAAATCGCTGTCAAGCAGCTTTTTGACCACGGCGTCCACCACCGGTGTTTTGCCGGTGCCCCCCACCGTCAGGTTACCGATGGAAATAACCGGTACTGTTGCGCGATACGATCTTTTCAGACCAACTCTATAGAGAACTACACGCAACTTGACCAGCGCACCAAAGAGCAGAGCCCACGGCCAAAGCAAAATGAAAAACGCCCAACACTTAAGGTTGGACGGCTTTTGATCAATTATGGTCCGGTAGGTCTGTGCGAAGTCTTTCATGCCGAGTTAATGCTGTAAATGTTTGTCGATCACGGCCATAGTGCGTGCTGTAGCGCCACGATTCTGCAACAGTAAATTATAACCGTTTTCACCGATCCGCCTACGTTCGGCCGGGTTTTCAATCAGTAACCGCACCTGATGATAAAGATCATCTCGATCGGCAACGGACAACCCCCCTTGGGACTTGCGCATCAATCCAGCGATTTCTTTGAAGTTTTGCATGTGTGGCCCGTAAATTACCGGTTTACTGAGCAATGCCGCTTCCAGGATATTATGTCCCCCCACCGGCACCAGGCTACCGCCGACGAAGATAATATCGGCCATGGCATAAAAGGTCAGCATTTCCCCCACGGTATCGACCAGTAGCAATTCACCGGGCTGCAGTTCTTGTTCGCCACCAGTAATTGTTGAGCGCAGAATATGGCGCAGCCGCAAACGCCCCAACTCATCAACAACCTGCCGGACTCGCTCCGGACGGCGCGGGACGAGAATTAAAAACAACTGTGGGTGGATTTCGCGTAACTGCCGATAGACTTCAGCCAGCAGCGTCTCTTCACCGGCATGGGTACTGCCAGCGACCCAGACCAGACTATCCTTGGGCAGCAGAAACTTTTGTAGCAGTTCGTCGCGTGGGCGGGAAGCAACCACTGGTTCGGGCATGTCGAATTTGAGGTTTCCGGAAACCATGATCTGCTCAGGCCTTGCCCCCAGCAACCGGATGCGCCTGGCATCTTGGGCGGTTTGCATGCAGAACATGGTGATTCCGGCAAGAACTGGCTTGAGCAGGCGCCCTGCCATAAAATAACGCTTCAGAGAACGATCGGAGATTCTCCCGTTGACAACGATGACCGGAACTCCCTGCTGCTGGGCAGCATGAATAAAGTTCGGCCAGATTTCGGTTTCCATCAGGATAATAATGGACGGCCTGATGCGCTGTAGAACACGGCGAACGACCCAGCTAAGATCGAAGGGGAAAAAGATGCAATGGTCGACTTCCGGGACGTTAAGAGCTACTTCCCGACCGGTTTCAGTGACATGGGACAGGAGTAGGCAGGCCTCCGGGTATCGTTCACGCAGACTTTTAAGCAGCGGGGCGACCGCCCTGGTTTCACCAACGGATACCGCGTGGACCCAGATGATCTGGCGATCACGCAACTGCTCTGTGAAACCCTTGGCATAGGAACCAAGGCGCTCCCGGATCCCCCGACGAGTCTTGCCGTATCTGATGCCACGCAGCAGATAATAAGGGACTAGAACCAGCGCCGCGCAGCACAGAATCAGGTCATACAGCCGATAAACCATAACTTTTCAAGCGCTCCGCGGCACGACGATCATTATCTTCCATGGCAGCCTGTATCCGCGTGCGAAACTGCTCGGGAGTTTCGGTCGGGTTATAATACAGCGGCTCGCCAAAAGCGTAAACACCTCGCCCAAAAGGGTATGGCAACAGAAAACGATCCCAGGAGGCAAACCGGCGGCCATGACTGCAGGCAAACGCCATTGGCACCACCGGTCGACCGGTCAAACGTGCTAATTGAATCACGCCTTCTTTGACTTCGTGACGCGGACCTTTCGGTCCGTCCGGAGTGAACACAAGATCAAAAGGCTCCCGAGCTAAAGCAAGCATTTCGCGGAAGGCCGCCTTGCCACCACGAGTCGAGGATCCACGCACAGAACCGATATTAAAATACTGCATGGTTCTGGCAATCAGTTCGCCATCCTTTGAGGCGCTGATCATGACCCTTGCTCCCAGGCCGTGGTAACCGGTGGCCATCATGAAGAGTTGGTCGTGCCAAAATGCCAGAATCACCGATTGCTGTTTCTGCCAGAGAGACGCTAACGCTTCTTCCCCTATAGAATCGACCCGCTGGCACTTATGCACAAGATGGATCAGACGGGCCGCCAACCAGGGACCTGCAGACAAAACAATCCGCTGCAGGAGTGGCTCTTTCATTCCATATCCCTGAATTGCATGGCACAAAGCTTTTGATAAAGGGAACAGCGTTGCAGCAGTTCTTGATGAGGACCGATATCTTGAATCCGACCATCTTCAATAACCACAATCTTGTCAGCATTGATAATGGTCGACAGACGATGGGCTATAACGAAGGTCGTGCGGTTCTTCATCAGATTATTCAACGCCAACTGCACAGCGGCTTCACTTTCGGAATCCAGCGCACTGGTGGCTTCGTCAAGAATCAGAATCGGGGCATCGCGCAGAATGGCCCGCGCGATGCAAAGCCGCTGGCGCTGACCACCGGACAGCCGTACTCCGCGATCACCGATGCGGCTGTCAAAACCAGCAGGCATTTCAAGAATGAATTCCTCAGCAAAAGCCTTGCGGGCGGCGTCTTTGATCAACTCATCACTAGCATCACGGCGACCGTAGCTGATGTTGTTGCTGATCGTGTCGTTAAACAGGAATGTCTCTTGGTCCACCAAAGCGATCTGGTTCTTAAGGCTTTCCAGCGTAATCTTGCGTAGGTCCATACCGTCAATGGAGACACTGCCTTCCTGGGGGTCGTAAAATCGTGCCAGGAGAGCGGAAACCGTCGACTTGCCGGCTCCGGACGGTCCGACCAGCGCCACAACTTCACCGGGTCTGGCGACCAGGCTGAAATCTTTCAGCACTGGTTCCTCATCATAAGAGAAGGTGATTCGGTCGAAGATTACCTCTCCTTTGACATTGACAAGCGGGACGGCATCGGTAGCGTTGCGGATCTCGGGTACCTCATCAAGGGTTTCAAAGACTCGCTCAGCGGCACCGACTGAACGTTGCATCGTATTGCTGACCTTGGTCAATCGTTTAACTGGTCCATACATCAATAGGACCGAGGCACCGAAAGCAAACAGTTCCCCTTGGGTTATCGCCCCAGAGATGACCCGATGTAGGCCATACCAAAAAACCCCGGCAATCCCGAGAGATCCGAGCAATTCGATGGCCGGCGCCGAAATCGAATCATATTTAAGGGTTTTGCGGATAAACTTATAAAAAGCCAGATTTTCCGCACGGAAACGGTTATTTTCCTGCCATTCCGTGCCAAAGGCCTTGATCACCTTGATCCCGGCGATGCTCTCCTGGAGCACAGCAGTTAGCGAGGCCATGGTGGCCTGACTGCGCCGGGTATAATCCTTGATCTTGCGACCAATGACCGAAGCAGGGACAATTGCAGCGGGCAGGACAACGAATGCGACACAGGCTAGCTTCCAGTCGCTGTAAAATGCCGAAGCGGTCAAGCCGATCAGGGCAAACACCTCCCGAACCGTCTCGACCAGCACATCCGCAGCCGATCTTTGTAACATGCCAACATCGTTTAGAATCCTAGACATTACCCCGCCAGTAGTGTTGCGGGAGTAATAGCGCATCGACAGCCCCATCGAGTGTTCGTAAAGGTCGTTACGGATATCCTGAACCACCAACTGACCGGCAGTCTTGATGAAATACTCCTGCACATAGCGGCCGCCCCCCTTGATCAGGGCCAGCCCGATGATGATGAAAGGGACGAAATTAACGAGGTAATAGTTACCGGCACCCAACACCTTGTCCACCAGAGGGCGAACCAACTGCGCAGAGGCGACATCGACGCCAGCAACCGCCAGAGAGCCGAGCATGGCCAAACCGATTCGCCCGTAGTAGGGACGGGAATAACGCAACAAGCGGCGATACACCTGCAATGATGGCTTGTTCAACAGTTCACTCCCAAAGACTTACTCTCAGCTAAAAGCGATAAGAGCATTCTGGCCACCCGCTGCGAACAACCGGGATCGCCCAGTCGCTCACGCACAGCTGCCAGATCGTTTCTTATCTGATCACAGTAATGTCTGTTATCGAGAATCTCCAGTATCTCGCCGGCCAGATTTTCCGCAGTTGCTCTCTCCTGGATGAACTCGCGCACCACACCGTCGCCGGCAACGATATTGGCCAGCCCGATGTGCGGCACCTTGACCAGGCGTTTGCCGATGGCATAGGTCAACGGTGCCATTCGGTAGACGATGGCCATCGGCGTGCCGACCAGAGCGATCTGCAAGGTGACAGTGCCGGAAACTGCAAGGATCGCATCGCAGGCATTGGCCGCGTCGTAAATATTCCCTTCCACCAAGGTCACTGGCAAATTGCGGCTCGCGACGGCTGTTTCAAGTTCAGAGCGGTTCAGAGTCGCTGCCACTGGCAGCAGAAAAACCATATCTGGGCGCTGCCGGACAAGCAGCTCAGCAGCGTCGAGCATGACCTCGAGATTATAGTGCAGTTCACTGCGCCGGCTGCCGGGGAAAATACCCACCACGCTTCGTACCGCTGCAATATCGAGTCGTTGCAGGTATGTGTCACGTTCGACATCGAGGTGAAACTCGTCGAGCAGCGGATGGCCCACATATTCGACCTGGATCGGCAACCCCTTATACAACTCAGGCTCAAACGGGAAAATGGCCGCTAGCCGGTCGACGACTGCGGCGATCTTCTTCACCCTCCCCCGCCGCCAGGCCCAGACCT
>NZ_QKAP01000098.1 GCF_003247215.1 Malonomonas rubra | reverse complement strand
CGCAGGACGATCTGACCGGAAACTCCAGAGGCTCCGCTCGGCTGAATCGGCATGTCGGCAATCTGTTTAAACGGCGAATAGATGGTGCCGAGCGGTTCGATCTGCATGTCAGGCTCCGGTTTGTGCCGGTTCCGTGCTAGTGACGCAGGGGCAGTTTTTCGGGTCCCGTTCGCCGACCGATTCCAGTTTGAGGCCGATCCAGTTATGCACCTGCTCGACATCGAAACCTGCCAGGCGTTCATTACTGACCTGCATCAACGGGCGGACAATCAGCAGCGGCTCGGCGACCATCATCTCCAATGCGTCAGCTGCGGTGACCTGCTGCGGGTCGAGCTCTCCCGATTTGATCCGTGGGTTGGTAATGTTGAACCACTCGGATACGGGGCGTTCCCCAAAGAATTGGGCCAGGCTCTCTTCCGTCCATTCTTCGCTCAGCAGATCACGGACTTCCAATTGATGCCCGGAGGCGAGCAGGATTTCTTTCTGCCGACTGTTCCCTTTGCAACCCGGTTTTTCCCAGAAAATAATTTTTGCCATCGCTAGTATCCTTCGTTTTGGCTCAGCAGCACTCCCGCTCAATCTGCGCCAGCAGGGTCAGGGCCGCTTCGTCCTCATACTCTTCAAAAATTTCGTATAGGTTGTTGATGTATGTGTGAATCAAAAAGAGTTCGTCAAACTCGCGGCCACTGGTTTCAGCCGGTTTGCCAATTTTGGCGAGCATCCCTTTGAATTTCTCCCAGAAGGGGTTGGTTTTTTCCGGATCATCGATATGCTTGCGCAGCATCGTCATCAGTTTCTTCGAATTGCCTTCACAGTCGATATTGCGATAGGTGACGTAGCGGTCGGTCTTGGTGGTCATGTGGTGCGTTCCTTGGTTTTAGTTCTGATTTATTCGTCTTCCGGGGCGAAGCAGAGTAGGTAGTCGCTGCATTCGCCGCAGTTGGGCGACTTGCACATCACCCCGCCGTTCAGGTCGCAGACCTGCTTGAACAGATAGCGTTTCCAGCGCATCCCTTTGTCATTGGCGATTGCCAGAGTCGGCAGGTGGCGATGGATTGCTGCGGTCAATTGCGGGCGTTCCAGAAAGCCCATGGATACCCACAGGTGTCCTGGTTGGGCAGTACGGGCGGCGATAACTTTGGCGACCAGCTCGGAGATGTGCGCTCGTTTGCCCGACTGGTCGTGCGAAACGTGGGAAAGCAGAATGTCGAGTATCTCCTGGTTGATCTCCGGTGGCGATGATTTGCTGTTGACGAGGCCTTTCCGAACCTGATAAGGGTCGAAGTTGGGGAAATAGATGGCGAAGATCTTGTCGATGTCGGTCACCTTCAGACCGAGTGCAGCGGCGAAAGAACTATTCTCCTGCTGCGCCAGGGTCAGAAGACCGGCGAACATCTGGCGATCTTCATAAAAAATTCCGGGTGGGGTGTCTGTATCGAGCAGCGCGCGGTAGAAGGGATCATGCCGGTTTACTTTTGGGCCGGAATCTTCGTCCTGCTGCGCCGATAATTCTGCCGCGACCGGATTGGCGCCGTTGCGGGCGCTGGAGATGGCCGCCTGCAGGGCCTGGGTAGCCAGTTTGACGCAGTAATCCCGCTCTTTCGGTAGGCCTCCTAGTCTCGCCTCGATCAGCTCCGGGGTAAACCGGCTGATGTCTTGTAGGCTATGCCCCTCGCCCAACTCTGCCGCCACCGCGCATGCGGCGATGGTGTAGCCGCAGCCGAAGACCTGAAAGCGGATGACATCGACAATCTCTTTGTTCAGCTTGAGGGTGAAGCGTACCGCCAGCCGTTTGCCGCGATCTTTTCCTGACAGGCCGACTTCACCGGTGCCGTCCGGGTTTTCCAGCAGTCCGACGTGAGATTCGTCGCTGGCATATTTGAGGATTTTTTCCGTGTAGCCTTGCATGTTCTCATTTCCCCCAATTGGTTTCCGCAAAGTCGCGAGCCGACCATTGCATGCTGGGTTCACCCCGCATGCCGCATCGCATTCGCCGCATTCGCACATTCAAACAGGAAATACGCTCCCCCCTCGTACAGGATGTCGTTCTTCAGCGGGTTCCCTACCTGTTCCCAGTTCGGAATTCCGCGCAGCACCAACCCTTTGTGTAGCCGGTGTGCAAGCGCCTCGCAGTGAAAGTTCCCGATGATCAAATCGTAGTCATCGGCTAGGGCTTCGGCGTCTTCCAGGTCGCCAACCAGCACTTTTGCGGCGCGGATTTTCTCCAGCTGTGGCGAGTCGACGGTCGAAATCGCTACGCTCACGCGGCCCCCGGCTTCATAGAGCGATTGGCAGATCCCGGCGAGTTGGTCCGGTTCGCCGACGACCAGACAGCGGGTCTGCCCGAGAGAGAAGTGCGAGTCGAGCATGGCGTCCTGCAGGCGTTTGCGCCAGCGGACGATATTGGTTTGCGGCAGCTCGATACCTGTTTCGCGCATCAGCAGCGCAAGCAAACTGTCAGATGCTTCCAGACCGCTCAAGTGCGGGAAGTGCTGATGGCGCAGCGTTGGATTTTTTTTCTGCAGTGCCGTAGCGCACTTCTGCATTGAATCACCGATGGTCAGCACCAGCGCCGCGTCGCCTAGCTGCTGGATTTCCTCGACGGCAATCCCACCGCTCGACAACGCCGCTTGCTTTTCTCCCAGGTGGCCGTCGAGGGAGGTCGACAGGTCGGGCAGGGCGAACGTGTTGAATCCGAATGCTTCGCAGGTCTGTTTGATCTTCTCAACCTCGATCGGTTGCAGACTGACATGCGGCAGGATAACCAGCTTCTGCGGGTCGATATCGTCAGTCGGTTTCACTAGTTGTTCGATCAGCGCCTGACAGGTCAGAGCCCAGCCGCTTTCCAGTCCCCCTTCGTAGTCGGGGGTGTTGACCCAGACCAACGGATAATCGACCTTGCCGGCGACGCCGCGGATGTCATCTCCCTTGGTTTCCGGCAGCCCAGTGGTGTGCAGTCCAATCAAGCTCGGGGTAACCTTTTTGCAGATGTTCTTCACCGACTCAACGATACTGTAGTCGCCGCCGTCGAGGACGGCGATGGCGTCGGTGATCGCCGATGTCTGTATGGCGATCGGCTCACAGAAGTGCCGGGTGTAAAAAACTTTGGTGAAACTGGTGCAGCCTTGGCCGCCGTGCATCAGTGGCATACATTTGTCGATACCTAGAAACGCGAGGGTCGCGCCCATCGGCTGGCTCAGTTTGAACGGGTTGACCTGCAGCGGCTTGTTCGATTTATGTCTTACTTCTCCCATGGCGCCCTCCGTGAAACCAGCTTGAAGACCGGGTTCTCCAGTGCATTCTTCAGATCCTCGGCCAGGTTGAGCAGGCCTGCATAGCCGCCGTAGCTCTTCTTCTTTTCCTGGTTGACGTCGGCAAAAGCGATCCCTTTTTTGATCGCCGTGTAGAGCGAACGTCCGCCGGCTAGTAGCAGGTGGGCGCCTCGTTCGTCAATCAGTTTAGCTTGCTCGACACCAGGGTTCATCATCAGTACGCCATTCTCGCCAAGATACTCACGGGCCTTAGCGCGGTCCGCCTCGGTCGCTTTTTTTACCGCCGTAGCGACCACCTCAATGCCTAAGTCCTGCAGCGCCGAGGTGATCGACCAGCTCTTGTTGCCGCCAGTGTTGAGCACCGCTTTCTTGCCGGCGAAGACTTTTTTGTAGGGGGCGAGTTTTTCTTCCAGTTTCGCTTCTTCGCGGGCGATCAGTTTTTCGGTTCGCTCGATCAGGTCCGCATCCCCAAACGCTTCGGCGATCGCCATTAAGCCATTGCTGGTGTCCCGTTTGCCGTAAAAGGAGAGGGAGATTGATGGAATCCCGTATTGTTCCTGCATCTTGCGGGTCAGCGAGATCAACGACTTGGCGCAGACGATCACGTTCAGCTTGGCGCGGTGGGCGGTGCGGATATCGGCCACGCGGCCGTCACCGGAGAGGGTCGAGAGGATGCGGATGCCGAGCTCGTCGAGCAGGTGGCTGTACTGCCACATGTCGCCGGTGACATTGTATTCGCCGATCAGGTTGATATCGAACGGGGTTGTCTTTTCCGGTTCCTTGGTACCGATCAGGTTGCGCAGCGCTGCTTCGCCGCCGAGCCGACTGCCAAGGTTTTTGCTGCCGACGAAACCGGGCGCGTGCACCGGTACCATCGGTACACCATGTTTTTCCGCGGCCAGCTTGCAGACTTGATCGATGTCGTCGCCGATCAGCGCGGTGACGCAGGTCGAATAGACAAAGACCGCTTCCGGCGAGTATTTCTCCATGATGTAGTCGATGGCGTCGGTCAGTTTCTGCTCGCCGCTGAAGACCACATCGTTCAGATTGATGTCGGTGGTGAAGCCGACCTGGGTCAGATCGCGGCCTGGCCAGCTGGTTTTAGTGGCGCGGGTCTCCCAGCTGGAGCCAAGGCAAGTCATCGGCCCGTGTACCAGATGCGCGGCATCGGCGTAGGGGAACAGTGAGATCTGTGCTCCCTCGAACGCGCAGCCGCCGGTGGTCGCTCCTGGGGTCGGAGCGTTGCAGGCGACCTTTTTCGTCTTATTGTGTTCGCAACTGCTCTCATCGAGCAATTCACGAATTTTCGGTTTAGCAGACACGATTCAATTCCTTTTCCAGAGTCAAATAAAATTCCATGGCGTCGTTGGGAGGGAACAATCAGAAGCTACGACTTTGTAGATATCTTAAAAGTTCTATGAGCAAAACCCTTGCCAGTTTTATTACTTGCTGATTTTACTCGGTTTTGCTTCAGCTGATGGTTTTAGTGGCGCGAAATCTGTGCATTCTGCTTATTAATTGATCACTTTTTTGTCAGCGTTCGGGATTTCAGCTGCTATTTCTCGGTATTTTATCTGTCGGCATGGGCTTTGCTGATGTTTCTGGGTACTATGCTTTCGGTAAAGGCGCCGGTGGCAAAACAGGCAACGACGCCCCGTCCTCTACAGTAAAGGTGCGGGGGTTTTTCTTTGGGTGATGATTATGGATATTCTGGAAAATAGAGCAATTGTGATTGATGACACGACCTTGCGCGATGGCGAGCAGACTGCGGGGGTCGTCTTCAATCTGGAAGAGAAGAAGCGGATTGCGCAGATGCTGGACGAAATCGGGGTCGGCGAGCTTGAATGCGGCATTCCGGCGATGGGCGAGCAGGAGCAGGCATCGATTCGCGCGCTGGTTGACATGGGCTTGAATGCTCGCCTGATCACTTGGAACCGTGCCGTGATCTCCGATATCCAGGCCTCGTTGCAGACCGGGGTAGAGGCGGTAGATATCTCCCTGTCGGTCTCCGATCAGCATATTCAGTATAAGTTGGGCAAAAGCCGTGAATGGGTGAAGGAGCAGCTGAAGGTTGCTCTCGGTTTTGCCAAACAGCATGACCTGTACGTTTCGGTCGGTGGCGAAGATGCCAGCCGGGCCGATCTCGATTTTCTGGTCGAGTTGTGCCAGATCGCCGAGACCGAAGGCGCCGACCGGTTTCGCTTCTGTGATACCCTCGGGGTCCTCGATCCTTTCTCGACCTACGATATGGTGGCGTACCTTTGTCAGCGGACCGGGCTCGATCTGGAAGTGCACACCCATAACGATCTGGGGATGGCGACAGCCAACGCTATCGCTGGTATCCGTGCCGGGGCGCGTTTTGTCAACACGACGGTCAATGGTCTTGGTGAGCGGGCCGGAAATGCCGCTCTCGAAGAAGTTGTCATGGCGCTCAAGCACGCCTGTGGTATCGATCCCCAGATTGATACCCGGCGGTTTGTCGAAATTTCCCGTTACGTTGGGCTGGCCAGTAGTCATCCTGTCCCCGACTGGAAGGCGGTTGTCGGGGAAAAGGTATTTTCCCACGAGTCGGGTCTGCATGCAGACGGGGTGATCAAAAATCCGCTCAACTATGAAGGGTTCGACCCGGCAGAAGTTGGTTTGCAGCGGCATATGGTGCTGGGGAAACACTCTGGCAGCCACGGCCTGATTCAGCGCTTGGAGCAGTTGCAGGTTGACCTGCAAACGGTCGATGTCGATTTGCTGTTGTCTCGGGTGAGGAGTAGGTCGCAGCAAAACAAGAAATCGATCGACAATAGCGAGTTGTTGAAACTCTGTCATGTCGCGTAACAGATCAATGCAGTTTCGTCAGCTAACAGAGGAAGATTGGCTGTTGTTCCTGCACTGGGCCGCGCAAGAGAACTGGCGGGTTTCGTTTCAGGAGAAGCGCTTGTTTCAAAACCAGTGGCGGCCGTATTTTTTTGCATTGCACGCGGAAGGGGAGGTCCAGGGTTTTGTTTCTGCCGTAGCCTACAAGGAGAGCGGCTGGATAGGCAACCTGCTGGTCGCTGAAGAGCGGCGGGGGCATGGCTATGGATCGGCACTGTTCGATTTTTCCCTGGAGTTTCTGCGGCAGGCTAATTTAAGGCGGATCTGGTTAACGGCTTCGGAAAAGGGGCAACCGATTTATGAACGCCGCGGCTTCAAGGTTGTCGATCTTATAGAGCGGTGGCGTGCGATCGGCTTGGGGAATTCAGTCGCGCCGGTAACTTCGGATGTTGTAGAGCTTGTCGATATCGATACGAACTGTTGGGGCGAGTCGCGGGCACCTTTGATCCGTGCTTTGCATGATGATGGTATCATCTATCGTGTCGAAAACGCCATTGGCCTGCTACAGCAGAGTGTTTCGGCCTGGCAACTGGGGCCTTGGCTGTCTCTTGACAATAATGTGCGCGATAACCGGCAGCTCCTCAAACTGGTGGTAGATAAAACCTCTCTCGGCAAGGATTTGCTGATTGATGTGCTTCACTCTGCCGAGATGGATATGGTTCTGCGCACCAGCGGGTTTGAAAAAACCGGCAGTAATCAACTGATGGTGCTCAGTGACGAGCCGGTCCGGTTGAATGGCGTAATGGCACTGGCTAGTTTGGGCAGTATCGGCTGAGTTTCAGTTGAATGTTGAAAATGCCGCTAATTGAATTGTTGAGGTCATTTTTTTCTTGCACCGCGTCTGGCTTTAGGGTAGAAAGTGCCGTCTGATCGCAACAGCGACCTGCAGGGACATTTCCTGCGGGGGCTTAGAAGTTATAAGTCCCTATCGTCTAGCCTGGCCCAGGACACCGGCCTTTCACGCCGGCGACGGGGGTTCGAATCCCCCTGGGGACGCCAC
>NZ_QKAP01000137.1 GCF_003247215.1 Malonomonas rubra | reverse complement strand
CGGCGCGCGCCTCTATCAGGGGCAGGTCACCAACCTGCGAACCGACGGGGGAGGTTTCGCTCCTGTCCGTCTGGTTTGAACGTGGTGCGAAAGGATTAAAAAAAGCCGCCCCTGCAACCAGGAGCGGCTTTTTTATTCAGCTGTCCCGTCCTGAAATAAGTTTACACTTTGGAGACTTATTTATGGACAAAGTAGAAAGCAAGCGGAAGAGACGGACTCAACGCGATTACACAATGGGCTTTAAATTGCAGGTTGTTGATGCCGTGGAAAAAGGCGACATGACCTACAAGCAGGCACAGAAGATCTATGGCGTCCAGGGTCGCTCAACCGTGTTAACATGGTTGAGAAAGCACGGGAAGTTGGATTGGACACAACCTGTGAGGCTCGCGATGCCTAAAACTCCCAAAGCAAAAGAGACCCCTGTCCAGAAGATAAAGCGACTTGAGCGCGAACTCGAAGATGAACGTTTTCGCAATCTACTCTTGAATGAAGTGGTGGATATCCTGGATTTAGAGCACGGAATGAGCTTGAGAAAAAAGTATATTGCCAAGGAGCGAGACGCCTTCAAAAACAGAAAGGGCTGAGTTTAAGCCGCGCTTGCAAGCTTCTTGGCATCAGTCGGCAGGCCGTTTATCAAAGAGAAAGGCGCATCCATCAGCGCAGCATAGAGTTGGACCCCGTCAAAGAGATGGTAATGGAGCTCCGGCGGTTCATGCCGAGACTGGGCGGGCGCAAGCTGTACACCCTGCTGAAGCCAACATTTCATGCGCAGGGAATCAAATTAGGTCGGGATGGATTTTTTGACTATTTAAGGAAGCACCGACTGTTAGTTCCCCCGGTCAAACGATTTGTCAAGACAACACAGAGCAAGCACTGGATGAAGAAATATCCGAACCTGTACAAAGGGCAGGACATTAACCAGGCTGAGCAAGCCTTTGTGAGCGATATTACGTACGTAGAAACAGATGAAGGCGTTCATTATCTGTCGTTGGTCACTGATGCCTATAGTCGTAAAATCATGGGGTACGAGGTCAGTGACAATCTGCGCGCGGAAAGTGTCGTCAAAGCATTGCGTCAGGCAGCCAGACAACGCCGGACACGTAGATCGTTGCTGCATCATTCCGATAGAGGCTTACAGTATTGCTCTTCGATCTATCAACAAGAATTGAAGCGTCATGGCATAACGCCATCAATGACCGATGGTTACGACTGTTACCAAAATGCTTTGGCAGAGAGGGTGAATGGCATATTGAAGCAAGAGTTTCTGCTTCATAAATGTCGTGATTTGCAAGAACTGAAAGGGTTGGTTCGAGAATCGGGTTCGAGAATCGGTCGCTATCTACAACCGCCTGCGGCCACACCTTGGTTTGAATATGCAAACCCCAGAAGAAGTGCATAAGAAAGCCACCTCCATGGGGGAGGTGGCTTAGGAAAAAACTGTCAACGTATTTTAGGACGTGACAAATAGCTGATATCGGGAACACTAAAACGAATCAGAATGTCTGCAGCGCTTGGCTGATCCGGGCCAACGAACGTTCCTTGCCGAGAACCTGCAGAACCTCATAGATGCTGGGGCTGGCGGTTCCACCGGTCAGCGCCACGCGCAACGGCTGGGCAACCTTGCCGAACTTCAACTCGGTTATTTCCATGATCTTGGCAAAAGCGACTTCCAGCTGCGCTTCGACAAACTCACCGCATTTCTCCAACTCAGCTAGAATGGTCTCGAACAGCGGTTTCTGATCCGGGGTGAGAAACTTCTCCTGCGCTTTTTCATCGTAAACTACGCTG
The DNA here is from genome assembly GCF_003247215.1 of Malonomonas rubra. Lineage (GTDB taxonomy): Bacteria > Desulfobacterota > Desulfuromonadia > Desulfuromonadales > Geopsychrobacteraceae > Malonomonas > Malonomonas rubra_A. Next base: position 1,410 of record NZ_QKAP01000137.1, on the reverse strand, counting down.
TCGACAAAATAGAAAGCGGCGCCATCCGCCATTTCCACCATTGTCGCTGCCCGCTCCTGCAGACTTTTGACCACGGCAACCAGATCAGGGCCGCCTTCGGTGGCAATCCCTTTGGCCTCAAGGAAAGGTTTCAGCAATCCCGCCAGACGGACCGGATCGCCGGTTTTGATGTAGTGGCTGTTCAGCCAGAGCAGCTTCTCCGGGTTGAAAACTCCCGCCGCGCGGCCAACGTTGGCGAGGCTGAATTTTTCGATCAGATCCTCCATGCTGAAGATTTCCTCGTCACCGCAGGACCAGCCGAGCCGCACCAGGTAGTTGACCATCGCTTCGGGCAGGAACCCTTCCTCCTGGTAAGCCATGACCGAAGTCGCGCCGTGACGTTTGGAGAGGCGTTTTTTATCGGAGCCGAGAATCATCGGCACGTGAGCGAACTCCGGCACCGGATAACCGAACGCTTCGTAGAGCAGAATCTGCCGAGGGGTATTATTGACGTGGTCGTCGCCACGAATAACCAAAGTAATTCCCATCTCGGCATCGTCGATCACCACCACCATATTATAAGTCGGGGTACCGTCGGTCCGGGCAATAATCAGGTCGTCCAGCTCCTCCAGACGGAAAGTGATCGGCCCTTTGATCTTGTCGTCAAAAGTAACCGCCTCTTTGTCGTCCGGCAGCTTGAAGCGGATGACGTAGGGCGCATCCGGCTGATCGGTTCGGTTGCGGCAGGTGCCGTCGTACTTCGGCTTGCGCCCTTCCTGCATCGCCGCCTCGCGTTTGGCGTCAAGTTCTTCCTGAGTGCAATAGCAGCGGTAAGCCTTACCGGCCTGAACCAGCTCTTCCACCTTCTGTTTGTACAGATCGAAACGGTCCGATTGATAAAAAGGGCCTTCGTCACAGGAAAACCCGAGCCATTTCATGGCATCGAGAATTGCGTCGACCGATTGCTGGGTGGAACGGGCGACATCGGTATCTTCGATTCTCAGCACATAAGTCCCGCCCTGCTGCTTGGCCAGCAGGTAATTAAACAAAGCAGTACGGGCGCCACCGATATGCAGGTAACCGGTCGGGCTGGGTGCGAAACGAACACGTAAATCGGACATTTATCTTTCTCCTTTGGACAAACAAAAGACCGCAACAGCGGCCTTTTATACTGTGTTTATCTGAAGCAAGGCAAGCGATTTAAAATCAGTCGATACTCAATCCGGCATAGCCAACTACCCGGTTGTTATCGCCGTTAACCTGGCCGGAATGGGCATAGCGAACCAGATGGCAGCTTGTAGCCCCGAGCTCGCGCGCCGCGTGCATCACCACCACGGCCGGCAACACCCCGCACATGCTGATGCGGTTTTCCGCAACGGTTCGATAAAGCGCCGCAGGGTCGAACTTGGTCATTGCTGAAATCGCCATAAA
>NZ_QKAP01000065.1 GCF_003247215.1 Malonomonas rubra | reverse complement strand
GTGCAGCTTACTTCCTATCGCTTCCTTCAGACCTTGCCGTTGCCAGCAACGCCCTTGCGATTCGGATTGTCTTCCCCCTGATCAGGGTGACGCCTGCATCTTGCAACAGGCCGGGTTTGCCAGCTCCGCTGGGCAAACCAAAAAAGCCCTTCAGCGCAAAGCTGAAGGGCGTGAGTAAAAAAAATCTGAAAATTTTACGGTAACTCAGCTTCCTCGTAAAATGACCTTTTCGACGTAATTTTCCGCCTGCTTTCCAAACTTCTCAATCGTGCTTGTCGGGTAAGCATCCAGCCCTTGCCAAGTCTCATCCAGAGAATGCTCCGGCACAAACTGTTGCAGCACCCACAGAGGGGCACCGCGCAGTAACTCACCCAACCGGTCGATAACTTCAGCGTCAATCAATTGCGGTACGCAGGTCGTGCGAAACTCCACCTCGATCGGGGCTATTTTAGCCAGCCCGATCGTCTTGAGTAAATTCGGAACCGATACCGGGTGACTATGCAACTCCGGATACCGCTCCGGAAGCGTTTTCAGGTCGATCGCCAGATAGTCGAGCAACTGCTCTTCCATCAGTTCCTCAAGCACCTGTGGCAAAAGGCCATTGGTATCGAGCTTGACCTGCAGGCCAAGTTTCTTGAGCTGGCGTAAAAACGCTGGCAGACCAGCATCGAGGGTCGGTTCTCCGCCCGAAATAACTACCCCGTCGATAAATAACCTTCTATTTTGCAGGTCCGCCAGCAACTCGCTGACCGGATAATCGGAAAAGGTCTGTGGTTCGAGAACCAAGCCCGGATTATGGCAGAATGGGCAGGTCAGGTTGCAGCTACCGGTGAAAACTAACGAGGCAACGCGCCCCGGAAAATCGAGCAGGCTGGTTCCCTGAAAACCCTTGATCGAAATACTCAGCTTTTTTGCTCCTTACCCGACAGGTTGTACTCGGAGCGATCCTTGAACTCCTCCTTCTTTCCGCGGTTCCATTGCTGAACCGGCCGAAAAAAACCACAGACACGTGAATAAACCTCTGTTTTTGCATCACATTTGTTTGCCATTCGCGATTGCTCCCTTGCTTCTCATTTGGGTTTATGCCGCCTGCCCTTCATGGTTATGCGGGCAGGAGAAATGTTCACCGGTGATGTAACCGTGTACCGGACAGATGGTAAAGGTCGGACTGAGAGTGAAATACGGCAGATGAAAATTTTCAGAAATCCGCTTCACTAAAAGCCGGGCGCTACGCCAGTCGTCAAGCCGTTCGCCGAGGAAGCCATGGAACACCGTGCCTCCGGTATAGAGAGTCTGCAGTTTGTCCTGGTGGCTGAGGGCCTCAAAGATATCCTCGGTAGTACCGACCGGAAGCTGGGTCGAGTTGGTGTAGTACGGCTCGTCGGTGCCGGCGGTGACGATATCGGGATAGAGTTCGCGGTCGCGGTTGGCCAGCCGGTAACTAGTCCCTTCCGCCGGGGTCGCTTCTAGGTTGTAGAGGTGACCGGTCTCTTCTTGATAAATCTCCAATTGCTTACGCATAAAGTTGAGGGTCCCTTGCGCCAGCGCCTGCCCTTCCCCACTGTCGATGCCGCAACCAAGCAGATTCTTGCAGGCTTCGTTCATGCCGATCAGGCCGATGGTGGAGAAATGATTATCCCAGTAGTTGCCGCTGCGCTCCTGAATGGCCGAAAGATAGAATTTGCTGTACGGGTAGAGCCCTTCTTCGGTCAGGCGCTCCAACTGCTTACGTTTCAGCTCCAGCGACTCGAAAGCCAGCTTCATCAGATAGCTGATCCGGTCGTAAAAGCTGCTGACGGAGTCTGCCTCGTAGGCGGCGCGCGGCAGGTTGAGAGTGACCACGCCGATCGAGCCGGTTAATGGGTTACTACCGAACAAACCACCTCCACGCCGGCGCAGTTCGCGGTTGTCGAGGCGCAAACGGCAGCACATCGAGCGGGCATCCTCCGGATCCATATCGGAGTTGACGAAATTACTAAAATAGGGGATGCCATATTTGGCGGTCATCTCCCAGACCGGCTGCAGGCGGTCACTCTCCCAGTCAAGATCATTGGTGATATTGTAGGTCGGAATCGGGAAAGAGAAGATCCGCCCCGAAGCATCTCCCTGCATCATCACCTCGCAGAAGGCACGGTTGAGCAGGTCCATCTGCTCTTGGAACTCGCCGTAGCAGCGATCCTGCAGCTCGCCGCCGATCACTACCGCGTCACCGGCCATATTCGACGGCACCATCATGTCCATAGTAATATTGGTGAACGGAGTCTGGAAGCCAACCCGGGTCGGTACGTTCATGTTGAAAATGAACTCCTGTAGGCACTGCTTGACCTCGCCAAAGGAGAGTCGATCATAAGCGATGAACGGCGCCAGCAGGGTATCGAAGTTGGCGAAAGCCTGAGCGCCGGCCGCTTCTCCCTGCAGGGTGTAGAAGAAGTTGACGATTTGCCCGAGCGCGGTGCGAAAATGCTTCGGCGGGGCACTCTGGATCTTGCCGTAGGCGCCGGTGAAACCTTTCAGCAGCAGGTCCTTTAGATCCCAACCGCAGCAGTAAATCGACAGCATGCCCAGATCGTGGATATGAAAATTCCCCTCGCGGTGGGCGTTGGCCACAGCCGCCGGGTAGATTTTGTTCAACCAGTAATTGCTGGTGATATTCGAAGCGATGTGATTGTTCAGCCCCTGCAGCGAATAGCCCATGTTGGCGTTTTCATTGACCCGCCAATCCTCGCGCACCAGATAGGAGTCGATCGCGGCGATCGACTGTTTCATGAACTCCTTGGTCTGGCGCAGCCCCTCGCGCTGTTTACGGTAGATGATATAGGCCTTGGCGGTTTGCGCGTGACCGTTCTCGATCAGGATCTTCTCGACAAGATCCTGAACATTTTCCACGGTCGGCACCCGATCGCCCTTATAGAGCACTGTCAGTATTCCGCTGACCTGCCGGGTAATGTCAGCCGCTTTTTGCAGGTCGGTGCCACCGACCGCCTGAACAGCCTTGATGATCGCCTGGGCAATCTTCTGTTCTTCAAAAGGTACTAATCGACCATCCCGTTTGCGAATAAATTCGATCACGCTACGCCTCCCTGAAAACCAGACACTTAATAAATAGATTTTAATTTAATGTAAAGAATGCAAAGAAGAATAACAATAATCGCACAAACTACATAGCAACTCACAGCAACAGAGGCTACCACAAGATATCCGGAAGTCAAAAGACAAAAACACTACATCTTGTAGATTTCTTTCTCATTAAACACCACATCTTGTCAAAGAAACTGTGTCCAACATGTGGACAACTTAGCTAAGGTCGGGCAATCTCTGTTACTTTCTTGCCCTGTTGAAATTCATGTGTTAAACCATTTTCTAGCTTTTCTCTCATCCCCAAAATTAGATTCTCCCCCGATTTGGAAAAGATAAACAATGAGGATTTTACGATGGCCAATTTGACACGTTTCGGAATTTCCATCGACAGCCGGCTACTAAGCCAATTTGACGAAATGATCGACCAAAAAGGCTACGTCAACCGCTCGGAAGCGATCCGCGATCTGATCCGCGCAGCGCTGGTGGAAAAAGAATGGGCGGACGACAACCAGCAGACCGTCGCCACCGTAACCCTGGTCTACGATCATCATACCCGCGACCTGTCGGACAAGCTGACAGAGCACCAGCACTCCCACCATGAGGAGATTGTCTCGACCCTGCATGTTCACCTCGACCATCACCACTGCCTCGAAGTGGTGGTCATTAAAGGAGCGGCCAATAGGGTTAAGCGGATTGCCGATGAACTGATCGGTACTAAGGGGGTCAAGCACGGCAAGCTGGTTGCCACCACCACCGGCCAGAACCTGCTTTAGTAGGCACAGGCTTATCCCTGCTGCCAGCTTCCGCTAAAGCCAAGGAGAAAATCGCCATGCGCATCCAGTCACGCTCCACAGTTATCCTCGGCATTATCCTTATCCTGCTTCTGCTTAGCGGCTGCAGCTCGGGACAATATCAGCCGGTTGAACGGATATCTGCCATTAAAATTGAGTTCGTCGCCCCACGGTGGAACGACACATTGGTGCCGGATGGGCAGCAGTGCAAAAAATCCGGCGGTCACGGCAGTCCTCCGGAGCTACTGATCAGCAACATCCCAAGCAAAGCGAACGCGAGTCTATGGAACACATTGACTAGAATTCACGGGAGATGGACAACGGCGGTCACGGCAAGCTGGACTATCGGCTGACACCGGGAATCAGGCAGATCATCATCCCGCCGGTCGCAGGACACAGTTTTGAACTACCGGAGAATTTCTTCCTGGTGAAAGCTCACGCCAATCCGATCTGGGATCAGGCTGACGCGTATCTGCCGCCCTGTTCTGGAGGAAAGAGGAACCACCACTATGTCACGGTGAAGGCAGTTTACCTGGCACCGGAGGGGGATCAGTCCTTACTGCTGGGACATGCCAAGCTGAACCTTGGTCACTATTGTGGTGAACCGGTGGCGGCCGCTGTACTTTCCAGCGGCGGCTACCGAACCCGGCCAATCTCCTGCAGTCAGTGAAATGCTGTCTGCTACTAAGAGAGCAGTAACTGCTGCAGTTTCACTAGGCAGGCCGCGACCATCAGCCCCAGCCCGGCGGTAAACAGGGTCATCGCCTCATAGGACAAAACCTGATAGTGTCCTGTAAGCCGGGCGACACCAGCGACCAGACAGACAAGCAAACCTAATCCACCTAAAACATCCCCTGCAATTCTCAACAATCTGCCCATTTCATCTCCTCCAATTGCAGTCAATAGTGATAAGAGCAGCTAAAGAATACTTTACATCAGTTCCAAGCATACCATTCGTCAGGCTACCTGCCTATTTTCCCCTTATCGCTGCCAGCCGCGATAAAAAAGTGGCGACAGTATTTGCCCGCTTCAGTTTTCCCAGTGCTCTCTGTAACTCTGGATCGGGAATGAAATTGAGTAGATCCTTCAGCTTCATCAGCGCTTGTCGTTCGCCGCAGAATTTAACCAGATACAGTTCCAACAATGCCGCGACATAGTTGGTTAATTCCTTCCGGCGCTGCGCTGCATCTACCTGATCCGGCGCTAGCCCACGAATCCGCTGAAATAGCCAAGGGTCGGCCAGGGCGCCACGGCCAAGCATCAAGCCCGCCACGCCCGTCTCCTGCAAAAGCCGCCGACCGGTTGCCGCGGCATTGATATCACCGTTGGCAATCACTGGCAGGCTGGTTCGCTTGACCACTTCCGCGGTCAACTGGTGATCAGCTTCTCCGGCGTATTTTTGCTCAACCGTGCGCGGATGAAGGATCAGATAATCGAGTCGACACTCTTCGAAGATCGGCAGCAGCTGAAAGATCTGTTGCGGGTCGTCGTAGCCTGTCCGACACTTGACCGAAAGGCTTCCATCAGTCGCCTTCCGCAGCGAGATCATCAATTCACCCAACTTGTCCGGCTCACGTAGCAGCTCGCCACCTGTCGCGCCGGTGGCCATCCGCCCATAGGGGCAGCCGAGATTAAGGTTCAAATGCTGACAACCGGCCTCTTGAACCCTCTGCGCCGCTTCGGCCAGCGCGCTGGCAGTGTGACCAATCAGCTGCACCACCAATGGGACATGAGAATCGTGAGCCCTGATTTCCGCCAGTTCCGCCTTGGCGATCCGCTTGCGCGATTGTGTCTGCACCCGGACAAACTCGGTGAAAACGACATCGGGAGCAACCGTCTGGATAAAATAATTGCGTAGCGCATCGTTGGTCAGCCCCTGCATCGGAGCCAGCATCAAAGGGGTACGGTCAGCAGACCAGGGAAGGTTTTGCATTGCACGGGTTACTTCTGAAAGGGGCGAATCAACGACTCCAAACCGTTGACCTTGATTTCGTAGATCTCCAGCAGTTGTCGGCCCAATTCGCCACTCGGCAGATTGTTGCGCACCAGCCAGACAACGTACGGCTCCGGCAGATCGACCAGATAGCGTCCCTCGTACTTTCCGAACGGCATTTTGGTTAGTGCCAGCTTGTACAAGGCATGATGATCGAAAAGTGCGGTTTCAGCCATCGCTCTTACGCGCCTTTTTCTTCAGATAAAGGCGCTCATCAGCCAACTTCAGCAGCGCTTCGGCCGAATCTACACTGTCCTCCATCACCGAAGCGATCCCAAAACTGATGCGGATACTGATCTGTTCTCCCTGCCATTCCATCGGCTGTGAACAGAAAGCATCAGCCATCCGCTGCAGCAGGAAATTCGCCTGTGCCATAACCGTTTCCGGCAGCAACAAAACGAACTCGTCACCAGCCAGCCGGGTCACCATGTCGGATTGTCGGCTCATCCGCACCATCCCCTCGGCCAAGTGCCTGAGCAGGGCATCGCCGCAATCGTGACCGTAGGTATCGTTGACCGGTTTGAACAGATCAAGATCGACGAATGCCAGCGACAGATGCGAACAATAACGCTGCGCCCGGGCAAAGTCCCGCTCAAGGGTCTGTTCCATCGCCCGCCGATTGTGCAACTCGGTCAGCGGGTCGTGAAAGGCAAGATAGCGGAGATTTTCATGCGCGGTGACGTTGGAGAGAAACAGCGACACTTTAATCGCCAGCCGCTCCAGATGGATCGAGTTATAACCAGGATGAAAGCGCTGAGGCGAAGCATCCGCCAGATTGAGGCTGCCGACCAGCGCGCCGTTCAGGCTGACCGGTACCATCGCCAGCGATTTGAAATAAAACTTGTCCAACTCCGGCAGCAGAATCCGGTAAGGGGCCAGGTTCTCGTTCTCCAGCAGCGGCTTTTCGGGCCGCCGGACTAAACGGGCAAATTGCTCCCGGCTGACCAGGTTGAGATGTTCACCGATTTTCGACCTGAGAGCCACCCGCTTAATCGGGGCGGAGGCGTCTTCGTCATGGATCAGGCTGAACCAGACGTGTGGAACATCGAAGATGTCGCCGATCTGCTCGCGCAGCACCTGAAAAAAATCCTGGAAGTCGAGCACCCCGAGGATCTTGGTCTCGAGCAGGTGAAACTTTTCCGCCAGCTGTTCGATCTCGTGAAATCGCTCTATAAGCGTCTGCTGTCTCATGGGCTGTATTTAGCACACCCTTGGCAAGAACTCCATCGATGACTGAACGGCAGCTTCATTTCTAATCAGGAAACAACCGTCCAAGTAGACAGACAACAGCTGAAGCAGGTTCAATCCCGGCCACAAACCGGGCATCCCTGCAGGCGTAGCGGTTTTTCCAGATGGCACCGTTCCAGCAGCTTGCCATCGTTGAAGATCTCGAGAGTCGGGCCATCAGCCATGACCTTTCCGGCATGGATAACGATAGTGCGCTGGCAGAGGTCGAGAACCAGATCAAGATCGTGGGTAGCGATAATTTTGGTATGCTGAAATGAATCCAGTTGGGCGATCAACTGCCGGCGCGCCCGTGGGTCCAGACCGGTGGTCGGCTCATCCATCACCAGCACGTCAGGGGACATCGACAGGACCGCGGCAATGGCCACTGCGCGCTTTTCACCGCCGGAGAGTTTATAGGGAGGACGATCTTTCAGGTGCAGAACGTCCATGCGGCTTAAAGCGTCGCTCACCCTGACCTTGACATCCTCGGCGGGAAGCCCCAGATTCAGCGGACCGAACGCCACATCGTCAAAAACGGTCGGCATGAACAACTGGTCGTCCGGATCCTGAAACACCATACCAACGGAACGCCGCACGTCGCTGACCGTCGCCTTGGTCAAAGGAAAATCGCCCACTTGGACAGACCCCTCGCGCGGCGTCAGGTAACCGTTCAAATGCATCAACAGCGTCGATTTCCCCGCGCCGTTGGCACCGACGATCGCCACCGATTCACCGTGAGTAATCCGGAAAGAAACACCTTGAATGGCGGGGGTTCCATCGGGGTAGGTATACTCCAGATCTTTAACCGCAACGATATGATGGCTCATTGGGCAAACTCCAGCAGAAAACCGCCCAGCAGTTGGGACAGATTATAAAAACGCAATATCAGAAAAACAGCTGACCAGGCGAGGGTGAAGAAGAACTCATGCCAGCCGAACCTAAATAACCGCATCTGGTGAATCTCGCCGGTGAACCCGCGACACTGCATGGCGAGATGAATTCTCTGCGCCCGATCAAGGGTGCGCAGCAACAATTGCCCGACAATATGCCCGAAGACAGTCATGCCCGTACCCCGGCCATTGAACGACCGCAGTGCCCGTGCCTTCACCAGCCGGGATGCCTCTCCCACCAGCACAAACAGATAGCGATGCAACAGCAGCAACTGGACGGTGAAAACCCTTGGGGCACCGATCTTTTCCAGAGCCATGCAGACCCCGTTGAAACTGGTTGTCGCAATCAGGATCAGCGCCATGCTGATGGTCAAACAAAAACGCAGCATGATCGAGGCGAAGGAAACCCAGCCACCACTGATTCCAACAGGGCCGACATGGAAAAGGATGGTTTGGTCGAAGAACGGATTGAAGACACCGATGAAAAAAGCAAACGGAGCGACAAACAGTAGTTTCTTCAGTAAGAAACCGACCGGAAGTTGCGCCGTGGTCAGCAGAACCGCAGGAAAGATGAAAAAAGGAAGCAGCGCCGAAAGCTGGTATTTCTGAAACGAGACGACGCAGCAGATAAAAATCAGCGTAGTAACAACCTTGGCCCGTGGATCCAGTCGATGGACAAACGTATCACCACCTGCCAGGGTATCGAGTGAGCCAATTTCAAAAAAGGCGGTTTCAATTCTGGACATAGTTAACAGCAATCAGCGAGATGTGCAGACTAGGTAATTAGTTCCCACGAGCATTTCAGGGGGGAGCTGAAAAAACAACAAAAAACAGGATCAACCAACCTGGGGCCGTTGCCGACGCTTGAGTAACAAGCCGATCAGGGCAGCCAAGGCTAAAGTCATGATCCCGCCGATCAGGCCGGAAACCGATGTACCCGCATCAACCGCCGGCCAAGCCTCGGCGGCTTCTTCCGCGACCTTTTCAGAGGAGGTCTCTGGTTGGGCGAACCCGTAATCGGGGAGAAAAGCGAAGCATTCTTGCAACCAGGCCAGTGCAGCGTGAAGTCCTGACTCCCCCTCTTCAACTTCTTCGCTTCCGGTTACCCCCAGAATCGCCCACTCCAACCCATCCGGGTTGGCCGAAGCGAACCACGAAAGTGAACCACCGGTAACAACTGTCACGATTGCCAGCCCGACAAGAACTTTTTTCAAGGAAAGACCGCATAAAGAACGGGCACTGTCAGCATATTTCAGGATCTCCGGACGGGCCTTCCAGACAAACAGCACGACCGCAGCAGTAACCAGCCCCTCAACAATCCCGATTGCCAAGTGAATCGGCTGCATCAGGGACACAAACGTATTAAACGGCAACGACGAGACCCCCGACAAAACAGTTTCAAGTACCACACCGAAAGCCCCCAGCTGCAGTCCGAACACCGCGGACACAATCGCCGCAAGAAAAATGCGCCGTTGCGACGGGCTCTCCCCAACAAGCGGTCGGTAGATCAGTGGATAGGCAATGAAACAGGGGAAAATCCCAAGATTAAAGATATTGCAGCCAAGTGCAAGCAATCCCCCATCGGCAAAAAACAGCGCCTGAACGGTTAAAACTGAAGCCATGGCCAGAAAAGCGGCGTAAGGTCCGAGCAGGATCGCGAGAATCATTCCGCCACCGAGATGGCCGCTCGATCCTGTTCCTGGAATCGTGAAATTGATCATTTGGGCAGCAAAGATAAAAGCTGCAAGAACCCCCATCAACGGGACTTTGCTATCATCCATCTCCAGCTTTACCTTGCGTGAACAATATGCAATGGTACCAGCTGTTGCTGCCCACATTGTCCCCCCGACGGCCGGAGTAAGAAGAGCATCCGCCATGTGCATAATATAAATCTCCCGATGCTTGAGTATAAAAATCACAAAACGTATCGAACGATTCATCCCGCAAGTATGACGAAAATAGAATTCGTAACACTTGAAGGAGAGAAAAAGTCTCGAATTCGAGACTTATCGTTCTACCCAAGCAGTTTGTATGCCAACACAATCCTGCCAATTCTGGCCCCACAGGGAAGCGAACCTGACAGGTTTTCAACAACAGTCACTATAACAGACAAGTTTTTGTCCCACGAATAAAAAAAAAGTAGCACCACCAACCATCGGATCTTCTTCTCGTCCTGAGCTGGATGGTGCCGAAGCTTTCCTGTATATAAATTCGATGACTGGAAAGCCCTGGAACAGCGCCTTCAACAACTCCTGCTGAATATCGACGCCAGCCGCCCCAAAAGAAGGGTGTTAGCCTCTTTGCCAAGCACAGCCAGCCGCAAATATCGGGCATCAAGCGGATTAAAATCTTCGCAGGACCGAACTAGTATTCCATGTCTATACAGCTTTCTTTTCAATTCGATCGCATCAGGCCCCTCCTGGGGCAAACGACAGAGCAAATAATTGGCCCGAGCAGGAAAAACCTTCATCCCCAGCTTCTCCAGCCCTTGCTTCAACCCCTCACGTAACAATCCGATCCGCGCCAACGTCTGCTCACGGAAATGGTCAACCGCCAGACAGGCAACCCCCGCCGCAATGGCCAAATTTGACAAACTCCAGGGTTCTTTCTGTGCCGCCAGTTTAGCGATATCGGCATCCGATCCAGCTAAATAGCCGACCCGCAAACCTGGGATGGCGTAAAACTTGGTCATCGAGCGCAACACCAGCAGGTTCGTTGTTTTCCCGACCTGTTCCAAGATCGAATACTCCGGGCAGAAATCGACAAAGGCCTCATCCAGAAGCAGGCGACAGGACCCCAGCCGGCGAGCCAGTTCTAGTAACTTCCACGATTCTATGCCCACACCGGTCGGGTTTCCCGGATTGGCCAATACAACCAGGTCCGTGTCCTCGCGAAGTCCGTTGACTATTTGTTCAACGGAAAAATAAAAGTCATGTTCAGGGGATAGGGCAACAGTATCTATGTGACAACCGACTTGTCGCAGGGCCGGAGCATACTCGCTGAAACAGGGCAGAATCAGTAGAGCCCGGCGGGGACGAAAGACTCGTGGCAGCAAGTAGATCAGTTCTGTCGAACCGCTGCCGGGGAGCAGTCTCGTTTCAGAGATTCCATGAAAGTCCTCCAGTTCCCGACGTAGAGAAGCCGCCTCAATCTCCGGATAATCACGAATCCTCTGCAGCGCATCGATAAGCACCTGCTCAACCTCTGGCGGCGGACCAAGGGGATTGATGCTGGCAGAAAAATCATAGATCGCTTCGCGAGGCAGTCCCAACTCGCCCATCGCCCTATCAACCCCGCCACCATGAACCGGTTTGTTCATAGCACCCCCAGTAACAAGATGGCGAGTCCGCCGAATCCGAGCGAGCTGACATAGAGCAGCCGGATCAATTGACGATAATGCTGAATCGACAACGGCTGCGAAGCATCTCCGAAAGTCGGCTTCTCCACCTGCTGTCCGAAGTAAACAGCCACTCCGCCGAGCTGCACACCAAGCGCCCCGGCAGCGGCAGCTTCCGGCCAACCGGCATTGGGACTGGCGTGCTTGCCGGCGTCACGCAGCATCATTTTTTTTGCTGAATCCCCGTTCAACTTCAACAAATAGGAAGAACCAACAAACAAACAACCGGTAAGGCGGGCCGGGATATAATTGAGCAGATCATCCAGGCGTGCCCCGGCCCAGCCCAATTCTCGATACTTATCGTTTTTATAGCCAACCATCGAATCTAGGGTGCTAGCCGCCTTGTAAAGCATGCCGAGCAGCGGCCCGCCGAGCAGCAGATAAAACAACGGCGCGATGACGCCGTCAGAAGCATTCTCTGCCACCGTTTCCAGGGTAGCTTTTAGAATTCCCGCTTCATCTAGGGTCGCGGTTTCACGGCCGACGATCATCGACAGCGACTGCCGTGCCCCTTCCAGATCTCCCGCCGCCAGATCTTCGATCACGGTCAAGCTTTCGCGATGCAAAGACCGAAGCGCCAGGCAACTCCAGCCGAGCCAGAGAGAAACCAGCCAACCTAGCCAGACACCGAAAGCGGTGGAGAACTGCAGAGCCAACCAAGTAGCAGTTCCGGTGATTAACAAGGTCAAGAGCACCAACAAAATCCCGGCCAGCTTGGCGGACGGGAACAGCGGCCGCAGCACCTCCTCCAAGCGGTTGATCAGCCGCCCGATCCAGACAATCGGGTGCGGCCAGCCGTGCGGGTCACCCAACAACAGATCGAGCAACAGGATCGCTCCAAAAAGTGCGCTGCTCATGGCAACGACTCAGGCGGTTGCAGCCAGGAGCAGATCTGTTCGATATCGAGATGCCGCTCCAGATGATCGGCCAGCTTGTCCAATTCGAGATTGAGCGCCTGCTGCGTCGAATGGACAGCCGGTGCCTGGCCACGTCCAGCCCGCAGCGGCGCCAGCACGGCATAGCGCACATGATCGTCATCGAAAAAGCCGTGCAGGTAGGTTCCCCAGACACGACCATCAGCCGAAACAGCTCCATCGTTGATCTTAACCGGCTTCCCGGAGCGACTGGTCAACTGCAGCAGCGGCCGACTCATGATGCCACACGCGCTCTCACCAGCATGGATTTCGTAGCCCTGCACCTCACCCACCCCGCCGAATCCGGCCGCATAAGCGGCCTGTTGAAAACGCGCCGTCACCTGGTGGGTCTGCTTGCCCGGCTTGAGAATGGTATCGACATCGAGGAGTCCCAATCCGGTTGCCTCAAACCGTTCCGACTCAACCGCATCAGGGTCAGAGAGGTTGTCGCCGAGCATCTGGAACCCGCCGCAGATGCCGATCACCCTACCGCCAGCGGCGTGATAGCTGCGAATCGCCGAAGCCAAACCGCTCTCTTCGAGAAAGTCGAGATCAGCCAGAGTGCTTTTTGTCCCGGGTAAAATCAGCAATTCCAGTCCGTCAAGCTGCTCGGGCGCTTCGATATATTGCAGGCTGACGTCCGGCTCCCGCTCAAGCGGATCGAAATCGGTGTAATTGGAGATCCGCGGCAGACGCACCACACCAATCTGGATTCCGCTTTTCTTTTCCCTCTGCTTGCGCGTGAGCGCCACCGAGTCCTCTTCCGGCAGCTGGAACTCGCCGACCGGAATCACCCCAAGCACCGGCAAGCCGGTACGGTCTTCGATCGCCTCAATTCCCGACTTGAGCAGCGATGCATCACCACGAAACTTGTTGATGATAATCCCTTTCAGCTGCGCCCGTTCTGCGGGAGAGAGCAATTCAACCGTGCCGACAATAGCAGCAAACACCCCGCCACGATCAATATCAGCCACCAGAATCACCGGGGCCTCAGCCACTGCGGCCGCTTTCAGGTTGGTGATGTCGTGGGCCATCAGGTTGATCTCGGCGATACTGCCTGCCCCTTCCATGATGACCAGATCGACCTGCGCCGCCAATCGCCGGTAGGATTCTGTCACCTGCTGAAAGGCTTTCGCCTTGAAATCATGATACTGGGCTACCGTCATATTGCCGATCGGCCGTCCGTGGATGATCACCTGCGAACCGGTATCCGAGTTTGGCTTGAGCAATACCGGGTTCATGTCGATGTGCGGTTCCAGCCCGCAGGCTGCGGCCTGCAATGCCTGTGCGCGGCCGATTTCTCCGCCGTCGGGAGTTACCGCCGAGTTGAGCGCCATATTCTGCGCCTTGAACGGTGCCACCAGCCAGCCCCGCCGGGCGAAAATCCGGCACAGTCCGGCATTGATAATGCTTTTGCCGACATCGCTGCCGGTACCACCGATAAACAGCGATTTCGGCTTAACCTCATTTGTTGAATCACTTCTCGAGGAAAAATATTTACCGGCGTAGCCGCGCGGCGTGAGCATCCGACCATTCGCATCGACATAAGTCGAGCTGTTGCCGATCAGTACCAGCGAAAACATGTCGATCTCGCATTCGAGCAGCTCCGCCAGAGTAGTAAGCGTGATCTGCTCGCCTTCGCGGCAGGCGTTGCGGACGATGCCGACCGGGGTCTGTGGTGAACGGTGTCGCAGCAGGATATCGCGCGCCTCACCGATCTGGGTAGTGCGTCCCCGGCTCTTCGGATTGTAGAGAGCAATGACAAAATCGGCGCTGCCGGCAGCATTGAGCCGTTGCCGGATCAGTGGCCAGGGAGTGAGCAGATCGGAGAGGGAAATAACCGAAAAATCGTGCATCAACGGCGCACCGAGCCGCGCGGCGGCAGCCTGCACCGCTGAAACCCCGGGTACCATTTCGACTTCCAACTCACGACCGTCAAGCAGCTCAAGGGCCAGCCCGGCCATGCCGTAAACCCCGGCATCCCCGGAGCAGACCAGAGCGACCTTGCTACCCGCCTCGGCCCGCTGCAATGCCAGCTGACAACGTTCGACCTCCTGCCGCATACCGCTGGAGAGTAGCTCCTTGCCCTCAATCAATTCCGGTATCAAATCAAGGTAGGTCTTGTAGCCCGCCACACAATCGGCCTGTTTGATGGCAGCCCGGGCCGCGGGGGTCAAATGTAAAACATCGCCGGGCCCCAGCCCGACGACCCAAAGTTTTCCGGTCATCAAATTTCCAAAACGATTAAAAGATTAGCTTTGAATTTCCGTCACTGCGATCGTCAGGTTGCCGACCTTCTGCTTGCGGATCAACATTTCGCCCATCCCGGATGCGAGAAGCGCCGCAGGTTCACAGACCCCTTTGGCCCCGACAGCTTTTTGCGCATGCAGCGATACCGGACTGGGAACCTCAACCCGGTTCAACTCCTCGGCAGAGTAAAACTTCAGCGGCAAACTGTTATTCTCGGCAAATTCAACCAGCCCCGCTTCATCCTGTTTGGCGTCGATGCTGGCGACACAAGCGATACTGGCAAAAGCAAGAAATGATTGCTTCAATTTGTTACGCACCGCCAGTTCGATTTCTCCCGCCGAGGTGTTACGGTTGCAGCCGATACCAACCACCAGATCACGCGGCCGCAGCGCGAGCATTTCCGGTTGATTCTGCAGATGCGGCAGAAAGCGGTGAGTGACAAACACCAACCCTTCCGCCGATGAACGGGTTGCGGCGGCAAAATTGTCGTACAGTTTCACTCCCGGCACCTTGGAAAACTTATCCGCGATCCGGCGCCGCTGATCGACGAGCCCGATTCTGCCTCCTTCAAGCAGCAGCCGGTTGAGATTTTTCAGATTCGCGACCGGTTCTACCATCAGACCAACATCCCGCGCGGCCTGATCCCAGGCAGGCAAACTATTAACATCCGTCGCCGTGGTGATGACCGGGGTTGCACCAGAGGCTTCAGCAATCCGCCGGGCCAGATCGTTGGCTCCGCCGAGATGCCCGGAAAGCAGGCTGATGGCGAACTGCCCCGCTTCGTCCATTACCACCACCGCCGGATCCTGATCCTTGCCCTTCAGCTCACGCCCAAGAATCCGCACCACAATGCCGGTCGCCATGATACATATCAACTGCTCAACTTCTCGAAACAGACCCGGCAACCAGACCGCCAACGGTTTGTCGAAACAATCATCGTCGTCGCCCCGCCGAAGCCTTTCCGGCAGAAAAACGCGTGCTTCCGGGAGTTTTGCTCCTAGATGGCGGGCCAGCTGCACCCCCCCGGAAGTAATGGCAACGATCGCGAGTTTCATAATTCTCCCAAAACGGCAATAAAATCAAGCCTTTCGATAGCCATGGGTGAAATCTGAAGCATAAAGCTTCGACTTTTCCGGCACCCCTTTACTGCGTGCATTCAGAACTTCGCCGACCAAGATCAATGCCTGCCGGGTGATCCCCGCGCTCGCAACCTTCTCGGCAATATCCGCCAGCGTGCCTTCTACGGTCCTCTCATCCGGCCAACTGGCACGGTAGACAACCGCCACCGGAGTCTGCTCGGTAAAAACACCGCCAGCCAGCAGCTCGGCAACCAGTTTTGCCATCATGCCAACCGAGAGGTAGAGACAAAGGGTTCCGCCATTGGCAGCCAACCGCTGCAGCTGTTCCGGATCCGGCACCGGAGTCCGGCCGGCCAGACGAGTCAGGCAGAGGGTCTGGGAGACGCCGGGCAGGGTCAGTTCCTGCTTAAGACTGGCAGCCGCAGCAAAAGTGGCCGTTACACCTGGAATCACCGCATAGCCGATTCCAGCGGCATCGAGCGCTTCCATCTGTTCCTGAATCGCACCGTAGAGAGACGGGTCGCCAGTATGCAGGCGCACCACCTTCTTCTTCGCCCGACAACCGGCAACCAGAAGCGCCAACACCTTCTCAAGATCAAGCGGCGCACTGTCGTGGATCTCGCAGCCTGCCTGGCACTCTTCCAACAGCGCTGGATTAACCAAGGAACCAGCATAGACGACGACATCGGCCTGTTGCAGTGCTTTTAAGCCTTTGACGGTGATCAGCTCCGGGTCGCCGGGACCGGCACCGACGAACAGCACCTGGCCAGCTTTGAGTATCGCTTCCGCCACTGTTAGTCTTTCACCGCGGTAAGGATGTAAACCGGGTTGTAGGCCTCGAACATCTTGTAGTCGGAGAGCGGGCGGGTCCGGGCAATGTTGACCGTGACCACCTCGACCTGATAACCGGCGTTACCAAAATATTCGTTGGCAGCAGTCAGGGTATCAAGGGTAATGGCGTTGAGGACGATCCGCCCACCTGTCGCCAGACGCTGATCGACAGTATCGAGGATCTCCCATAGTTTACCTCCACTCCCACCGATAAAGACTCGATCCGGATCGGGCAATTCCTCAAGGCAGTCAGGTGCCAGGCCTTCAATAAGAGACACATTGCGGGTATTGAATTTCTGCAGGTTTTCCTTGATGAACTGGCGACATTCCTCGTTCCGCTCAACGGCGAAGATGCGACCGTTCGGCAGCAGGTGATCGGCCTCGATACAGATCGAACCGGAGCCGGCGCCGATGTCCCAGAGGCACATGTCGTGGCGCAATTTAAGCTTGGCCAGGGTGATTACCCGCACCTCTTCCTTGGTGATCAGCTTCTTGACAGTAACGAATTCATCATCGGGGATGCCGAGAGTCGGCACATACTGGTGGGCGTCGTCCTCGTACTCCTTGATCAGCAGCAACACGTTGAGTGGCGCCGCCTCGAATTCGAGTAAACCCTTGATATCGGTTACCCGGATTCGTTCCTCTTCGGTGCCTAGATTTTCGCACAGATAGGCCTTGTAACCACCACGCCGGCGACTGAGCAATTCACGGGCAATAGCACCGGGATTGTTGGTCTCATCGGTCAGTACTGCGGCCTTGTCGTTGGCGACGATCCGGTCGACGGCATCCTTCAGCTCGCGTCCGTGGGCGGAAACGAACACCGCATCGTCCCAAGGCTCGCGAATCTTGGCGAAGGCATACTGCACCGAGGTGACGTTCGGCAGAAACTCTATCAGTTCCTCGGGAAGATTGCGCAACAGGGTCCGGCCGATCCCGAAAAAAAGCGGATCCCCAGAAGCGAGCACAACCACCCTACGGTCACTATTTTGCAAGCGTGACACCACCTCGGCGAGGTTTTTACCTAAAACCAGCTTTTCCCCAGAAAAATCGGGAAACAACGTCAGCAACCGCTCGGCGCCAATCAGCAGCTCTGCCCGATTGATCAACTCCAACGCTTGGGGGGTAAAACCTTCCTGGTCGACAATCCCAGCACCAATTACATGAATCGATTTCATTCCTCGCCTCCCTCGGGAGATTTCAAGAAAAAACTTTCGCGACCTGCCCGTGGTAATCGATCAGCAGGATCGTCACCACAGCGCCCGGCAGCTGCCGCTGGCAGATATTCAGCGCTTCCCGGCCAACATGTTCTACCAGCCTTGAATCTGCTTCCGATTGCTCGAACACCTGGCGGGCTGTATTGGCCAACTCTAGCTGTTGACATTCGGCATCGTCAAGGCCGATTTCCTGCGCCCATTTGCGCAGTTGTAGAAGGTCAAGCTGCGAATGGCGAACATGCGTCTGCGGATGTCCACAGGCAATCTTCACCAGTTTGGCAAACTGCCCTGATAGCGCGAGCTGCGCGATACCTTTGCGGTGACAGGCCTCAAGAGTATAGCCGATAAAATCGCCCATCATGACAAAAGCTTCTTCCGGCAGACCAAAATGTTGCTGCGCCGCCAGCTCGCTAGTGCGACCAGTCGACAATACCACCAGGCTGGATCCGGCAGCCTGGGCGACATCGAGCGCCACTTCCAGAGTATCGGTCCAGGCCTGGTGGGAGATCGGCCGAACCACGCCGGTGGTACCGAGCAACGATAGACCGCCGACAATCCCAAGCCGCTCGTTGAGGGTCTTCTTGGCTCGCTGCTCACCATCCGGGATCGACAGGGTCAACTGCAGACCTTCAGCCGCAGCGAAGACTTCACGCACCGCCTGTTCAATCATCCGTTTCGGCACAGGGTTGATCGCCGGCTCGCCGACAGCAACCGCCAACCCCGGCTTGGTCACCCGGCCGACACCGGTTCCGGCAGAGATCTCCAAGCCACAACAATCGGCATAACGCATTTCGGCATGCAGTTCGATACCATGCGTAACGTCCGGGTCATCGCCGGCATCCTTGACGACGTAACAGTGGGCGACACCACGGACAATTGACTGCCCGTTCAATTGAAACTGCGCAGTGAACCCGGCCGGCAGCTCGATGTCGACCGATTCGGCCGTCCCGTCCCGCAACAGTAGTGCCGCTCCCTTGGCGGCCGCTGCAGCACAGGCCCCGGTAGTGTATCCGCTGCGCAGTTCCTTTTTGCCCATCAGTCCTCGGCTTGAATCAGCAAGGAATTGAGGATCGCAGCAGCGATCGCGGAGCCACCTTTGCGCCCTTCGATGGCGACGTAGGGCAGATCGGTCGCCAGCAAAGCGGCCTTCGATTCGGCGGCGCCGACAAAACCGACCGGCACACCGACAATCAGATCTGGCACAACGTCACCCGCCTCGACCAGTCGCAGCAGCTCAAACAAGGCGGTTGGCGCATTACCGATCAGAAAGATGGAACAGCCCTCTGCCACCCCTTTGCGCACGGCGAAGGTCGAACGAGTCAGATCGGCCTCTTTCGCCTCAGCGGCCACCTGTGTATCGGCTACGTGGCAGGCGATACTGCCACCCAGCTTGGCCAAGCGACTCTTGTTGACCCCGGCCAGCACCATATTGGTGTCGCAAAGGATCTTCGCCCCGCTACGCAGTGCCCAGACCGCGCTTTGAACCACATTCCAGGAAAAGCGCATCTGCTCGGCCAGCTTGAAGTCGGCGGTGGTGTGAATCACCCGCCGCACAATCGGCCACTGCTGCTCATCGAAATAGTGCGGCCCGATTTCGCTGTCGATAATGCGGAAGCTTTCCTGTTCGATCTCCTCCGGCTTCAAGATGGTTGAAGTTCCAGACATTTCCTTCCTCCCGATCAGATTTTATCCCCGCGCAGATCCTTTTTGAACAATTCCCCAGCGCCGCGCGACGCGCAGAAATCGCCGCACATGGTGCAGGTGTTCTCGTCCTCCGGAATCCGGCTGGCACGGATTTTTGCGGCATCCTGCGGAAACAGCGCCAGCTCGAACTGCTGCTGCCAATCGAGATCGCGGCGTGCCTTACTCATCTGCTTGTCCCTTTCGCGCCCCTTTTCCGGGTACTTGTTCATATCGCCGACGTAGGCCGCCACCTTTGCCGCCTTGACGCCGTCGATGACATCCTGCTCGTTCGGCAACGCCAGGTGTTCGGCCGGGGTGATGTAACAGATCAGGTCGGCACCGTAACGACTCGACTGAGCGGAGCCGATCGCCGCAGAGATGTGATCATATCCCGGTGCGACGTCAGAGGAGATCGGACCGAGCATGTAATAGGGTGCGTCACCGCTCATCCGCTTTTGCAGCTTGATGTTGGTCTTGATCTCGTCGAGCGGCATGTGCCCCGGTCCTTCCACCAGCATCTGACAGCCCATCTCACGGCCGAGTTCTGCTAGCTCGCAGTTGATCAGCAGTTCCTGAACCATCGCCCGGTCGTGGGAGTCGTGGATCGCCCCGGCACGCAGGCCGTTGCCAAGCGAGAGCACGGTGTCGTACTTCTTCAGGATATCGACTACCCGGTCGAATTTTTCGTAAAGTGGGTTTTCCTTGCCGTTCTTCATCATCCAGGCGACCATCGACACTCCGCCCTTGCTGACCAGCCCGCCGTAACGGTAGCCCTGTTTGCGCAGCCGCTCGATGGTATAAAGATTGATACCGCAATGCACCGCCATGAACGCCATGCCGTCGGCGCATTGCTGCTCGATCAGGTCGAACAACATTTCCTCGTCGAGCTTGTTCGGGTCGCCATACTTGCGCGCCGCTTCGCAGAAAGCCTGGTAGAGGGGCACGTTGCCAACCGGCAGGTCAACGGCGGCAATCACCTCACGCCGTACGCGGTCGAGGTCGCCACCAACCGACAGCTCCATCAGGGTATCGGCACCGGCCGTTTCTGCAGCCTTCGCCTTCCGCACCTCGGCCTCATAATCGACGATGTCGGAACTGGTGCCGATCGAGGCATTGACCTTGGTTGCCAAACCCTTGCCGATGCCGACTACTTTCGGTTTACGGTTATGGTTATTCGGAATAACGATGGTGCCAAGCTCAATCTGCTCGCGCACATAGTGGCCGCTAACTCCCTCACGTTCAGCAACCTCGGACATTTGCTGCGTAACAATACCCTCGCGGGCGAATTCAATCTGGGTTTTCACTACAACTGCCTCCTGAATTATTTGAACGGACGCCCGACTGGGTCGCCCTGAAATATTATTGTCTTTTTAAACAGAACCGGACGAAATGCTCCGCTACCTGCGGGTTACTTCCGAAATGCAGGTGAACGTAAGAGCCAAGCACATTTTTGCTACAGTAACCTTCTATGCCGAGCAATTCGCCGCCGCGCCGACTGAGCCGGTAACAGCGCTCCACATTTTCCGGCATCTCCACCTCGGAATAGTGGAACTCATGGCCACGCACCAGAGTTCTGGCCGGGCCAAGGATTGAATCGGCTCTCAACTCAACCTGTCGATAACCGAGCGCCCGTCGACGTGGCAGCATTTTCACCTGTGCCGGAAAAACACCACACATCGGCTGATCGTCGATAGCAGCACACAGGTACATAAAACCGCCACATTCAGCATAGATCGGCAATCCTGCACGCGCCTGTTCGGCAATCTGCCAACGCAACGATTCGTTTTTTTGCAACTGTTCAGCGTGCAACTCCGGATATCCGCCACCGAGATAGATGCCTGCAAGGTTATCCGGCAACTGCGTTTCGTGCAGCGGTGAAAAGGGAACCAGTTCCACCCCGGCCTGTTCCAACAGACGCAGGTTCTCCGGGTAGTAGAAACAGAAAGCCCGGTCGCGGGCGATGCCGATACGCAAGCGCTGCTCGACTGCTGGAGTTGTAACCTCAAGGGAAAACGCCACATTGTTGGCCGCCAGAGTCTGCAGTATTTCTAAGTCAAGATGCTGTTCAACCCAAGCGGCCAGTTTTCCCCCATGCTCACCGGCCAGATCTTCGGCGGTGACCAAACCGAGATGTCGTTCCGGTAAAACAATCTCTTCCGAGCGCGGCAGGCAACCGAGCAACGGCGGCAGTCCGGGTGTCGACTCGACCGCTTCGCGCAGCAGCTGGGCATGCCGTTCGCTGCCGACTCGGTTGGCGATTAGTCCGGCGATCTGCAAATCAGGATCGAAGGTGCCAAACCCCTTCACTAGGGCAGCAAAGCTGCGCGCCTGCGCGCGGGCATCGACTACGAGCAGTACCGGCAAACCTAGCCACTTGGCGATCTGGGCGCTGCTCCCCTCTTCGTCAGCACCGCTGACTCCATCGAACAGACCCATCACCCCCTCAGCGATCGCGATATCTGCTCCGGAGCAACTCGCCGCGAAGGTTTCACGCACCTGTTTCTGACTGCAGAACCAGCTGTCCAGATTATTCGAAGGCCGACCGCAGATGGCAGCATGATGGCCGGGATCGATATAGTCGGGGCCGACTTTAAAAGGTGCAACAGCAACGCCCCGTCGTTTCAATGCCGCCATCAGACCGAGGGTCAGACTGGTTTTACCGCTACCGCTGCTTGGTGCGGCGATCAGAAGTCCGGGAATCACGGGCCAGTTATCCGTTGAGCTTCTTCACCACGGCAATGCCGTCGGTGAAGTAATCGATGATGTTGTGGCAGCCGTAATCCTGCTCGATGTGAAACAGGCGATCGAGCGGTGCGCCGATGGCGTCGAGAAGAATCACTCGGTTGACGCCGCCATGGCCGACGATGACAATCTCGCCACCGGGGTGCGCTGCGATGATCTCATTGATGACCGGCCGCACCCGTTCAGCCAGCTGCAACAGGTTCTCGCCGCCAGGAGGAGCAACGTTGACGATATCATCGAGCCGTGCCTGCCAAAGTTCCGGATAGGCCTTTTGCAGCTGCTCCCAGGTTTGTCCTTCCCAGTCGCCGATGTGCAGCTCCCGCAATTCAGCATGGTAGACCGGCTTGACCTCCTGTAGAATGGCTATCTGATCAGCGGCAGTACGGCAACGGACCAGATCACTGGAATAGATAGCGGTCAATTTCTGATGCTGGAAACGCCCGGCGAAAACTGCCGACTGCTTACGACCGAGATCGGTCAATGCGACATCTCCCTGGCCGTTATAGCGCTTCTGCTGAAAACCTTCGACCTGCCCGTGGCGCAGCAGGTGGATGCGGGTAGCTTTCATGAAAACCTCAATAGAATGCAAGAATCAGCAGCAGGGCAAAAACTTCGCTCATCTCGGTGGCCGCTCCGAGAATATCCCCGGTTACCCCGCCAAGACGACGTTCGAAATAATACATTAGCAAAACGGCAAACAGCAGCAGCAACACGGCCAGCCAGAAGCCGTTGAACTGGAACAGTACCAACGCGGCCAACAACAGTGTCAGGCTGGCACGCAGCAGTTCCGCAGCGCCAACATGCTCGACAAATACCGAGCCGGTGCCGCCTTCTGCGCGAACATAGCTGGAGCAGCGGGCCAGAAACACCTGACACCAGCGCCCGGCCGTCGGCATCAAACACAGCGCCGCGCTTTTCTGCGCCAGCGGGACATGATACAGGCAGAGGTACTTGAGCAAGAGCAGCATCACCAGCCCGACTACGCCCATCGCCCCGACCCGGCTGTCCTTCATGATCCGCAAACTGCTTTCCCGATCGCGGCCGCCGGCCAGCCCGTCGATCATGTCGGCGACACCGTCCAGATGCAGCGCCCCGGTCGCCAGAATCAGCAATAGAAGCAAAAGACAATCGAGCACCGCCCGCGGGATCAAGGGGCTGAGCAGCCCGTTGCAAAGAACCAGCAACAAACCGAGGGCTAGGCCGACTGCCGGAAACAGCCCCATGCTCCGCCCGAGCCGCTGGTTGTCGATCACCACATGTTCAGCCAGTGGGAAGATAGTCAGAAAAGCACCGGCGGTGCGAAAATCATCCCACTGCTGCTTCACTGCTCTGATCCCTCGGTCACCCCTGCGGCATCGAAGGTCAGAACCTCGCGAAACACCCGCAAACCAGCTTCGATCAGGGTCATCGCCAAAGCGCCGCCGGTTCCTTCGCCGAGCCGCATGTCGAGATCGAGGATCGGCTGCTGGCCGATCCGCACCAGCATATGGTGATGACCGATCTCCACCGACTGGTGGGCGGCAAAGATGTAGTCGCGCACATTCGGGTGCAGTTCGGAAGCGATCAGCGCGCCGGCCGTCGAGATAAATCCATCGACCACCACCGGGATTCCCTCGGCAGCACAGCCGAGCACCAGCCCGGCGATGCCACCGATCTCAAAGCCACCGACCTTGGCCAAAACATCGACCGCATCGTTCGGGTCGGGTTGGTTGACTGCCAAGCCCTTGCTGATAGCGAGAATTTTGCGGGCCAACCCCTCATCATCGACACCGGTCCCACGGTGGGTCACCTGCTCGACCGGCAGATGGCATATACAGGCGGCGATTGCCGCCGACGGGGTGGTGTTACCGATCCCCATATCGCCGGTGCCGACCAGATCGATGCCATCGTTTTTCGCCTGTCGGGCCATCTCGACGCCGGTCAACAATGCCTGCAACGCCTGCTCCTGGCTCATCGCCGGTCCCTTGGTGAAGTTGGCGGTTCCTTTGGCAATTTTACGCTTGATCAAACCGTCAAGATCCTCGAAATCGGTCGCCACCCCCATGTCGACCACCTGCACCTCGGCACCGACATGACGCGCCAAGGCATTGATCGATGCGCCTCCATCAACGAAATTGTAGACCATCTGCGGGGTCACTTCCTGCGGGAAGGCGCTGACCCCCTCCTCGGTGACGCCATGATCACCGGCAAAGGTGTAAATCCGCTTGCCGCGGACCTCTTCACTGTCGGTGATGGCAACGTAACGGCGGGCAAATTCCTCCAACCGCCCGAGAGAACCGGCCGGCTTTGCCTGCCGATCGATACGGGCCTGGATTTCGGCCAGCTTTTCTGCGCTGACCGGTTTGATTTGTTCGAGAATTTTTTTCAGTGCAACTCTAGGCATTTTTTTCTCCTGAAAACTTTATTTCAACTTCAGCGGTACTCCGGAAACCACGAACCAGGCTTCGTCGGCAGCTGCCGCGAGACGCTGATTGACGATCCCGGCCAAGTCACGAAACTTACGCGCCATTGGGTTCTCCGGCACGATACCGCTGCCAAGCTCGTTCGACACCAGGTAGAGCGGCTCCTCCAGCTGCCAGGCCAATTCGATCAAACGATCAACCTCGGCCAACACCGGTGCCTGCTTTTCTTTAAAATGAAAAAACAGGCTGGTCACCCAAAGAGTCACGCAGTCGAGCAGCAGGGCACTGCACCCGTTGGCTGCATCGGGCAACCTCTCGGTCAACCAGAGCGGCTCCTCCAACAACCGCCAGCGTTCGCCACGCGCCTGCCGATGCAGTTCGATTCGCGCCGCCATCTCGTCATCATCGACCCGCGCCGGTGCGATGTAGAGGAGCTGTCCTGGATGCTTTTCCACCAGTTGCTGGGCAAAACCACTTTTCCCGGAGCGGGTGCCGCCAGTAATATAAATCATCTTCGCCATCGGCCGCCTCTTCAGTATTCAATTCCGGCACGCGCCAGGATACCCTGTTCGAAAGGGTGCTTCTCGGCCTGTATCATTGACACCAGATCGGCTCGCTCGATCACCTCTTGCGGCGCGTTGCGACCGGTCAACACCAACTCGGTTGTGGCAGGGCGCTGATCGAGCAATTCAAGCCCATCGGTCAAGGGCAGGTAGCCGTTACCCAGCACCACGTTGAATTCATCAAGCACCACCAGATCGTAATCCCCAGCAAGGATCTTCGGCCGAACCATGGCAAAGGTCTCAGCAACGTTCTGCCGTATCTGTTCCGGCCGTTTGCGGCCTTCTACCCCGCCGACTCCGGCGGTGATAATTTCCAGACCCGGCAAACCTTGCAGGATATTCAGTTCACCACTCGGCAACGATTCCGACTTGAGAAACCGCACCAGCAGCACCTTGAGTTCCTGCCCCAAAGCACGAACCAGCAGGCCGGTAGCGGCGGTGGTCTTCCCTTTCCCGGGGCCGGTA
This sequence comes from Malonomonas rubra, assembly GCF_003247215.1. Lineage (GTDB taxonomy): Bacteria > Desulfobacterota > Desulfuromonadia > Desulfuromonadales > Geopsychrobacteraceae > Malonomonas > Malonomonas rubra_A. The sequence goes on along the minus strand of NZ_QKAP01000065.1, from coordinate 265 downwards.
TAGACCTGAATCAAGCCCTGCTGCATAACAACTCCAAAACGTCTAGACCCCGCTACCTGAGGGTACCGGGGTCTAGAAGAAACGCTCCTCCGGCGCCTCTCCCGCGAAAGGGCAACGGTCAATATTCGGGCAGGTCTCCTGGCTTGTGGTTCATCTTACTGGCCAGCCCTTCCCGGCTCGAAAGAGCCAGTGGTTTGCTGACGTTCATCACCACTTACAGTTGCGGGGCAGCGAGGGATTTTCACCCTCTTCCCTATTCTCCCAC
>NZ_QKAP01000092.1 GCF_003247215.1 Malonomonas rubra | reverse complement strand
GTGCAGCTTACTTCCTATCGCTTCCTTCAGACCCTGCCGTTGCCAGCAACGCCCTTGCGATTCGGATTGTCTTCCCCCTGATCAGGGTGACGCCTGCATCTTGCAACAGGCCGGGTTTGCCAGCTCCGCTGGGCAAACCAAAAAGGGGCCTCGATCATTTGATCGAGGCCCCTTTTTATTATCAGACAAAGAGCTGATTACAGTTTCAAGCGATGCGGATCACCGTGGCAATCGCCGCACTTTTCAAAGTTCTCCAACAAGGTCGGGTTATGTGGGCCATTGCCATGACACTGCTGGCAGGTGGTAATGCTTCCATGCTCTTTAGCATGGCAGACAACACAGGCAAGTAGCGAATGTTTTTTCTCCGAAGCCTGCAGCACTTCAAACTGATCGACATGACATCCAGCACAAATGTCATTGGCAATGTCAGTGCCATAGTTTATCCGGTTCGGCTCATGCGGCGGATGGCATGCCGTACATCCGGCGTTATCAACGTAGGCAGTGTGTGCACCATCATGACATTCGCTGCAATTCGGCAGCGAGCCGTGGCGGGCCCCCTGGTGGCAGTCACCACATTCCTGTCCACCGTGGACGTTTCCTGGCTGTTGTAGTTCGGTTTGCGGTTCCTGATGACATTTGACACATAATTCAGCAAGTTTTCCCGCCACCACCAAACTCTCAATCGGCGCGTGGGCATTCTGGTGGCACTCCAGACAGGCATTCATGTCTTCGCCATGCGGATACTCGTGACAGCCGGTACAGGAAGGCACCCGATCCTCCCAGGCAACGCCAGGGGTAAATGTATGAAACTTGTCGTGACACTCGCGACACTCCTGCTTATGCAGGCCACCGTTGTCGCGCAGGTCAGTAAATACCTGCACGTGGCACTTGGCGCATTCCAGGGTGGTCATCTTCGGGACTTCCTGTGCATAGATATCAACCACCTCTTCGGCAGCTGCCGTCGCAATGCTCAACAGCAGCAGGACTCCAAACAAGAACAGGCTTCGAACAATCTCAAACAATCTTATTTTCATCATTTCACACCCTCACTACTGGCGGCATCATTTACCGCAGGGATTGCAACGGGAGCAGGTTTCGGTTCGCTTTTCGGTATCATTTTCGCGGCCGCATCTCCACTACGCCAATCCGCCAAGTCGTGCGGATCGATGTGGCACTTGAGACAATCGGGGTACTTGCTGTGCAAACCTGGATCGTGAGGTGGCTCGTGGCAGGTGGCGCAATTGAGCATACTTCCATGCTTGCCACCGTGGCATTCAGTACAGCTCAACTCATGATGAGCTTCTTTACTTCTAGCCAGTGATGAGAACTGATCCTCATGACAGGATTGGCAGAATCGGTTCGGCAAATTCCCCTCGAAAGCAATCTGCGTCGGAGCATGCGGCATGCTGTGGCAGGTCAGGCAATCGGCATAGCTCTGCCCTTGAACATGTGGATCGTGACAAGCAGCACACTGCTGGGCCTGACCATGTTGCGGATGGCAGCTGTTGCAGCCCTGTTCAACATGAGCGCTTGCGGCCACCGCAAAACTCGCCTCAACCTCCTCATGACATGCCAAACATGCGGGGTTCGCGTTTTTCGCCTTCGACAGGTCGTGGCCGAGCGGGTCGTGCCCTTGATGACAGTCCTGACAGTTGCCAACTGCAAAGTGTGGCTGATCCTCATCGTGACAAATGGAGCACTTCGGCATCACCGTCTCGCCAAAGGGAGGATGCGAACGATGGCAACTGACGCACGGTTGCTTTTTATGCGCTTCCCCTTTTTGTTCCAACAAGGCTGCTGGCTGTTTGTGACAGGAAATGCAAACCGGTCCGACCTGGCCCGGCTTTTCCTTAATCATATGCGGCAGATGAGCCGGATGGCACTTCATACAGTCGATCTGCGTCATGTCGGGGATGTGCGGGCTATGGCATTGCTGACACTCCATCAAAGAACCATGCTGGCCCGGATGACACTTGCGGCAATCGAAGGAGGTATGCTTATTCGGATACTGTTCATAGAGCCGCTCTTGGTTATTGTGACAGGACAGGCAGATCGGCTTTAAAGTCTTTTGCTTGTCGAGCTGTAACTCAAGTGGCTTGTGCGGATTATGACAGCCAGCACAGTTGTCCACCACGAAGTGACGTCGCGTGGCGCGAGAATGACAACTGTTACATTGTTTGGTCGTCGTCTTGCCGTTCGGTTTGTGCTCGGGATGACAAGCGGTACAACTACTGAACTCCTGCTGATGGGCCGCTCCCTTGGCAACGAAATCACCGGCCTGTGTAGCATGACATGCGGCACAGAAATCGATCGGGATATCGATGTTTTGCTGCAGAGTGATGTTCTGCGGCTGATGCGGCAAGTGACAGAGCACACAATCACTCTGCACCATCGATTTCCCATGCCCAGCGTGACAGTCGAGACAGATCCGGATCCGTTTGTGTTCACTGTGACAGGAGGCACAGTCCTGCTGGCTGTGGCCACTCGGCATCTCAGTGAACTGCTGCTCGACCTGCGTATGACAACTGACACATACTGGAGCTAGCGGTGTAACCCCCTGCAAGTTTAGTTCTAAGGGTTGGTGTGGCATATGACATGCGGTACATCTACCTACCGTAAAATGCCGCTGTTCACTCGGAGCATGGCAAAGGAAGCATGAATCTGGGATAGCGGCGCCTTTCTGCGGGTGCTCACTGTGGCACTTGACGCATGAAACATCGGGGTGATCCTGATGACACGAGGCGCAGGTTGCCTTGTCGCGGTGGGCAGCACCCGACTTATTCATTGTCTCGGTGATATCGTTATGACAGTCGGCACAGAGTCGCGGCGCAGGATTCCCCTCAAAACTGATTGCCAGGGGGGCATGTGCCTGATGGCAAACCTTGCAATCGGCTTTGCTCATCTGCTCGCCATGACCGAAATGGCAACCGAGACAGGACGGCACACCGGTATGCCGGCGATGGCAAGCGACACAATCACGGTCATGGGCACTCGCATCCTTAACAAGTTGTGCTTCAACCTGCGGGTGACAGCCGGCACAGACCGAACGGTGGCCGCGCATCCGGACCAGATCATCCTTAAGCGGCTGATGGGGGTTGTGACAATCGAGACACCCTTCGCTGGCAAAATGCGGTGCATCATCCGGCGCATGGCAATCGGAGCATTCGGGGATGACGTTTTCTCCCGGGGGATGATCCTGGTGACACTCGATACAGCTGATTTCGGTTTTATGTGCACGACCACCGGATTCCACCTCCTCAACGATGCTCGAGTGGCAGGTGACACAGGTATCTACAGTCACTTCCTCAGTAAATGTGGCCGGCAGAGGGCTGTGAGGTTTATGGCACTGGGAACAGTCGACCCCTTCCATATCCTCGCCATGACCCTCATGACAATCCAAACAAGCTGGAAGATGATCGTGTGCTTCGTGACACTGGGTGCAATCAAGCGCACCCTGGTGTGCGGTTGGATTCTCGTTCATCTCATCGATTACGTCACTATGACAGCTGCCGCAGATTGAACGAACGCTGCCGACCTGGCTGAAATCCCCAACTTTCGGGCTGTGCGGATCGTGACATTGCTGACAGTTTTCAACTGCAAAGTGTGAGTTATCACCCGAGTCATGACAGCTGGAGCATTTGGGAGCGACATCGGTAGCTGGCGGATGCTTTTGATGGCAATCGGTACACTGCAGGTTCTGCCGGTGCGCAGCTCCGGACTCTTCAAAGTAGTCAGCTACTTCGGCGTGACAATCGACACAGAAATCAGACTTGGTCGCTGAGTTGAAAACAGGCGGCATCGGTTGATGGTGACTGTGGCAGCTGGTACAGTCACTGCCGACCATTTTTTCGTTGTGCCCTTCGTGACACTTGGTGCAATCGGGTTTATCACCATGAGCTTCATGGCACTCGTTACAAGCCACCTCGGCATGGGCGCCACCCACTTTGGCGAAAAACTTTTTCGTTTTGCCGTGACAAGCAGTACAGCTATTGGCAGTCAGACCCTTGGCTGCTTTTCCCGGCGTTGGATTATGGGCATCGTGGCAGCCGAGACAATTTTCCTTGATTTTACCGCCGGTGTGACTGTCGTGACAGTCGAGGCAGTTCGGGATTTGACCATGCTGTGGATGGCACTGGTTACAACGCAAATTCTGCGCATGAACTGATCCCTTTTTATAAGGGTTGTCATGGCAGCTGAAGCAAAGCTGCTTGATCGGTTTGTCGTAATGGGAGAAGTCGACGATTAAGGGGCGATGCGGATGGTGGCAAGCCCGGCAATTGTTCGCCGAAAAATGCTTGTTGTCCTGTGGATCATGGCAGGTTGAGCACTTGGCTACAGCAAACTCACTACCACGTTGTTTCGGATGCTCCAGATGACAGTCCTTACAACCGATTTCGGTAGAGTGCGCAGCGCCCTCTTTTGCAAACGCTTTCCTGAGTGTCCCGTGGCAACCGGTACATTCGCGATCATACAGACGGCTCATATCTGCAGCATGCAGATCGACGATTGCCCAACTCAGCAACAAAACAGACAGGACAATCGCCCGTAACAATACAGAGATTTTCATTCCAGCCTCTCTCACACACAGCAGCCAATCAGGCAGGAAACTGCTGCAACATTGAAGTTCACGCCAAAAAATGTTTTCGGCTCAATTTATTTATTGAAATTTATCGCTAAGAATTCACATCAAATCAAACGGGTTTCTGATAATAACAGAAGCGAATAGATTTTTCAGCTTTGATTCGTAAACATTTTAATGATTTCATGTGACACGGAAATAAACTACCCTGCGAATGAATTTTGGAGCAACTCATGACAACCTCTGCAAACAAAGCAAACTTCGGCTGGTGCCTTTATGATTGGGCAAACTCGGCCTTTGCCACTGTTGTCCTGGCTGCGGTACTTCCAGTCTATTTTGTTTCTCTGGTTCCAGAGCAAGGCGCGGCCCTGCCTATTTTCCCCGGGCATAGATTCTCCGCCAGCAGTATCTGGGGTTACAGCGTTTCACTGTCGATGTTAATTATCGCGGTTGCAGCACCTGCCATCGGCGCATTGGCCGACCGCAAAGGCTGGCACAAGGGGATGCTTTGCGGCTTCTGTTTGCTCGGTTGTTCTGCGACTGCGCTGTTGAGTTTTACCGCCAGCGGCGACTACCTCTGGGCAGCGGCGCTTTTCATTCTCGGTAATATCGGCTTTGCCAGCGGCAACATTCTTTATAACGCTTACCTGCCTATCCTCGTACCTCAGGATGAAGTTGATCGCCTGTCAGCACGCGGTTTTGCGTATGGTTATATTGGCGGAGGGGTGCTGTTGGCGCTGGTGTTTTTGTTGGTTTTGCGACATCAATTCTTCGGTTTTTCCGGTGCCGGCAACGCGACCCGCTTCGGTTTCTTCCTGACAGGGATCTGGTGGCTGCTGTTTTCCCTGCCGACCTTCCGTTACCTACCAGCGACTGACAAAAGGCGGCTCTCGGGTGACCCCTTCAGCCTGAAAAATTATTTCGCGCTGTTTAAAGAATTGCTGCGCTATCGCGACCTCTGTCTTTTCCTGCTTGCCTTTCTCTGCTATAACGACGGAATCCAAACCGTAATCAGCGTCTCCGCGATTTTCGCCCGCGAAGAGCTGCAGTTAGGGCAAGAAACCATTATCGGCTGTTTCTTGATGATTCAGTTCATGGCCATGCCGGGTGCCCTGCTGTTCGGTCGATTGGCTCAATGGTTCGGCACCTCCCGCGCCATCCTCCTCAGCCTACTAATCTTTACCCTAGTTTGCGTGTTCGCCTACCGGATGACCGGCAGTTTGGAATTCTGGCTGCTCGGAGCAGTGATTGCCATCATCCTCGGAGGCAGCCAAGCACTCAGCCGTTCACTCTATGCCAGCATGGTCCCGAAACATAAGAGCGCAGAATTCTTCGGATTCTTCACCATCAGCTCACGCTTCGCTTCGCTTTTCGGCCCCTTGCTTTTTGCCTTGATCGCCGATTTAACAGGCAGTTCGCGAAATTCAATTCTGGCGCTGGGAAGCTTCTTTATTGTCGGTGGGTTACTGTTGCTGCTCGTAAATGTTGAACGCGGTAGAAATTTGGTTAAAGAGTAGCCGGAAACAGCAGAGTAAAACTTATCGCTCCGGTCCTGAGTAGCAATGCCAATCTATTTCATTCGCCAGCAGCGGCCGAGGCGTCAACTGTAACGGCAATTGCAAAAGTGTTGTCTCTTCCGGCGGTTCCAATTCTTGATACAGTTCTTGGTGACGGCGGCTGTAGCTGCGTGACAGATGCATCGGTAGGAAAAAACGTGGTTTTAACTCCGCCAGCAGTTCGTTGACATCGCTGGTGCAAAGATGTGAAGAGCTTCGAGCACGATCCTCTGCCTCACGCAAGAAGGTGCACTCGCAAAGCAGCAGGTCTACCCCTTCCATTAAGGTCAGAACCTTTTCACGGTTCTGACGACTGAACCCGATATCACTGACGTAACCGATCGAACTGGTTCGTTGCGGCTTGTTCAGTTGCGCAACAAGCCCACCAACATCACGGATGACGATCTCACGAAACTGGTTGCCTTCGCGGCAGGTAATTTTCAACTCAGCCGGGTAACTCAGTTGCTGCAGGAAGCAGCGTTTTAATTCCCCGATCCAGGGTCCCGGCACAAGTTGCATCGCCTCGAGCTTTTGCCGATCGATCAAATACGTCGGACGCTCGTCAATCCGATATATCAGGCTGTCGACTCTATGCTCACAACAATCAGCTGAAACTTTCAGAAAATCATTCTGGTAAATCAGCGGTCCGTTACGCTCTTCTGCCGGCAACGATCTGCGGATAAAACTTTCGTTGCCGGGGAAAAGTTCGCAATCGATTCGGTCGGGGAAAACCTCATGAACCTTGAAGTTGCTCCAATAGTCTTCTGCCAGGTTCCAATCGTAGCCACTGAGTTTATGTTCGAATTTGTCGGCGATACCAGGACCACCATAAATATCGACAGTTTTACCGGCCGCTATCAGATGACGGACCACTGAATCGATCCCCATCCAGTGATCCATATGCGCATGGCTGACAAAGATGGCATCCAGATTGGTAAAAGAACGTTTGGCAAGATGATGAAGCTGGCCGCAATCGAACATAAAATGCCTTCCGTTCGAGCGGGTACGTAACAACAGCAGGGGGTCATCGAGCAATCCGGCGAAAAAGGTCGGCATCAGATTTCGGAATGGAAAGGAGATTTTCATGCTCGCTACCCCCGGTTTGACAAAGCAAGCGGGCAATCACCCGCCTCCAATCAACAAACAACCTCCCCCAACAAAATGCCTCGGTCTGCGTCGGTGATTCGAAGCGTTACCAGGTCTCCTTGTTGCAGAGCAGCAGTTTTAAAATGCACCGCAAGATAATTTTGCGTCAGGCCTTTTCTTTGCCCGCCAACCTCACCCCCCTCGACAACCACTTCAAGCTGCCGACCAACAAAAGTCGCGGCATAGTTGGCAAGTTTCCGTTCTCCAATCTCACGCAGGATCACCGCGCGATCTTTAATAATATTACCCGGCAATTGTCCTGGCATCTCGGCGGCAAGGGTGCCCGGCCGCTTACTGAAGGGAAACACATGCAAATGGGAAAATGGCAGGTTCTCCAAAAATTTGCAAGTATCAGCAAACTGCTGGTCTGTTTCACCGGGGAAGCCGGTGATAACATCGAGGCCGATCGCCGCATCCGGTTGGCGCTGGTGAATTTTTTCGAGCAGGCAGCGGAAAAAGTCGATTGAATAATGGCGGTTCATCCGTCGAAGCACCTCGTCCTCGCCCGCCTGTAACGGAATGTGGTAGTGGGCACAGATCCAGTTGCTGGCTGCAATATAGTCGAGCAGCTCATCAGGCAGTTCGGTCGGCTCGATCGAACCGAGCCGCAAACGTCCAGTAAAGTCTGATTTCTCGATCCGTTGCAGTAGCTGAAAAAGATCGATTTGAGGCTGTAGATCCTTCCCGTAATTCCCAATATGAATCCCGGTCAGCACCACCTCCGGGTAACCGGCGCGAGAAAGGTTTGCAACCTGTTTGATCACATCGTCCGGCGACACCGAACGACTGCGCCCACGTGCATAGGGGATAATGCAGTAGGAACAGAAAGCATCGCAACCATTCTGAATCTGCACGAAGGCCCGACTGCGCTGTTCAAAGCTGCTTAGTGGCAGCGTCTCGGCTTGGTTGATCAGGCGAATGTCGCCGACAGCAACTACAGCCGAATCCTCTTCCAGCGCAGTCAAGCGCTGCAGAAAATCCTTTTTCTCCTCATTGCCGATAACCAAAGCGACACCGGGCAGCGCGGCCAAGGTTTCTGGCTCCATCTGGGCATAACAACCGGTCACCACCACCCTCACGTGCGGATTGACCCGTCGGGCCCGGCGAATCAAGTTACGCGATTGGGAATCGGTAGCTGCAGTGACGGTGCATGTATTCACAATCACCAAATCCGCACCGCAATTGAAATCGACTTGCCGATAACCGGCTTTACCGAGCTGTTCGCTCATCGCCGCCGATTCAAACTGATTGGTCTTGCAGCCGAGGGTAACGATGGAGACCGTCTGACTCATTTAATCCAGCCCCCACCGATTACCTTATCACCAGCATAAAAAACCGCTGCCTGCCCAGGAGTAATCCCTATTTGCATCTCGTCGAAAGTGATCCGCGCCTGTTTGTCTTGGAGAACCTCGACAGTCGCCGGCACTTCCTGATGGCGATAACGGATACGGCAATGAGTCTGCAACGGCTCAGTCGGTTCATCAATGCTCCAATTACAGCCTTCGATTTCAAGTTCTTTGCGGCTGAGATATTTTTTTTCGCCGACAATCACCTGTTTTTTTTCGGCATCGATACCGACCACAAACAGCGGCTCAGTCCAGCCGATTCCCAGCCCTTTACGCTGACCGACTGTGTAACGATAGATGCCTTGATGTTTGCCGAGTATCTTGCCGGAGACATGAACGATGTCGCCATCCAGGCTTCCCGAGCCACGCTTCTCTTCGAGGAAACGCACATAATTCCCGTCTGGCACAAAGCAGATATCCTGACTCTCAGCCTTTTGCGCGACCCGCAGCTGAAAGCGTTCGGCATGAGCACGGACTTCATCCTTGGTCATCTGACCAAGCGGGAATAGGGTGCGGGCTAATTGTTGTTGGGTCAGTGTAAACAGGAAGTAGCTCTGGTCCTTCGACCTGTCGAGTCCTTTGTGTAAAAAGTAGCGATCATCCTCTTTGACGATACTGGCATAGTGCCCGGTCGCCATGAAATCGGCCTCCAGTTCCCGCGCCTTGCGCAACAGTAGTTCAAACTTAAGAATCTGATTGCAGAGTACACAGGGGTTGGGAGTTCGACCGGCAAAATATTCTTCACAGAAACGATCGATCACTTCACGTTGGAAATCGTTTTCGAAATTGACCACGTAAAACGGGATATCGAGTTGCTCGGCGACCCGACGAGCGTCATAGACATCATCCAGCGAACAACAGGTCCCGAACTGATCGCCATGCTCGTCAGTAAAACTGGAATAATCCCAGATCTGCATGGTCATACCTATCACTTCAAAGCCCTGCTCTTTAAGCAGCGCCGCGGTGACCGAGGAATCGACTCCGCCACTCATGGCGACAACAACACGTTGTTTTTTCACACCCAGCCCTAAACGGAGAAAGGAGGGTCACTGCAGTGGCAGCGCCCTCCCAAAAGTTTTAATGTATTCCCTGAACAACTGCGAATTAACTATTTTGTTCTTTGTAGTTTTTGATCGCTTCGTGCAAAGCATCAGCTGCCAGGTTCGAGCAATGCATCTTTGCTGGCGGCAAACCGTCGAGTGCCTCGGCTACTGCTTCGTTGGTCAGCACCAGAGCTTCCTCAATCGTCCTACCGATCGCCATCTCAGTGACCATTGATGATGTAGCGATGGCTGCCCCACACCCGAAAGTCTTGAACTTAACATCCTTGATGATGTTGTCTTCGACCTTGAGAAAAATCTTCATTATATCGCCGCATGAGGCATTACCGACTTCGCCGACACCATTGGCATCCTCAATTTCACCGACATTGCGAGGATTGGAAAAATGATCCATAACCTTATCTGTATACATTTTTAATCTCCTGTATTTTATTTGCTCTCGGTCAATACCGATACTAGTTATCAAACTCGACGGATAACCCGGCACTCGTCACAACTGATCGAATCACGGTTGTACAACGGGCTCATTTCGCGTAAACGCTGCACGATCGGCGGCAGCTCCTGCAAAATAAAATCAACATCCTCTTCGGTATTGTCCGCACCGAGACTGAATCTGGTACTGGAATGCGCCAACACTACATCGACGCACATAGCACCCATAACATGTGACGGTTCCAGCGAACCAGAGGTACAGGCGGAACCTGAGGAAGCAGCGATCCCTTTCATATCGAAATTGAGTAATAGTGACTCCCCCTCGATATAGGCGAAGCTGACATTCAACGTATTCGGCAGCCGCAGGTCAGGGTTCGGATGCCCATTCAACTTGATTTCGGGAACCAATTCTCTGATACCGTTCTCCAGTTTGTCACGCAATTTGCGAACGCTAGCGTAATCTTTTTCCATATTTTGTTTTGCCAGCTCACTGGCAACGCCGAGGCCAACTATTCCGGCAACGTTATGAGTGCCCGCTCTCCGGTTGCGTTCCTGATGACCACCGTGCATGAAGCGGGTCATGCGGGTACCGCGGCGGATATAAAGAGCGCCAACCCCCTTCGGGGCGCCAATTTTGTGACCGGAAATAACCGCCAGATCAACATTGGTGGCCTGAACATCAACTGGAATCTTTCCGACTGCCTGCACGGCATCGGTATGGAAACGGACCTTGTACTTCTTGGCAATCTTGCCAATCTCTTCAATCGGAAAGATGTTGCCGGTTTCGTTGTTAGCCCACATCACCGACAAAAGGATCGTCTTGTCGGTGATTGCATTTTCCAGTTCTTCCAGATCGAGCATGCCATCACGATCGACTTTCAGATAGGTTACGTCGTAACCATTTTTCTCCAAATATTCGCAGGTTTCCAGAACGGCCGGATGTTCAACCGAAGTGGTGATGATGTGGTTGCCCTTTTCCTTCAGCGCATCCGCTGTTCCTTTAATCGCGAAGTTGTCACCTTCGCTGCCGCAGGAAACAAAAACAATTTCTGCCGGAGAACAGTTGATTAGTTCGGCTACCTGCTCACGGGCTTTTTCCACAGCACCGCTAACCATCCGCCCAGCCCAATGGACGCTTGAAGGGTTGCCAAACTGCTCACGGAAAAATGGCAACATCGCCTCAAGAACTTCCTGTTTCACCGGCGTTGTCGCATTATTATCCATGTAGATTTTTTTCACTTGCTTCCTCCAACCAAGGTAAAATCAGCCTGAAATTACATCCAACTCAGCACTCGAGACGCTGACGACCTTCATTGGTCAAATCTTCCAATGTCATCGATGCCAAAAAACTACGTATTTGATTTCCCAATCCTTGCCAGACCGAATGTGTCGCACACTCCGATGTGCACTTGCAACTCCCGTCTGCCTCCATACAGGAAACCGGAACCAAGGTTTCTTCAACAGTGTCGATTATCTGATCAACCCGGATCTCTGCAGCCGCCCGGGCCAGCACATAGCCCCCGCCCGGTCCGCGCACACTACGCACAATGTCCCCACGGCGCAATTTGACAAACAACTGCTCCAGGTAATTTAAAGAAATATTTTCACGCGTAGAGATATCTTTTATTGAAACCGGTTCGCCGTTGCTGGTCAGATTCAGACTAACGAGAGCACGCACCGCATACTGCGCTTTTGTTGACATTCGCATTAGCTGGCAACCTTTTCCTCTCGCCGGGCTAATTCCGACTTCAATTCTTCCTGGTCTTCCGTGAGGCTTTTTACCTGCTCCTCCAGTCGACCGATCTGCTCTACCAAGCAATTAAAGGCTTTGGCCACCGGGTCCGGCAAATCGCCATGTTCAAGATCGACGCCAGTTTTCTTCTCCCCAGAGATTACCACTCGTCCAGGAATACCGACTACTGTTGCGCTTTCCGGAACTTCCTTGACAACCACTGAGTTCGAACCGATCTTGCTGTTAGCGCCGACCTTAAACGGTCCGAGTACCTTCGCCCCGGAGCCTATAATAACATTGTCCCCTAGGGTCGGGTGCCGCTTCTCCTTGGCCCAAGAAGTCCCGCCAAGGGTCACTCCATGGTAGAGAGTGCAATTGTCGCCAATTTCGGCAGTTTCCCCGATCACAACCCCCATGCCGTGGTCGATAAAGAAACCCCGCCCGATCTTTGCACCGGGATGAATCTCTATACCGGTCATAAAACGGCCAATGTGGGAAACGAAGCGGCCGAGAAATTTAAGCTGATGAATCCACAGCCAGTGCGCAAAACGATAAAACAGCATGGCGTGAAATCCGGGATAACAGAAAAAGATCTCAAAAACGCTGCGTACTGCCGGATCACGATCGAAAACTGCTCGCAAGTCTTCTTTAAAGTGCGAGAACATGCTGGCCTACCTCCTTTTAGAGCAAAAACTTATCAATCAGTTTAAGCATCGAGAATTCATTTTTTGTTTCCCGACAAGTTTGCATAGAAGTAACATACCTGATCTTTTCCGTCAATTATTTAATCAAGCGTTTTAGTCAGGTATTTACAGAATACAATAACAAAGGTTGAAAATGATACTAAATGGATAGAAAGAGGGGATTTTTTATTGTGGTAGACAAAAAGTGAAGCGGCTCCCCTGCCCTAGGCAGCTTTCCGCCCAAATCCGACCATGATGGGCTTCGACAATCTTTTTGCAGATTGACAACCCGAGGCCGTTACCGGCGCGTGGATCGTTCGGGGAAACCATAGTATATTCGTTAAATAGTTGAGATATTTTCCCAGGCTCGATCCCTGGTCCACTGTCTTCGATGGAAACTCTAACTTCACCATCAATTTGATCAAGATCCAGCTTGATGGACCCGCCTTCAGGAGTGAACTTCATCGCATTGTTGACGATGTTGTAAAAAACCCGCCGGATACTTTGTTCATCACAAACAACCGGAACATCCTTGTCCAAGCAACCAGTCTGTAACGTGATATTGCGCCGTTGAAGTAATGCCGACAGCTCATTGCAGACCGATGCGATAATCTGAGAAAGATCCTGTTCCATCATACGCAATTCGAAACTGCCGGAATTCAACTGAGAAAAATCAAGCAGATCGTTAGCCATATCGACCAACCGCCTATTCCCCGCCATCAAGCCGTCGATAATCTGACTCTGCTCAGGCAGCAAACTTCCGTCGGCGGCTTCACTAAAGAGCGTGCAATAACCATCGATCACTGAAACCAGCACACGAAGATCATGCGCAGCCATATCGAGCAAAGACGACTGTTCATTCGTGGACTTGACAACAACGTTGTCAGGATCAATCCCCCGATGTCTGAACTCTTCATCCGCCGCACGTACTTCCGCCAACCGAAGAACACATGTCGCCACATTCGCTACCAACTGACAAAAGGCTATTTCCTCCTCGGAGAAGCGCGAAATAGGTCGTGAAGAGCGAAGTATGAACACGCCGATAATACGGTGACGATCGATCATCGGCAGAACCATGATCGAATTGAACGGAACACCTTTCAGGTGGTCACGGACCGGTTCCATCATCGGATGACAGTAAATATCATCAATCAGTAGCGATCGTCCGGTCGCTATCGTGTCCTGTATTTCCGGATAGCGGCCAAGATCTATCCACAAGCCATTGACCGACGGGTCATCACTTGATGCCATCACACAGATCACGCCTTTTTCACGCGGAGTCAACGCCACTGAGCAGCGTTGAACATTGATCACTTGCGACACCGAGTTGACAACTTGCTGCAAGATTTCTGAACTGGTCTGGTCAGAAAACACCAAGCCCGAAAGACTGCTAAGAAAAGAAATGTCGATCTGCGGAATTGTCCGTGGGATGATTCGCTGTGCCGCCGACAAACGGAACATCAGACGGGCCTCAAGCTCGGTGGGGGTGTACGGGAGACAGAAATAATCATCCGCATCCGAACCACAGAGATAGCGTTCCAACCCCTCTGTTTCTTCAGGAATCATCAAGATGATCGGTAAATATTTTTCGAGGCTGCACCGACGCAATTTCCGACAAATCGTCGGATCCATCAAAACCATAGCCCCGTCTAGCAGAATGAGGTCGGGTCTGTTGGTATGTATTGTTCGGCTAGCGGAATCGTAGTTGTCTGCAATACTTGCCTGCAAACCGATTTCCTTAATCATCCCGGAAAACTGAGCCGCGGATAAAGAATTTGTGTGCACGATGAGAATAGACACGGACATAACAACCTAGAACAACCACAAAGGCAATTTGAACCTTGCTAATGCTAAAAAGTAATTTTTAATCTGCAGAGAGCATACCAATCTCAAACAAACAATTTAAGTAAACCAGCAAAGCAGCAAATATGATTAATTTCAGCTACTTTTTTAAATCTCTCGGCAAATGCAGAAACCTTGCGCGAAGACAAAGATTGGTGAATTTACGAACTACTTAGTTGTATAACCGGGCATTTTCCCACCAAACGACAGATGTTTAAACATGCCTAACAAATTTCACCAGTTAGCAGTCGACAATTGTATACACTTCACCTATAATACGTTCGTTTTGCGATTGGCCAATATGGTCTGAATTTCCCTTCCCTTTGCACAAGGAGTGAGATCATGCCCGATTTCAAGTATCAGGATCCAATGCCGCTGAGTGCGGACACCACTAAGTATTACAAAATTGAAGGTTCTGAAGAATTCGTCAATGTTGTCGAATTTGAAGGCAAAGAAGTCCTCAAGGTTGAGCCTCAGGCTTTGACCGTACTCGCCAACAATGCGATGCGCGATGTTTCCTTTATGTTACGTCCGGAACACAATGAACAAGTCGCCAAAATCCTCAGCGACCCGGAAGCTTCGCAGAATGACCGGGGCGTCGCCATGGCATTTTTGCGCAACGCAGAAATCGCAGCTAACTTCGAATTGCCAATCTGCCAAGACACCGGCACAGCGACCGTTCTGGCCAAGAAAGGCCAGCAAGTCTGGACCGGCTGCAACGACGCCGAGCGGATCTCCGAAGGCGTCTTCAAAACATACACCGAAGAAAACCTGCGCTACAGCCAGACTGTCGCGCTCGACATGTATAAGGAAAAGAATACCGGCACCAACCTGCCGGCGCAGATCGATATTATGGCCACCGAAGGTGACGCCTACAAGTTCTTGTTCATGGCCAAAGGTGGTGGCAGTGCCAACAAAACCATGCTCTATCAGGAGACCAAGGCTCTGCTAACCCCTGACAAGCTTTACGATTTTCTGGTTTCAAAGATGAAATACCTCGGCACAGCTGCTTGCCCGCCCTACCATATCGCCTTTGTCATCGGTGGGACCTCGGCTGACGCCTGTATGAAGGCTGTAAAGATGGCAACCGCCAAAGAACTTGACGGCCTGCCGACCGAAGGCAACGAACATGGTCAGGCTTTCCGTGACCTTGAACTGGAAGCGAAACTACTGAAGGCAGCTCAGGAACTCGGCATCGGCGCCCAGTTCGGCGGTAAGTATTTCGCCCACGACGTCCGCGTTGTCCGCCTGCCCCGTCACGGAGCGTCCTGCCCGGTCGGCATGGCTGTCTCCTGTTCGGCAGACCGCAACATCAAAGCCAAGATCACCAAAGATGGCCTGTTCATCGAAGAAATGGATCGCAACCCGGGTCGCCTGATTCCTGAGCAGTATCGCGGTAAGCACAGCGCTGGAACCCCGATCGACCTCAATCGCCCGATGAGCGAAGTCCTTGCCGATCTGACCAAGCTAGAAGTCGGCTCACCGCTGTTGCTCAAGGGCACCATCGTTGTCGGGCGCGATATTGCGCACGCCAAATTCAAAGAGATCCTTGACAGCGGCAAACCACTTCCCGACTACCTGAAGAACCACCCGATCTACTATGCAGGTCCAGCCAAGACCCCTAAAGGCAAAGCGTCCGGCTCTTTCGGTCCGACCACCGCTGGTCGTATGGACTCTTATGTCGGTCTGCTCCAGAGCAACGGCGGTTCTATGGTCATGATCGCCAAAGGCAACCGTAGCCAACAGGTCACCGATGCATGTAAAGAGCATGGCGGATTCTACCTCGGTTCGATTGGTGGTCCAGCTGCTGTTCTGGCAGAAGAAAACATCAAGAAGGTTGAGTGCATCGATTTCCCGGAACTGGGAATGGAGGCAGTTTGGAAGATCGAAGTCGAAGACTTCCCGGCATTCATTCTGGTCGACGACAAAGGCAATGACTTTTTCAAGAAGCTCGGCCTCTAAATTTGATAAGCGTTTGTAACCCAAAGGCCCCACGCAAATACATTGCGTGGGGCCTTTGGGGCAAGCCATGACATTCCAACCTGTTGTCGCCGAACGATAATTCTCTAAACTGATGCAAGCGATCTAAAGCTAACCAATCAAAACACTGAATGAATAGCCGACGAACAGCGCAGCTGTCAACAGAGCGAAAATCAACAATTTACATGCAAAACTACACATCCTTTTTTCGGTTTCATCTTCATACTTTTCTCGAATTTTAGCCATAGCGTCCTCTGCATTGACTTGTCGACAATTGTCGCACAGTTTTAGCGTAATGATTTTTCACTTTCCCTACCTATATACTAAATTTTAGCTTCTCCCCTCTCGCCAAGTCAACAAATTGGTATTATTTTTCTTATACTTATCCATTCACCAATGATATGCTTTACAAATACAACAAGCTCACGTTGAACAACATCCTTTCATATTAAAAATATCGTAATTTTAGGCAAACAACTTTGCCCTGCTTCGACTCGCTACCTTCTGCAGATGGTTTTCTTTGTAAATTGCATTAGAGCTTACAATGAGAGCTTCGTCCGAATGATAGCCTCTCCTTCAAGACAGTCTGATTCATCCAAAGACCACTGAAGTAAAAAACCTCAATGAGATAGGAGTCCTAGGATATACATTCCTGTGGTGCTAAAAGATGGTCAAGAACTTACAGTCGACAAGGACAGGATTCCATAGTTACTGGTCAGCAAACAGGTTCTCTTCTTTAAGCGAAATAGCGGATGGATTTTTGAAGGACGAAACGAAATGCGTGGCAAAAACGTTCCATACCAAGGCAATGAACGCCTTAACAAAGAGGCTTATGCTGAAAATTATTGGTAAATTAACAAACTGATGTCGGAACGAATCAAATAATTTTCTTGAAGGAATAGAGTGACAGTATCTCTCTATTCGGGCTAGCGGACTAGATCCGGTTCACCGCAATTTTGAGCGATAAAACGCCGACTGCGCTCACGCAGGAAAAGTGCCTTTTGCCAGTTTGACCTGTTTGCTGCATTTGGGCTTATCGGTTCACCGATAGTGACACAGATCGTCCCACGATGGGGGAACTTATCCGAACCGCGCAAAATCGAACGGGTTCCGCGGATTGCAATCGGCACCACCGGCAGATCAGCTTCAGCGGCGATCACGAAAGCTCCCATGTAAAATTCCTGCAACCCTGGCTGTCGAGTAAAGGTGCCCTCCGGGAAAAACATCAACGACTCTCCTCCTTTGGCACGCTGCCCCAACCTTCGAGCATCCTTAAGTCCTTGCTGTCGGTCGAATCGCTCAACAAATTCGGCCCTAAGCCGTAAAAAAGGCAGTCGCAGCAAAGTATTTTTCGACAATTCCCGCTTGGCTACAAACACCAGATGCTTAGGCAAACAAGCGACCAGAGCGAAACCATCCAGGTAGCTGGCATGATTGGCAACTATGACGCAAGGAACTTTCGGCAAGTTATTCTTCCCTTCTACCGTCACTGACGCCATAGTGAGGTAACGCAAGCCATTAACAGCTAAGCGCATCGCCGCCCAGCGCCAACTGAACTTCGGCAACAAAATCAGTGAAAGATAGAGCAATAGCGAAAGCAAACAAAAGACCCCCCAGCTCCAACCGGCAAAAGTGATTTGTCCAAAATACCGCCAAGTTCTGCGCCAAAGACCGGTTCCGCCGAGCATCACAATATGAAAATACAGTTTCCAGGGTTTCAGCGATTGAACAAGCAATCCCTTTTCATAGAATTCACGAGTAGCCGCACGACGGATTTTTCCACTTGATGTTTTGGGTACTGTCTGCGGTGGAGCAAGGACAATTTCATGCAAAGGCACCCCGAGAAGATCGAAGGACAGTTTTGTAATAGCAGTGCGTATCTGACCCAATACCTTCGTATTTGTTTCTCGGGTTTCCGCCAGCACTACCAGTCTTTCGGTCCCAGTTTTCGGATCGGAGGAACCAAAGACCACTACATTGCCTTTGCGCACTCCTTTAATCTTAGCGACCGCTTCTTCCAGTTCCTGCGGATAGATATTACGTCCGGCAATGATAATCTGATCCTTACAACGCCCAGTTATAAATACATCCCCCGAGCGTATATAGCCGAGATCACCCGAATCCAACCAATCACCATCGAACAGCTGGGCTGTCTTTTCCGGACTGCGGTAATAACCGCTGCAAGTAGAAGGACCGCGAAACTGGATGCGCCCTTCTTGGCACTCTGGGAGTTCACGCCCCTGTCGGTCAACAATACGAATTTCATGGTCATAGAGCGGTTGCCCACAAGCAACAAACTGCAATGGATTTTTTTCGTCCTCAGCGGCAAGCCTTGCCTGCCCGGAACGGGTAAATATTTCACGGTTGATCAAATCAATTACCGGCCCTCTCCCAAGCGGCGGGAAAGCCAGCCCGACCGAACATTCAGCCATACCGTAAACCGGCATCATCGCTTCGTGATGGAACCGATATGCGGAAAAGCGTTTCACAAACCGTTCCACACTATCGGCACTGACAGCTTCAGCGCCGTTGAATGCACAACGCCAGGAAGATAAGTCGAGGCCCATAAGTTGTTTTTCGGAGAGCCGGGCCAGACAAATTTCATAGGCAAAATTCGGTGCTGCCGATATGGTGGCGCGGAAACGGTGAATCGCCTGCAGCCAACGCAATGGCCGAGAGAGAAAGTCGAACGGCGACATCAAGACTAGCGGGGCAGCGAAATATAGGCAGGAAAGCCAACAGCCGATTAACCCCATGTCGTGATAGAGAGGCAACCAACTGACGATAATGTCTTTTTCATCGACCTTGATCGCACCCCCCATTGCCCTGATATTGGCCAGTAGGTTTGCATGGCTCAACACGACTCCCTTCGGGTTGCCGGTCGATCCGGAAGTATATTGCAAAAATGCGGTGTCGGTTGGCTGGAGAATTTGCAAGACAAAACCTGATGTTGCAGATTCCTGAAGTTCCGAAACCGTCAAGACCTCCATCAACTCAGACAAACTGGCTTGTAAAAGGCGATTAAAAAGCAGCGTTTCCGGCATGCCGATCATCAACTTCGCTGCGCAGTTGTCTAGAATTACCTGTTGTCTGCGTAAGTGCTCCTCCATCTGAGATTTTCGTGCCGGCGGATAAATAGGTACCGGAACCCCACCGGCCATTAATATACCGAAAAAAGCAAAGAAATAGTCGGCTGAGCTTGGCAGCATAATCGCTACAGGATCACCAACATTTAAACCATGCCTATGCAACCCTGAGGCTACTCGAATTGCACCATTGTACAATTGACGATAGGTCAGCTCTTCAGCTTCGTCTTGATCAGCATAAAAATAGACATGAGTACGGTTGGGATGCCTGTCATTGTGCCAGCTCAAAACTTCCGTCAGTGTCTCGGCGCTGTACGGAACACCAACATCCTCACCTGTGACAGAGAACACTCTATGATCCAGTTTCCCAGCCACTCCAGAATCTCCAGCAGGCGAAGACTTAGTCACAGCCATCCAGAGATCGGAAACCTTTTCGGCATCGATAAAGACCTGTTCTGACAAACTGACTTGAAAGTGATTTTCGAGCCTTTGCAGCAGTTCCATCCTTCCCAAGCTGTCAAGCCCCAGGTCTTTATCGAGTGAGCTATCAAGATTTGCAACAGTCCGTTGCGACTGGTCAGGATGTAACTGCATGCTGAGTTGCTGTATGATATCCAGCAAATCGTGCAGATCTCGCTCTGACTGTTGTTGCCCACTCATAGAAGATCCATTATCCAGCAGGGATGATTACCCTCAATACTATCAGGAATTGTACAAGTATCAGGCTTCAACATGGTACAATCCAATCCCCTTCATCCATTATCCATAAACTTTGAATTCATTAAGAAAAACGTTGCATACTGTTAGCATCAGGTATCGTTGTTATCGACTGGTTACAAAAAAGCGTCCAAAGAAAAAACAGTCATTTCCATGAGCCGGCATCAAAGTTATAATTCAAAGTTTGTTGTGGTTAACATCTCAGGCAAAGGGCATCCATGTACGAAGCAATCCTCAAATTCTACGAGCGTCTGGTCCTCAAGCATCCAGTTATCACGATTTTAATCATGCTACTGCTGGTAGCGATGGTCGGTTCATACAGCCGAAACTTCCGCCTCGATGCATCAGCCGATTCTTTACTGCTGGAAAACGATCAGGATCTGAAGTACTACCGTTCGATCAGCGCCAAATACGGCTCAGACGACTTTCTTGTCATCACCTACACGCCAAAAGCTGATCTTTACGCGACTGATACCCTTAATGACTTGCGGAAGCTGCGTAACAGTCTGCTGCAGATCGAACGGGTTGCAACCGTTTTCAGTATCCTCGATGTTCCCTTGATCGAAAGTCCCCGATTGTCACTGGGAGATCTAAGTAACGGTGTCAAAACCTTGGAGTCCCCAGATATCAATATCGATCTGGCCCGCAATGAGTTTGCCACCAGCCCATTTTACAGCAACCTGCTGGTCAGCCCTGACGCCAAAACTACGGCGCTGCAGGTCATTTTCAAACGAGATGAGACCTATCATCAGCTTCTTGGAAAGCGCAACTCCCTGCGGGAAAAAATGCTGACACAACCCCTGACGGAGGAAGAAAATCGTCAACTGGAAAAGGCGGTAAAAGCTTTTGATAATTACAGTGCCCAGTTGGCAGATCAGGAGGCACACGACATTGCCGTCGTGCGCACTATTATGGCCAAGCACCGTGACAAGGCCAATCTGCATCTGGGTGGCGTGCCGATGATCGTCTCAGACATGATCGACTTTATCCGCCACGACCTGGCTTCGTTCGGTATTGGCGTGCTGGTGTTTCTGGTCTCGATGCTGATCCTGATCTTCCGCAAGCCCCGTTGGGTTATCCTGCCGATGCTCTGCTGTGCCGTTTCGGTGCTGTTTATGTTCGGCTTTCTCGGCTGGATCGAATGGAAAGTCACCGTGGTTTCCTCCAACTTCACCTCGTTGCTGTTGATTATCACCCTGTCGCTCTGCGTCCACCTGATTGTCCGCTACAACGAGCTATTCGAGGAAATCCCAAACGCCGACCAATTGACCATGGTTCGGGAGATGGTGCGCACCAAAGCGGTACCGAGCATCTACACCGCCCTGACCACCATCGTCGCCTTCGTCTCGCTGCTGACCAGCGATATTCGCCCGGTCATAGATTTCGGCTGGATGATGGCGATAGGCATCACCTTCGCGCTCCTGCTCTCCTTTGCCCTCTTCCCCGCCGGCCTGATGCTGTTTAAAAAACCGAACCATTTCACCCCACGCCACGATATTACCGGAAAGATCACCGCCGCCTGCGCGTACTTGGTTGAATATCGCAGCGGTTTGACTGCCAGCATTTTCCTTGGCATCGCTATTCTCAGCGTCGTCGGCATTTCAAAGCTTACGGTAGAAAACCGCTTTATCGACTATTTCAAACCAAGCACAGAAATCTACCAAGGGATGGAGCTGATCGACCAGCAGCTCGGTGGGACCACACCGCTCGATGTCATTATTGATGCTGACCCCGGGTTTCTTGCTGCCCAAAAGGCGGAGAAACAGGCGGCGGAAGAA
Source organism: Malonomonas rubra (assembly GCF_003247215.1). Classification (GTDB taxonomy): domain Bacteria; phylum Desulfobacterota; class Desulfuromonadia; order Desulfuromonadales; family Geopsychrobacteraceae; genus Malonomonas; species Malonomonas rubra_A. Next base: position 56,965 of record NZ_QKAP01000092.1, on the reverse strand, counting down.
GATCCGTTTGCGGACGATTTCTTCGGTGAGGATCAGGCGGATGCCGGTTTATCTGGCAGCAGCTACTGGTACAACAGCTACCGAATTAATACATTGGAAAAGATCCATAATTATTTGAACGCACTTCCGGAAACCGGCAAGGTATTGTCGATGGCCACCACCATGGAAATGATGCAGATAGTCAATGAGGACAAGCCGCTCGACAACATTTCTCTGGCGGTCATCCATAAAAAACTGCCGAAGGCGATCGCTGATGCCCTTTTCCACCCCTACATGTCGGAGGATGGCAATCAGGTAAGGTTCTCCTTACGGGTGATCGATTCAGACCCGAATCTGCAGCGTAACAAACTGCTGGAAAAAATCCGTCTTAACCTGACTGAAAAGCTTGGCCTGAAAGACGAGCAGGTGCACCTGACCGGCATGTTCGTGCTCTATAACAACGTCCTGCAGAGCCTGTTCAGTTCGCAGATCATGACTATCGGCGTAGTCTTTTTCGTCATCATGATCATGTTCATGCTGCAGTTCCATTCGCTGCGTCTGGCAATTATTGCCATCATCCCCAACCTGATTTCCGCCGGGATGGTACTCGGCCTGATGGGTCTGCTCCACATCCCACTCGACATCATGACCATCACCATCGCCGCCATCACCATCGGCATTGCGGTTGACGACACCATCCACTACGTACACCGCTTCACCGAGGAAATGGCTGTCGATGGAGATTACCTAGCGGCCATGAAGCGCTGCCACCATTCGGTTGGTCGGGCCATGTACTACACCTCGATCACCATCATTATCGGCTTTTCGATCCTTGGCTTGTCGAGTTTCATCCCGACTATCTACTTCGGACTGTTCACTGGGATGGCCATGCTAGTTGCCATGTTCGCCAACCTTACGTTGCTGGCACTGTTGCTGTTGAAATTCCCGGCTAAAGATAGAAGCAATGGATGATCGACAACGCAAAGAAATGGTCGCCCGGATGCGCCAGGAAGAACAAGAACGGCAATCCGGTTATCGGGAACAGGCGTTAAAATTGTTCCCGCACGTCTGTGCTCGATGTACGCGGGAGTTTTCCGGCAAACAACTGCGCGAGTTGACCGTTCATCACAAGGACCACAACCATGACAACAATCCGCCGGACGGCAGTAACTGGGAATTGCTCTGCATCTACTGTCACGACCATGAGCATACCCGCGGCGTTCAAGAAGAGCGCTTGGCCGGGGTACAGGAAAGTGCCCGCCCTGAGTTAAAACATTCCCCCTTTGCGGGGCTGGGCGAGCAGTTCAAAAATAAATAATCAACACCTGAAAAATCATTGGAAAATCCGGCCTTTGTTTTTAGAGCCAACTCCAACACAAAATACTATGTTGGTCTCCACGATAGACTTGAAAGAAATCCGCATTTCTGAACAAGTCATGTGGCCAACATGGCAAGATACAGCTTATCAGTTCTTCACTCCTTTTTACCGACACATAAAACCGAACCGTTCTAGATCGGCCTAGACATTCATAGGCGACCCCCTGCGATGGAATGGCCGGGGGTTGCTCCACCTGTTGATTTTTAAGCGACACAGTAAAATACCAGCGTCCTTACGTGGATTGCAGGTGTTTTGCATTGGCTGGAAATCTATCTAGCAGTCGCAAAACAACAAAGGCTCCCCTTGTAAGGAGCCTTAGCCAAGAAATATTTCTTGGCTTCAGGACGTCATTGCCGGATCACATTCAGGAATGACCGTCAATGCCGATTCATTCTAAAAGATAATCTTTTTTCGCTTCCGTACATTATTGCCAAGAGGTTTGGTTCCAACGTAAAACTCGATGATCTCCATTTCATTGGTTCCGCTTTCGAGTGAAATTTCCTGCTTCAACTCCTCACCCATCCCATATCCCCTTGTAAAAAGGATAGTCCTAGAATAATCTTAACTATCGAGGCCTTTACCATAACCCCTAAATCAAATTCATGATGAAAAAGACTAGCACTTACTGCCGATATGAGGTAGTGTTCGCATCTTTTGCTGAATTATTGTAAAAATTACGCACTCTCATCCGGTTAGGCATTATGAGCGAAACTATTGCAGCATCATTTGCAGACCTGAACCTGGCGCCTGCCATCTTTAAGGTTATTCACGAAGTCGGCTATGAAACCCCTTCGCCGATTCAAGCACAAAGTATCCCCCCCCTACTGGAGGGGCGCGACCTTCTTGGCCAGGCACAGACCGGAACCGGCAAAACGGCAGCCTTTTCTCTGCCACTGCTCAGTCGCATCAAACCGAAATTAAAGGCGCCTCAGGTGCTAGTTTTGACACCGACCCGTGAACTTGCCCTGCAAGTTGCGGAAGCAATGCAGACCTACGCCCGTCACCTGAAAAATTTTCATGTACTACCTGTCTACGGTGGCCAGAACTACACGCAACAACTCCGACAGTTGGCGAGAGGAGTACAAGTAGTCGTCGGTACTCCGGGACGTGTCCAGGATCACCTCAATCGTGGCACGTTGAAACTGGATGAGCTTTCTGCGGTTGTCATCGACGAAGCAGATGAAATGCTGAAAATGGGATTTATCGAAGAGGTCGAACAGATTCTCCAATTCGCCCCCCATGAAAGACAAACAGCTCTTTTTTCAGCCACGATGCCCAAAGAAGTTTTGGAAGTCGCTCGCAAGCATTTGCAGAATCCGGTCGAAATCCGTATCAAAAGCAAAACCTCCACAGTGGAGAAAATCAGTCAGCATTTCTGGCAGGTAAAGGGGTTACATAAACTTGATGCTTTGACCCGGATTCTAGAAGCGGAAGAGATCGAGGCGATGATCATCTTCGTTCGCACTAAGCTAGCGACTGTCGAACTGGCGGAAAAACTGGAGGCAAGGGGATTCTCAAGTGCAGCGCTGAATGGGGATATGACCCAGATGCTGCGCGAGAAAACAATCGATCGGCTCAAGGACGGTTCGCTCGATATCGTCGTTGCAACCGATGTCGCTGCCCGCGGCCTCGATGTGCCACGTATCACCCATGTAGTAAATTACGACATTCCACATGACATTGAAGCCTATATCCATCGCATCGGCAGAACCGGTCGCGCCGGACGAGAAGGAAAAGCGATCCTATTTGTCGCACCTCGGGAAAAAAGGATGCTAGCGGCCATTGAACGTGCGACCCGGCAGCCTATCAAGGCGATGGCTCTGCCGAGCCGCAAAGACATCACAGATCGGCGGATCGGCCTATTCAAAGAACAGATCGCTCGGGCGATGGAATCCCAAGATCTTGAATTCTTCGAAGAACTGATTGACCAGTACCAGAGTGAATATGAGGTTGGTCATCGGAAAATAGCAGCCACCCTCTCCTACCTGCTGCAGAAAGAACGCCCCCTGCAACCGGAAGAAAGGTTTGCTGAAGAACTACCGCCTGAAAAACCAGAGCCGAACACACAAAAGCGCCCTGCCCGGAAACTGGATAGCGAAATGCAGACTTATCGTATCGAGGTCGGCCGGGCACACGGTGTCGAACCGGGCAACATTGTCGGTGCAATTAGCAACGAAGCGAAGCTCAACAGCCGCAACATCGGCCGAATTCGACTGTTTGACCAATTCAGCCTGATCGACCTGCCGAAAGATCTTCCGGCAGAACAGCTACACAAGCTGAAAACTGTCTGGGTCTGTGACGAACAACTGCAGATCAGTGTTGACAGTGGTGAAAAACAGCCGCGTTGGGACAAAAGAAAAGAGCGTAAGGCCTTTGGCAAGGGGACCTTAGGCCGCAAGAAATCACCCGGGAAAAGTCCTCTACAGCGCCGTGGTGGCAAAAAACGTAAAACCGATAAGGCTTAACGCGGGAACCGTCGTCCCCCTGGGATACCATATCTGGACAGGACCAGCTGCCAGACCTGGTTGTCACGTGCCCTGAAGGAGGCGGCCGAGCAGCTCAAATAATAGAGCCACATCCGTCGGAAGCGCTCGTCGTAATTAGCTTTCAGTTCAGACCAAGCATGTTCGAAATTCTCCTGCCAAACCATCAGGGTCCGATCATAATCAGGCCCGAAGTTGTGCCAGTCTTCTAGCACAAAGATCCCTTCAAACGCCTTACTGATTTGCTGTGACGAGGGGATCACCCCGTTCGGAAAGATGTAACGCTCGATCCAGGGATCGGTGCGGGATGCCGGCCGGTTTCCACCGATGGTATGCAGAAGAAACAAGCCATCATCCTTTAACAACTCGGAAACTTTACAAAAATAGGTACGATAATTCTTGTGCCCGACGTGCTCGAACATGCCAACCGAGACGATCTTATCAAATTCCCCTTTCAGCTTACGATAATCCTGCAGTCTGATCTCGATCGGCAAGTTTTTACATTTTTCTCGAGCTAGTTCCGCCTGTGAGCTAGAAATAGTTACGCCAACCACCTCTACCCCGTAGCGTTCCGCCATGAACTTGGCAGTGCCCCCCCAGCCGCAACCGATATCGAGTACCTTCTCCCCAGGCTTCAAATCCAACTTGCGACATATCAGATCAAGTTTCTGCTCCTGCGCCTGATCGAGAGTTTCGGCATCCTGCCAGTAAGCACAGCTGTAGATCATCCGTTTATCGAGCATTTTCTGGTACAAATCATTGCCGGCATCATAGTGCTTTTCTCCGACCAGAAAGGCTCGTTTGGTAGTCTGTCGGTTAAACAGTTTTGCTTTAAAAGCATCAAAAGCGACCACGGCAGATTTGACTTTACTGTTTATTTTGGCACTTATCAGCCGAGTGAGCAGCTGATCAGGAGACTTCGCCTCCCACCAGCCATCCATGTAGGATTCTCCGAAACCGAGCGAACCCTGAGCCAGAACCCGCTGAAAAAACCTCGGATGCTTTACCTGAAGATCCCAAGGGCGGTTGCCATCGACGGCAACATCAGCCTGCTCAAGTAATTGCTCTACACGGCGTCGAAATGGTGCTATAGACATACAAACCTCCCACCACTAAACAGCAATGTCAGGAGGATGAAGCAAGAGAGAAAGGAGGGAATGAGCCCCTGACTTCGCTGAACTTTCAATCCATAATCTAACTAGATCAACAAATTGACCAATAATCTAAATACTTACGGCAACACTAATGAGTTGTCAAGTATGAACGTTTCAGCGCTCCAAGCTGAAATCATCCTCAGTCAAATTTGAGGTGTAATCATCGAGAGCATTCTCCGCTTCACTGGCATCCGGCACCCTGGCCAGATGAATCAAGGCATCTCCTTCGTGCGCCAGAGGCAGGTTCGACTGACCGATAACAACCCCAGTAAAAGGTGCAACGACTTCTTCGCGATCATCCCCCAAAGGATCACTGAGTATCCCGACTCGAGTTCCCTGTCTAACCAACTCGCCCAAATTCACCTTGCGGGTAAAAGTCCCACTCATCGTCGCTCTAATCCAGCTGGTTTTGTGAGTGATAATTGGCTCGACAAGCTTCTGCTTTCGCCCCTTCGGCAACATTCCGACATGCCGCATCAACCTGACGATGCCATTCAACCCGGTTCGAATGGCAGCTTCGTTGAAATAGAGCGCTTCTCCGCCTTCGTACACCAAAACTGGTTTACCGAGATCGGCAATCGCTTCGCGCAAGGATCCTTCGCGCAGTTCTGATGGCACAATGACCGGTGTGCCAAATGCCCTGGCAAGCGCGATCGTCTGCTCGTCATCCAGGCTCGCCCTCACTTGCGGCAAGTTGGATCTAAAATTTGAGCCGGTATGCAGATCTATCCCGAAATCGGAGCGTTCGGCGATTTCAGTCATAAACAGATTGGCAAGGCGACCCGCAAGCGACCCTTTCGGGGTGCCTGGAAACGAGCGATTAAGATCACGCCGATCAGGCATGTAGCGGGATCGCTGGATAAAGCCGAACGGATTGACTATCGGTACCGCCAGGAGGGTCCCTTTGATACTGGAGAGGGCCTTTACTTTCAGTAGGCGACGAATAATTTCAACACCATTAATCTCATCACCATGGACGGCGGCGCTGACAAAGATGACGGGCCCGCTTCTTTTGCCATGCACGACATGCACCGGCAAAGTGATTTCGTTGTGGGTATATAGACGTGCCATCGGCAAATCGACCGTTGCACGACTGCCCGGAGCAACCGTCTTACCACAAATTTCAAACGGACCGTTACGACTCATCCCTTCCCTCTGGTCCTGGTATTCCCCGGCCTTGCCTGTTTTTCGACGAATTGAATGATCATCCCGGCGACATCCTTTTCGGTGGCGGTTTCTATCCCTTCAAGCCCGGGAGAGGAGTTAACCTCCATCACCACCGGACCATGATTGGAACGAAGCAGATCAACGCCAGCGACGTTCAATCCCATAATTTTCGCAGCGCGGACCGCTGTCGCTCGCTCGCTCGGCGTCAAGCGAGCAACGGTGGCACTGCCACCGCGATGCAGGTTGGAACGGAACTCACCTTCCTTGCTTTGCCGCTTCATCGCCGCGACAACCTTGTCACCAATGACCAGGCAGCGCAAGTCAGCCCCTTGGGCCTCCTTGATGAATTCCTGAACAAGGATATTCTCCTTCAGCCCACGAAAGGCTTCAATAACACTCTCTGCCGCCTTGCCGGTTTCGGCCAGGACGACTCCAACCCCTTGAGTTCCTTCCAATAACTTGATCACGAGGGGTGCTCCTCCCGCTAGGCTGATCAGATCATTGGTGTACTTGGTCGAATGGGCGAAACCGGTTACCGGCAGACCAATCCCTTTTCGCGCAAGCAGCTGCAAACTGCGCAGTTTGTCCCGTGAGCGACTGATAGCCACCGACTCATTGACACTGTAAACCCCCATCATTTCAAACTGCCGGACGACCGCAGTGCCGTAAAAAGTAATCGACGCACCGATACGGGGAATGATCGCATTGTAATCAACCAGCTCTTCACCTTTATAATGGATTGTCGGGCGCTGGGTGGCGATCGTCATGTAGCAAAGCAACGGATCGATAACCCGCACCTCGTGCCCCCTCTCTTTAGCCGCCACCACTAAACGATGGGTCGAATACAACTCCGGATTTCTTGAAAGAATGGCTATTTTCATTACAACCTCTTTTTAAAACCAATTTATTCGGCGGGCTCTCGCCCAACCAGAAAAGACTTCTTCGGATTGACCAGTATCCCTCTCATCGCCGTACGTCCCAGCAACATGCGGAATTTCATGCTATCTCGATTGGTCAGGGTCATCTCGATATTCCAGCTCCGATCACCAAGCCGAGCCTCTGTTTCGATAACATAACGCATCTCTTTATGACCGCCTGAATCGCTGACCTGCCGATAATCCTTAACCGGATACTCGCAGATAACTTCAGCATCCCCACGTTTCTGCTGCGGGTGCACCCCGAAGCGCACCATCTCGATGCCATCTCTCGTGAAGGGTTCGACAAAAAACGCGTGCAGAGCAGAGGTTCGCGCTCCAGTGTCGACCTTTGCCTTGATTGCCGGAATGTTCAGTTCGGGTAGCGACATCCATTCCCGCCACCCTACAATCAGTTTATCCATTACACCTCATCTGGGTTAAAGCTTGACCTGCTCGCGGCAGTGTAACCATACTTTAGCGCAAAAAGCGCGCAATAATAGAGCCAACAAGCTAAAAAGAAAAGTAAAAACACGCTACTAAAAGAGTTTTTTACTCTCTTCCAGGCGCTCCAGGCCGCTGCTTCTCGTGCGTAAAAACAAGAAAGCCCCACCAGAATTTGACGGGGCTTTCTTTCTGACTATTGGTTCCCTCATTGTGGAATAAAACTTTGGTCTTTATCGAGCCGCAGTGTAAAAGATGTCAGCAACTTAATGGCGTTCTCCAGATCACTCAGAGAAAGAACCTCGACCGGGGTGTGCATATAGCGCAGTGGGATACCGACCAGGGCCGTCGCCACTCCGCCCCGCGAAAGCTGCATCGCGTTAGCATCGGTGCCGGTAGCACGCGGCACACCGATTACTTGCACCGGGATCTTCTCTGCTTCGGCGATCTGCATCAGCAGGTCGAACAACACCGGGTTGATGTTTGCGCCACGAGCAATCACCGGCCCCTCGCCGACCATAACCTCACCAATCCCCTGCTTTTCAACTCCGGGATAATCGGTGGCGTGGGTCACTTCGACGACAATTCCGGCATCCGGGTTGACGCCGTAGCTGCTGGTTGTGCCGCCACGCAGGCCGACCTCTTCCTGTACAGTAGAAACTGAAAAGAGTTCGGCTGTCGCACCACCCTGCTCTTTGACCCTCTTCATCACTTCAGTGACGATAAAAGAGCCCATTTTGTCATCAAAAGCACGTGAGGCAACCCGGTCCCCCTGCAGCTTTTCGACACCGACGGAAAAGGTTATCGGGTCACCGATCTTGACCAGCTTCAGCACCTGCTCCTTGTTGCTGCAACCGATATCGATGTACTGTTCTTTCAGTTTGATGACTTTTTCCCGGTCAGCCGGGTCGATCAGGTGAATCGCCTTCTTGCCGATAACCCCAGGGATAATTGTATCTGCGGCATGGATTGAAACCCGTTGTCCCGGTATCAGATGCGGATCAACGCCACCGATGGCACCAAAGTAGATAAAACCGTTGTCGTCAACATACTGCACCATGAATCCGATCTCATCACAGTGCCCGGCAAGCATCAGCTTAGGGCCACCATCCCCCTCAAGATGAGCGATCAAATTACCCATGACATCTGTGTGTATTTCATCAGCGACACCATCAAGCTGGGCACGAATGACCCGCTGCGCCGGTTGTTCATAACCAGAGGGGCTAGGGGTTTCGACCAGTTGCTTTAGAAACGCGAAATCCTTCTTTTTCATCTAGGCCTTTCCCTTCACCTTAGTGACCAGTGCTGCGGAATTTTTACGTGCCTGCTGAAACAGTTCCTCGGTCATGCCAGCACCCAATGCTACTTTACGCGCCATCTCCAGGGAAACCAGATCGCCAGGACCGTGCGCATCATTATCGATAACCACCTTGGCTCCATATTTGAGCGCCAGCTTAGCGACATGCCCATTGGTCAGCGAATGCCCTTTGCGGGTAGTAATTTCCAAGTAGACACCTTTTTCTGCCGCAAGTTTGACATCCTCTTCTGCGATCAGGCCGGGATGAGAGAGAATGTCGACGCCCGCTTCTATCGCCGCCCGGTTGGTTCCCTCCATCACCGGTTCAACGATGGTTTCCCCGTGTACAACGATGATTTCAGCACCATTGTCGCGCGCCAGCTTTGCAGTGTCAGCGATCATGTGCGGAGCGACGTGGGTCAACTCGACGCCAGCCAGCACCTGCATATTGTTCGACCTGCCGATATCATCGACGACGCCAACCAGCTTCGATAGCAGCCAGGCGATATTACTCTGATCAGCGTGATCGGTAATCGCCAGCGCCCGGTAACCAGCCACCGCGGCGCGGCGGACTAGCTCAGCAGGTACCAGTTCGCCATCACTGAAAAAGGTGTGGGTATGCAGATCGATCATATCCGTCTCCCATATGTATGATGAAACATTAAGAATTAAGGGTTTATATCAACTCACCCAGGTTCGAGTTACGGAAAACTTTAACAATCTTGACTGGCACAGTCATACCAATCAGTTCCTTTTCCCCTACGAAGTTGACAATCCGGTTCCAGGTAGTTCGACCGAACAGTTGGCCGTCCCCCTGCTTGCTTTCCCCTTCGACCAGCACCGGCAAGACTTTGTCTAGATCCTGCTGCCAAATCTCCTCACCAATCCGGTTCTGCAGGGCGCAAAGCCTCTCGAAACGTTCCTGCTTCAGCACGCTCGATTGGTCATCCTGCAATTCCGCCGCCTTGGTTCCGGAACGAGGCGAATAGAGGAAGGTGAAGGCATCAGCATAGCGCACCATCTCAACCATTTCGAGGGTGGCAAGAAAATCATCCTCAGTTTCACCAGGAAAGCCGACAATGATATCGGTAGTCAAACGGATTTCAGGGCAGACCGATTTCAAGCCCTCCACCTTGCGCAGGTAATCGGCTGCCGTGTAACCACGATTCATCAACTCGAGAATTCGATCGGAACCACTTTGCACCGGCAGGTGAATATGCTTGCACAATTTGTCGAGCCGACCAAAACAATTGATCAGCTCATCGGTCATATCCTTCGGATGCGAGGTCGCAAAACGAAGCCGCTCCAGACCAGCTACCTGATTGACCTCGTTCAGCAACTCGGCGAAAGAGAGTTCCCCATCTTCCTTTAAACCATAGGAGTTTACGTTCTGCCCCAACAGGGTCACTTCGCGAACCCCTTGCGCGACCAAGCCTTCGATTTCAGCTTTGATCTCACCACTTGGGCGACTTACTTCACGGCCACGGACATAGGGCACGATGCAGTATGAGCAAAAATTATCGCAGCCCTGCATGACCGTTACAAACCGGGTCACATTGTCGCGCACACTCCGATGTGGAAACAGGTTGAGCCGAGTTTCTCGGTCAAGAAAATCGGTGACACTGCCGCGGCGTTTTTCTTCTGCCTGCAGAACCAACTCCGGCAATCGATGTATATTGTGGGTACCGAACACCAAGTCTAGGTAAGGGACGGTTTCGAGCATCTTTTCCCCTTCCTGCTGGGCGACACAACCACCGACGCCGATGATCAATTCAGGGCGACGGTCCTTGATCGGCTTGAAACGACCAAGATGGCCGTAGACCTTGCGCTCGGCTTTGTCGCGCACCGAGCAGGTGTTCAACAGAACCAAGTCAGCTTTTTCTGCTGCATCGACCTGTGCATAACCAATCCCTTCCAACAAATCGACGATCCTCTCCGAATCGACGACATTCATTTGACATCCGAACGTTTCTAAATAAAAAGCTTTTCCCATAATTCCTAACTATCCGCTATGCAAAATTCCGCGCATCATAACGGCTGATTTTCCGGCAAGTCAAACAGATTCCTTGGTTGTGCTCGGTGTAAGTTCACACTGCAGACATTCGACCAAGTTCTGTGGCTGTTCAATGCAATGCAGGATAACCGGAGGGCGATTCCGAAGTTGCAGCCGCAGGCCGATCAGCTGAGCACCATACTTCTTTTGTTGCCAACCCTCGATCTCGTCAAGCGGGAAACTAGCGAAACGAGCCTTAAACTGGCCATCGCGAACCAACAGTCTTTGCTCGGTTACAGCATAAAAAACCTTCTCCCAACGAATTCGAGTCAGGAGTAAGTTTACCGGTCCAAACCAGAGCGAAAGCAGCACCAGCGGAACCGGGATCAGCAGCAACCACCAAGGGGAGCCATCCTTCTTGAACAGTTCATAGGCAAGCATCAGCCAGAAGCTGCTCGCTAGAAAAAGCATGGTACCAACGGCGGCCTGTTTCCAGTTGCGCCAGACAAAGCAGCGCGGCGCCGGGCGGCCTTGCCAGCGAAGCGTTTCACCAGCTGATAACGGCCACTGCCAGTCGAGTCCGTTCATTCAGAAAGCCCTTTCAGTTTAGCCGCTGCTGCTTGTCCCAACTTGCCATTGGCATCAGCCTGACTAACTGCTTGATAGAGTTCGCGCGCCTGCGCAAGATTCCCTTGTGCTTCTTCGGCTTCACCGAGCAGGTAGGCCGCTTGTACAGTCGGCATCAACTCGAGCGATTTCTTCAATTGAGAAGATGCGTCAGCAAATTTCCTGTCTTTCAGGTAAAGATAACCGAGTCCCATGCGGGACTGATAATAGTCGGGGTCTGTATTGATTGCCTTCAATAGATAACGTTTGGCCGGAATCAGGTCCTCCTTGCGTAGATAGGCCATTCCCAGAGCATTCAGCAGCAACCCGTGGGTCGGAGCATTTTGCATCGCTTGATGATAGGTCTCGATCGCCGCTTCAAGTTGGCCTTGGCTTTCCAATTTCAACGCCTGATCATATAATTCATAGGCTTCCTGTGTTTTCAGCACTGCTTCTATTGACTGCTGATAGCTGTTCCGATCGAGACCATAACCGGAACGGTCCAAATACTTCCCGGCGACATAAGTCCGGTTAGCATCGAGGCGTTCCTTAGAAAAGGGGTGGCTGCGGAACAGACCGCTCAACCAGTCAGTATTCTGTCCATTTTCAATCTTACGGTAAAAAATTTCCTGCAATTCAATCGCCCCCTGCGGGTCATATCCGGCAAGAACCATATAATCGATCCCGAGCCAATCCGACTCGCTTTCCTGGTCACGGCTGTAACGCTTATCAATTAGGTTTGCTGTGACTCCCCCGATCTGCGACGCCAAATCCCCATATTGTTCTCCCGCTGCAATTCCCGCCAGTCCGACTACCGTATCCAAAAAAGTCGAGCGCTGCATACCCTGAACACTATGTCGGGCTGTCACATGACCTATCTCATGCCCCAATACCGCCGCAAGCTGTGCTTCATCTTCCAGATTAATCAGAAGCCCGCGGGACACCCCGATGAATCCTCCGGGCAACGCAAATGCGTTGGGTGAAGAATCGTTGACGACCTTAAATGAATAATTCAATTCCGGCCGGTGGCTGCGCTTAGCGACCCGCTGCCCAACTCGATCGACATAATCGTTGACCGAATCATCCGGATAAATCCCCCCCATGGTCTGCATGGCCTGACCGAAGGATTTCTTTCCCAACAGAATTTCCTCCTCTGGGGAAACCTGCATCAAAGCCAACTCTTTCCTGCCAGTCACCGGGTTAACGGCGCAGCCGACAAGCGCTCCCAAAAGTACCAACAACCAGAAAAAACGGGTAACAGTTCTCATTTGCACTCTCCAAAAACAAACCACAGAAAAAACTCAACGCAATGACGTATACTACATTTCGATAAAAATGTTGCGTACATCCATCTCAGACACTATAAATGAACACTCTATGAAGTGACAACTTTTGCTATCAAATTGGGAGACATTAGATGCTATCAGAAAAGGACGCATCAACCCTTCTGGCCATAGCCAGAGATGCTATCATCAGCATTGTTGAAAAGCGGGATCACCTTCCACTCCCGAGAGAGGAAAAAGCCCTGAACGAGCGTTCCGGCTGCTTTGTCACCCTCAAGCAGAATGACAAACTGCGTGGATGTATAGGCAACTTTCAGAGCGAACGTCCTCTCTATATGGAAGTTGCCGAAATGGCTGTCGCATCAGCAACCAAGGATCCCCGTTTCCCGCCAATGGAAAAAGCTGAACTCGACAATTTCAGTTTGGAGCTTTCGATCTTGTCGCCGCTGGAAAAGATTGACGATGTCGAACAGATAGAAGTTGGCACCCATGGCATTTACCTGGAAAAAAACTTCAGCCGGGGCGTCTTATTGCCCCAAGTAGCGGCCCAATACGGCTGGGACCGCGTTACCTTCTTGCAACAAACCTGTCAGAAAGCGGGTCTTATGCCGGACGCCTGGCAAGAAACAGACGCTGACATCTATATCTTCAGTGCCCAAATTATAAAAGAACAGAATTAAGAAGAGCATGACTGAAATATCGATCGAACTTGTTCCCCGTAGTGAAGGTTCCCTAAAAAAAGAGCTGGAACTGATCCGTAACCATTTCCCATCCGTCGACCGCATCAATATTCCGGACATTCTCCGCTTCGACATGCGCAGCTGGCAGGGATGCATGATCGCCGGTGATGTTTTTCCGAAGACCATCCCGCACTTGCGGGCGATCGATTTCGATCCTAACAAGCCGATTCAGATTGTCGATGAACTGTGCCGTCAAGAAGTGGAAGCGGTACTGGTCATCACCGGCGACCTACCTCAGGACATGGCCCACAAATGCTATAGGACTAGCTGCCTAGAGATGATCCGCCGTCTGAAAAGAGAGTTACCACAACTCAAAGTTTATGCCGGGATGGACCCCTATCGGAACGGGATCAAAGAGGAAATCGACTATCTGAAAGCCAAGCAGGATGCCGGAGCAGAGGCGTTTTTCACCCAACCCTTCTTTGACCTGCGGCTGATGGAGATCTATCAGGGCTTCATGCGGGACTGTACTGTCTTTTGGGGGATATCTCCGGTATTGACCGAGAACAGCCAGAATTATTGGGAAAACAAGAACAACGCCGTCTTCCCACCCGATTTTGAGCCGACCTTGGAGTGGAACCGAGCGTTTGCACAAAAAGCACTCCAGTTTGCCAAAGAACATAACGACAACATCTACTTCATGCCGATTCGTACCGATATCGCCGCCTACCTGGATGGGATTCTCTAAAAGCTCTTATCGCTTAACGGATTGTGGCGATCTAACTGGATCTCCCTATTCCATTAAGCTTGGCCGTCCACTCAGTTCATCAGGGCCTTCACCAGCTTGAATTTCTGGGCATTAAAAAACTGCAAAAAACGAGTTCTGATTCGTTGCCTGCAGGTAAGGAACGACCTCTTCAGGATTTTTTTGATCGTATCTGCGATCGGTAAAGCAGTGGCAATTAATAGCCAATTCTTCAGCGAAGGCACTGTTGATCAACATGCCAGTGATCAAGATGCGAAGGAGAATCAATTTGCGCGCACGACACCTCTGTTCGAAAAAAGGATTAATTTTTATCCAACGTAGTAGAACGTTTATTTACCGTTCTTGATCTAGGTGAACTAATCGAGTGGATCAAACTGATCTTTGGAAGCATAGCAGAGCGGACAAACCCATCCTTCAGGTAGATCCTCGAAAGCGACACCCGGCATCACCCCATTCATACCGTCCCCGTTTGTCGGATCGTAGGTATAACCACAACAGGTACAGATATATCGCATCGAATACACCTCGCTCAGACAGCAAAATACTTGGCTTGTGGATGATAAACGACGATCGCCGAAGTGCTCATTTCGGGGACCATCTCGAAAGATTCTGTCAGTTTTATTCCGATCCGCTCCGCCTGTAGGAGTTCAAACAGTGGCAGGTGCGCTGACAGATCAGGACAGGCCGGATACCCGAAACCGTACCGTGACCCTTGATAGCTCTGCGCGACATAGGCAGCGATATCGGCATCGCGCTGCTGTTGAATCCCCACTTCAATACGCATCTGTTCGTGCCAATATTCGGCCAGCGCGTCTGTCAGCTCGACCCCGAGGCCATGTAACATCAGGTAGTCATGATAACTATCCACAGCAAAGAGTTCGTGGGTTCGCTCCGCAAGCATTTCACCAATGGTGACGATGAAGAAACCGACCCTGTCGCCTCCCTCCTCTGGCGTGCGAAAATAATCAGCGATACAGAGATGCGGTGCTGCGGACTGCCGCGGAAAGTTAAACTGCTTTTCTCCGGCTGCGCTTTGCACCAGCAGACTGTTTCCTTCACTGCAGCAATCGAAGTAGCCGTAAGCCACCTTCGGTTGCAGCCAGCCTCCGCTCAATACCTGCTCTTTCAAACGAGCATAAAGAGGCAATACCGTCCCCTCGGTCAGCTCGGCATACTCCTCCTTCGACATCTTGCCGCGCCGATACCCCCAACGTCCACGAAACAGTGCCGCCTGGTTCAGATAGGCAAAAAGCGGCTCTGCTGGCAGATCAGTAACGAACTGTTCGCCAAGAAAAGGTACCTTAGGCGGTTCCTGTGAGCGATCCAGCACTTCCACTTGTGGGCTAGGCCGATTACTTGGGAAAACGGCGGAATCCCAGCGAGTCGCCAGTAACTTGCCCGCCTCGAAATCGCGAATTGCCTTCAAGCCGGCGAAGGCATCGGCACAATAGACCACCGGTTTCTCATAACTCGGCACACAATCCTCAGCGACAAACTTCGGCGTCAGCGCTGCACCACCAAGCAGCACCGGTTGGGTCAGACCCGCTGCTTGGAACTGAACCATATTCTCTTTCATCAATAGCGCCGACTTTACCAGCAGACCGGAGAGACCGATGACATCAACCTGCAACTCCTTCGCCTTGGCAATAATTTCTTCAGCAGGCACCTTGATGCCGATATTGTACACCTTATAACCATTGTTGGAGAGGATGATGTCAACCAAGTTCTTGCCGATATCGTGAACATCCCCAGCAACCGTCGCCAGCAGGATGCTGGTGCGCCCTTCATCGGCAAGCTTTTCCATATATGGTTCCAGCAACGTCACTGAGTGCTTCATCACCTCAGCCGATTGCAACACGAATGGCAGTAATAACTCGCCGCGCCCGAACAGTTCACCGACCTCACGCATCGCCGGTACCAACAATCCATTGATGATGTCAAGCGGTTGCCAGCGGCCGCGAAGCTCACTCAACAAATCCTCCAACCCATCCTTATCCCCTTTGAGGAGCTTGTGTCTTATCTGCTCTTCAAGCAGGGATTCGTCCTCGCCCTCGTCGTTCTCCTCCACAGCTTGTTCGAAATGCTCGATAAATTTCATCAGCGCATCATCAGAGCGGTCGTAAAGCAAGTCGAGGCAGTAGCTACGCTCCTCATCACTGATCGCGGCATATGGCAATACCTTGGCGGCATCCACAATAGCTGTGTTTAGACCGGCAGTGACCGCTTCGTGCAAAAACACCGAATTGAGCACCTTACGGGCTGCTGGGCGCAAGCCGAAACTGATGTTACTGATCCCGAGGGTAAAATTAACCTCCGGCAGTTCCTTTCTGACCTGCTTGATGGCATTCAGCGTCTCAATCGCCGCGTTACGCATTTTTTCATCGCCTGAACCAACGGTGAAAGTGAGCAGGTCAAAGAGAATATCCTGTGGCCGCAGGCCATGTTTATCGACTGCCAGTCGGTAAATCTGCTTGGCGGTGGCGACCTTCTTTTCACAGCTCAGCGCCATCCCTTCCTCGGTGATAGTCAGGGCAACCACGGCTGCGCCGTATTTTTTTGCCAGCATACAAATTTTATCGAGAATAGCGCCGCCGTCTTCCAGATTAATGGAGTTGATGATCGCCCGCCCCGGGTAGAGCGGCAGCACCGCTGCCAGGGTCTCAGGATTGGTTGAATCGAGCATCAACGGCGACTTGCAGGAGCCGGCAAATAATTTGACCAGTCGGATCATGTCTTCCAGTTCATCACGACCGGCATAAGCGACGCAGAGGTCAAGCACTTGCGCCCCACGCGCTTCCTGATCGAGCCCCACCTTCAGACATTTTTCCCAATCTTCGGCCAGCAGAGCTTCGCGGAAGGCTTTGGAGCCGTTCGGGTTGCAACGCTCGCCTATCAACAATGGCGGAATTTCCTGATTCAGCTCAACTGCTTGGTAGAGGCTAGCAACGGACGTTTTCATCGGCTCACCTCCCTCGGCAGAGGTTTGACACAGTTCAACTTATCGGCCAGTGCCTTGATATGCGCCGGGTTGGTGCCGCAGCATCCGCCGACGATACTGACCCCCTGTTCGGTGACAAACTGATACATCTGTTCGGCGAATTCATGCGGAGTCAACGGGTAAACCGTCTGCCCATCAATCACCTCGGGAAGCCCCTGATTCGGGATACAGGAGATCCGCTGCGACCAGTGTTGACTCAAATAGCGGATATGTGAGCGCATGTCCTGCGGCCCGGTTGCGCAGTTAAGGCCAAGGGAAAAAATCGGGTACGGCTCCAGTGTGGCCAGCACTGCACCAATATCGGAGCCAACCAGCATGGTTCCCTGCTGCTCAATGGTCACAGAAACCAGTACCGGCAGTTCGAGTTTAGCCGTATCCAACACCTCAAACAGACTGACCAGCGCTGTTTTGGTCTGCAACAAGTCCTGACAGGTCTCAATGATCAGACAATCGATTCCAGCTTCCAACAATGCTTCGGCCTGTTCACGAGTCGCAGCCGCCAGTTCAGCAACCTCGATGTGCCCTAGTGACGGCAGCTTGGTGCCGGGACCAATCGAGCCGGCCACATATCGACCAGACTTTCCATTTGCTGCAGCGTGAGCATTTTCCACTGCCCGCCGGTTGATCTCTTTGACTTTGTCCTGCAAGGCATATTCTCCCAACACGATCCTGCTGGCTCCGAAGGTGTCGGTTTCGACCACCATCGCCCCGGCCTCGTACATGCTCTTATGCAGGGCAACAATAACCTCGGGGGCTGTCAGGTTGAGAATTTCGTTACAGCCCTCACAGTCATCCCAGGCAGACCTCGGAATTTCCATCTGCTGCAGGTTGGTGCCGCAGGCTCCATCGAAAATCAACAGTTCATTATCCCTTAATGTCATCTATCAACCTTTGTTCGCTATCTAGCTCATATTAATTCAATAAATTAAGCCAACCACAGCTCCAGTCATGCAGGTGGCGATAACTCCCGCCAGAATCGATTTCATTCCAAGTGAAACTATTTCATCGCGCCGCTCAGGAGCCATTGCCCCAAGTCCACCGATCATGATCCCGAGGCTACCAAAGTTAGCGAACCCGCACATGGCATAGACCATGATCAGCCGGCTGCGCTCGCCAAGCTGCTCCATCGGAATAGCCGCCAGCTGCAGATAGGCAACAAATTCGTTGATAATCGTCTTGGTGCCGAGCAGCCCACCGGCGACAAAAGCTTCATCCCACGGGACCCCCAGCAGCCATACGACTGGAGCGGTCACCATTCCCAACAACCGTTGCAAAGTCAGCGGCGCACCGGAAAATTCAGGCAACAGTCCAAGCAGCTGATTGCAGAAAGAAACCAACGCGATCAATACGATCAGCATACCAACAATATTTAACAGCAGTTTGATTCCATCGATGGTACCGGTAGTGATCGCATCCATCGCCCCACGAGCCTCGCTTTTGACAATTTCTCGACCGACCGTAATCTCACCCTGATGAGGAACCATCAACGCCGCGACGACTATGGCTGCAGGTGCGCTGATGATTGACGCTGTGAGAATATGTCCCAGTGCACCAGGTAAAGTTTCGCGCAGGATACTGGCGTATAAAACCAGAACAGTCCCGGCGATGGTACTCATCCCGCAGACCATCAGGATAAAGAGCTCGCCGCGCGACATCTTGCTCAGGTACGGTTTGACCAATAGCGGTGCCTCCACCATACCGACAAAAACGTTGGCGGCTGCGGCAATGCCAACTGCGCCACCGATCTGCAAACTTTTCTCCAGCAGAACCGAACAACTTTTGACCAGTAGCGGCAAGAACCGCCAGTAGAACAGTAGAGCGGAAAGTGCGCTGATCACCAGAACAATCGGCAGAGCCCGGAAGGCGAGAATAAAGGAACCACCCGCCAGATGCTCTACATAAGGCAGATCGGCACCGCCGAGAAATCCGAAGACGACCGAGGTTCCTGCAGCGGTAGCCTCCTCCAACGCAAGTGTCAACCGATTCAGCATCAGGAAGACATCTTTAAACGCTGGCAGTTTTAGCAGCAACAGTGCCAGAAAAAATTGCAAACCGACTCCGACGATAACTAATCGCCAGTTGACGTCACGCCGTCTTTCACTGCAGAGCCAGCTTAAAAGCAATAGAAACAGAATGCCGACGAGTCCTCGTAATGCCATATCTTCTCGAAATCTCCTCCATTTATGTTGCTGAAAATAAATATCACTTTACGCATATTGATGAGAGCTGTCCACTGGTGAACCTGCAACTCCTTTTAACTTAAAGACGATTATCACTACTTATCTGCACATTTTTTGTTAGAATGCTCTATTATAAAAATTAAAATGAGGTAAACCATGGATCTGCCAGAATACCAATTGAAAACCAACACTCTTAAACGCCGTCTTGGTGATTACCTGATCAGTGCAGGGATTATCACTCCTGAACTACTTGATGAAGCGATTGAATCTCAATGCATCTTTGGGGGCAAACTCGGAACCAACCTGATTGAGCTGGGGCTGATCGAAGAAGAACATCTTGCCAAGATATTGAGTCAGCAACTGAATTTACACTACATCAAACCGAAATTACTGATGAACGTTCCGGAAAAAATCCTCGATCTGGTACCACAAAACCTTGCGTTGAAACATCAAGTAGTCCCTTATCATAAGGAAAAAGAGAAAATTTTTCTTGCTATGAAAGATTCATCGAATTTAGCAGTGATCGATGAATTATCTTTTCAGCTTAATCACATCATCATCCCACTGGCAGTTCCAGAAGTTAGACTGATGCTGGCGTTGAAAAAGCACTACGGTTTAGAGCTGTCTCCACGCTTTGAAAGTATCGAAGCGAAAATCGATCATCCTGATTCTCCCCTCCCAAAGGCTCCTGAAACCAGTTCAAAAACTAATGGCAATCCCAATAATAAAATTCCATCAAAAATTTCGATCAAAAGAGTAATAAACTTAGAAAAAGAACACTCCTCAGAACAAAGCGATTCCTGGCCACTACTCGGGGAGGGAAACGATCAAGAAGCTATAGTTGAAGACTCTGTATATTTCGATTTCGGCACCTCGCCCAAAGAAATGTCGCAAACCAGTCTCGCACAACAGTTGGTATCCGCAACGGATCGAAACGACATTGCCCGTTCGCTAATCAATTACCTAGCCCAAGAATTTTCTGTCAGTGCACTCTTCATGGTTCGGGCGGACATTGTCCACGGCTGGTTGGTTAAGTACGGCAATATCGAGCCTACCGGCTTTGATCGGTTGCAGATTAATCTACAGAAGCAATCCATTTTTAATCAGCTTGTCGAAAACAAATCATATTTTCTCGGGTCTGTCAGCGACACACCTCAAAACAGCCTCTTACTGAAGTTCTTTGACACCCAGCCACCGCAAACAGCACTGATTGTTCCGTTGCTGGTAAAAGATCGGCTCGTAAGTATTTTATACCTGCAGGATCGATTAGAGATTTTGGAAAAGAACTTTTTCGAGGTCCAGAAAATGGCTCAAAAAGCCCAGATGGCCTTTACCTTGTTGATTCTCAAAAACAAGATTCTTTCGATTTGACATGAGCAGCAGAGAAAGAAACAAGCCGAATCCTGATGTTGCCAAAAAACTTGTCCAAGCGTTGACAGCTAGCAGCGATGCCTTGTTTCAGCTAGTTCTTAATGCAAATGAAGAGGTCCTTTTCAATACCCTGAAAAATCCTCATTTAAGCGAAGAGCATCTGCTGGCGCTGCTGAAAAGACGGGATTTATCTACAGATCTGTTGGACAGGATACATCAGCGCTGCAGCAAGACCCTCAGCCACCGATTGATTTTAGCTCTGATCAAAAATCCGGCAACGTCTGATTTCCTAGCCCGTTCCCTGATGCCGCATCTGAGGCTGTTCGAACTGGTCGATGTCTGTTTTCTGCCCGGCGCAGGGGCAGACAAGCGTCTGGCCGCGGAACGCAATATCCTGCAGCGGCTACCGACCACCCCGTTAGGTAACAAGCTCACCTTGGCACGCAGGGCGACAGCGAACATTGTAGGCGAGTTGCTCAAAGAAGGACATCCCACGCTGACAGAAATTTGCTTGAGCAGCCCACGGCTCAAAGAAGCGTCCATTTATCAGTTCTTGACAGGCCCCAAAGCTACAGCAGAAACCATATCGATGATCGCCCGCCACCAACGCTGGCAACACCGGACAAATTTACGCCAAGCAATTTTACGCAATCAAAAAACCCCTGACGTCTGGTTCACCCTCTGGCTACCGAATTTATCGCTACCGATAATCAAACAGATGTTTTCCAGGCAACGGTTCAATGCAAGCCAGAAGCATCTGATTCAGAATGAATTGAAAAAACGTTGCGGCGGCTGATTCTTAGCCGAAGATCAACAATCCTCAAAACGATGAGTTCGGTTGTTTGAGAAATTCAATCTCCTCGGCAGTCGACTCCCTTCCAAGTATCAGGTTACGATGCGGAAAACGGCCAAATCTGGTAATGATTTCTCGATGCCGTACAGCGTAATCGAGAAAACCTTCAAAGGCCGACCGCATCCGCTTGGGAACATTCCTAGTCAACTCTTCAAACAAGGCAACGGAGCGATTCTGCATCTCCATTTCCTCAGCGTGTTCCAGCGGTAGGTAGATAAAAACCCTCTCGATCGGCCTTAGTCCACTGTCGTAGTTATTTTGCAAAGAGTCCATCGCCAATCGCAATGCAATTGAGTCACTGGTAAAGGCACGAGCATCCCCCCGGTAAATATTGCGGGTAAACTGGTCGAGCAAAATGATTGTGGCCAGATACCGCTGGCCAACCTGCTCATCTCCCGGCAACACCCCTTCTGCGGCTGCGGTTGCGATCCAAGATCCGAAGATTGTTCCGATTTCACGATCAACCTGTTCATCTTTCCCAAACCAAAGTTTGACCTTCTGCTCCATCACCTGCAAATCATCCTCACTAGAACCGAACCAGTATCGTAGAATTTTTTCGGATTTATTCATAAACAACTCCAAGTGAGATAGATATCAGTTTACCAGCTTTCCCGAAAGATCCGACAGCTGCAGAATTGTTACAGCAAAAGCTGGATACTCTTCTATCGGCATGATATTTTTATTTCAACGATTTTACCTATTTGCCCGGCACGGAATTATGTCCACAATCAATCTAGACAAATACCAGCTTGAAGTTTCCGACTCCTGTGCCACCTTGCACATTTACGGAGACTGGAACTTTTCCACCGGCATCCCTCAACTCGAGCCACTTGCCGCACAGTTGGCAACAGTTACCGGCTGTCGAGATCTTACCTTTAACTTTGAAAAGCTTGGAGACTGGGACTCGGGCCTAATGACTTTTTTAATCGGCCTGTTAGCAAATTGCAGTGAGCAAAACATTACTGTCGATCCAAAAGGGTTGCCAGAGGGAATTCAACAACTATTGAAACTTGCTACTAGCGTCCCGGAACGCGAGGGCACCCGACGCCCAGTACTCGGGCAACCTGTCCTGGCCCGCATCGGCAATGTCACTGTCGAAATGCACCGCAACTGGGGAGACCTGCTGGCATTTCTCGGCGAAACCTTTTATGCCGTTCTCAACCTACTGCGCGGCCGCGCTCGTTTCCGCTCTTCCGACCTGATGTATCAGATCGAAGGAGCCGGCCCGATGGCGCTGGCGATCATTACCCTGATCAGCACCTTGGTCGGGATGATTCTGGCTTTTGTCGGCGCGGTCCAGTTGAGAATGTTCGGTGCACAGATCTTTATCGCCAACCTAGTTGGCCTCGGCATAGCCAGGGAGATGGGCGCCATGATGACTGCTATCATCATGGCTGGCCGCACCGGAGCTGCATATGCGGCGCAGATCGGCACCATGCAGGTCAACGAGGAGATCGACGCGCTGAAAACGATGGGTATCTCGCCGATCGAATTTCTTGTTTTGCCACGCCTGCTAGCCCTTTTCCTGATGATGCCGCTACTCTGCGTATATGCAGACTTCATGGGAATCCTCGGCGGAGCGGTGGTCAGTGCTTTGATGCTCGACATTTCTTTTTTCGAGTACTATCAGCAATTACAATCGGCAGTAGCGCTGAAGCACTTCCTGATAGGCGTCATCAAGGCGACCATATTCGGCCTCATAGTAGCCACCTCCGGCTGTTTTCGAGGGATGCAATGTGGCCGTAGCGCCTCGGAAGTAGGCTTTGCCGCGACGAATGCAGTTGTCACCTCGATCGTGTTGATTGTTGTCGCCGATGCCTTGGTGACCATTATCTGCCAGATATTGGGGTACTGACATGTCTACTAAAAACCATCTCGACATTCAGAATCTGACCATGGCCTACGGCGACAATATTATTCAGGAAAACCTTGATTTTAGAGTTGCACACGGCGAGATTTTTATCATTATGGGCGGCAGCGGCTGCGGTAAAAGCACTCTGTTGCGTCATTTGATCGGCCTGATGCAACCCTACAAAGGGAAGATTCTGATCGGTGGAGTGGATCTTTGGGAATCGTCTCAGGACGAACGCAACCAGCTAATCAGTCGCTGCGGCGTTCTCTACCAAGGAGGAGCCCTCTGGAGTTCTATGACCCTGGCTGAGAATATAGAGGTTCCTCTCAAGGAATACACCAATCTGAATGCGAAGCAGATTAGTGAGGTCATCTCCTACAAGCTCTCACTGGTTGGGTTGGCCGGTTTCGAGGACTACTACCCCTCTGAAATCAGCGGCGGCATGCAAAAAAGAGCTGGGCTGGCGCGGGCCATGGCGCTCGATCCAGACATTCTATTCTTCGACGAACCTTCCGCCGGACTTGACCCGATCAGTTCGCGCTTACTGGACGACCTGATCATGCAACTGCGTGACAGCCTCGGCTCAACAGTGGTGATCGTCACACATGAACTAGCCAGCATTTTTGCCGTTGGCGACAATTCGATTTTCCTCGATACGGAGAGCAAAACGATCATCGCCAGAGGCGCTCCAATTGAATTATTGAAAAATTGTCAAGATGCGCGGGTGCGAAAATTTTTGACCCGTGAAAGTTAACCTGCAACCTTAAATGAGACAGTTATGCAGCGGCGAAAACGTGTAGACCCACGAGTTATAGGTAGTTTTGTTGTCGGAGCGATCCTCCTCAGTGTCGCCGGGCTAATTTTTTTCGGGCCCGGCGGGCTGATTTCGGAAACCGTACTCTACGTGCTCCATTTTGACAGCTCGGTAAAAGGACTTACGGTCGGCTCCCCGGTGCGTTTTCGCGGAGTCAAAATTGGCCAAGTCAAAGACATCAACGTACGGGTTAGGCCCAGCGATTTTGAATTTCATATCCCAGTCATTATCGAAATTGAGCCATCCAGAATTGAAGCTGACGGCACCAACCTAGGCCTCTTCGATACCCTGAAAAGTACTGTCAAGGGAGAACATCCACTGACCCGCTTGGTCGAAAAGGGCTTGCGGGCGCAATTGCAGATGGACAGTCTGGTGACAGGACGTCTTTACGTCAACTTCGACATGCACCCGGATGAACCGATCTATCAGGTCGATTATCCATCCAAATACCCTTCGCTACCGACGATCAGCTCAAGCATGAGTGAATTGGCGAAAACCTTCGAAGATTTGCCGCTACGCGAACTGTCCGCCAAATTGATCAGCTCGGCAGACGGATTCGAGCGGCTGGTTACTTCGCCCAGCTTGCACAACGGTCTGGCAAAATTCGATGAAACCACGACGCAGCTGAATGCCCTTTTAGCTGGTTTGAATCAGAAACTGACTACTTTATCGGGCGACATGCAGTCAACCCTGCAAACCACGCAACAGACCTTGAGCACAACTCAGGATACCCTTAAGCATATCGACACCAGAATAGATCCACTCAGTTCAGAATTTACTACCGCCATGCAAGCATTTTCTTCTGCCTCGGAAAAGACCGAACTTGTGATGCAGAGTGTACAACAGATGACCGCCAACGATTCCCGTTTACAGCAGCAGCTGAGCCTCACACTGCATGAACTGAATCGCGCGGCCCGCTCAATCCGCTATCTTTCTTCAGAACTGGAACGAGACCCACAGATTCTGTTGCGCGGGCGTATGTCTGGAGGTGAGCAATGATGAGATATTTATGCCTGTTTACCCTGTTGCTCTGCAGCGCCTGTATCCAACTGGGCAACGAACCGCACCCGACACGTTACTATCTTCTTGAACCGGTAGCCGATGTCCGCTCGGCTGCCAATGACCAACCGTTGCAGCTTGAGCTAAGCCCCATTATCTTCCCAAGCTACCTCGATCGGCCGCAGATCGTCACTCACAACATCAACAACAGCATTCAGATCGCCGAATATGATCGGTGGGCTGAACCGCTATCGGAAAATCTGACCAGAACTTTACAGGAAAACCTGCGCAACCAGCTGCCGAATGTACGGATCAGTTCAGCCCCCTGGAACCAGTCCTCTGCGCCAGTGTACCTGCTTCAGCTTACAGTGAACCGTTTTGACGGTGTGCTTGGGCAACAGACCGCCGTCGACATCCGCTGGACACTCGTTAACTATAAAACTAATACAGAAATAGCCCGTCGGCATTTCCGGGCACAGTTACCGATCGATGAAAATCACCGAGGGCTAGTTGATGGACTTAACAGTACGCTTGCAGAATTGAGTCAGGAAATAGCCTCGATGCTGACGACACAACAGTGAAACCTTAACAGAATCGATCTCGAAAAATCAGCCCAACCAGATAACAGCTGGGTGATTTGTTTGCTGTGCAACAACGGATCAACCTGCCCTTTATCAGGAACTGCTAGCGGAAGGTGGGCAGATCATTATCCTTCGGCCAGGACAACCTGGTTCCGCCCCGCGTTTTTGGCTTGATAAAGAGCACGGTCGGCAGCCCCGATCAGTTGATCCTTTTGTATCTGTTGTTCAGAGGGAACGGCGGTCGCAGTTCCGATACTGATGGTAGCGGTAACCCATTTTCCTTCGACCGAGGTCGCAATCCCCTCAACACACGAACGCAGGTGCTCTGCGAAAGTTCTGGCTCCCTCACGATTCGTCGAGGGTAGAATAATTGCAAACTCATCCCCGCCGAAACGCGCAACAACATCGTTGGTTCGTACGGTGGAAATAATCGCCTTGGCAATATTCATCAGCACCATATCGCCGACCAGATAACCATAATTATCGTTCACCAGCTTGAAATAATCGATATCGAAAAGTACCAACGAAACAGAGGAACGATAGCGGATCGCACGGGCCAACTCTGCCTCAAGCGCTTCCTGAAAATAACGATGGTTATAAACACTGGTCAGGCTGTCGTGAGAAACCATCTCAGTTAACCGATTTTTTGCATCCTGCAATTTTTGGATTAGGCGCTGGTTCTGTTCCTTGGCTTCATGCAGTTCCAGAAACAGTTGAGCTTTGCTCAAATTCAACCTACCTAAGTCCTGATTAGCTTGCTGCAATACCTGCGAAAACGGCTGCATGTCGAGTGGATCGATATCGAACAAGGTGATTATTTCTCGGCTTTTTTCGGCCACTTCATCCAAAAGCTCAAGAGATTCGGCCTCATTCATTCCGTAGGCGGCCATTAAAGCTGACTGCACTTGACGAGCCTTTTCCGCAACCTTCTTTCCGGTATAAATTTCTGCAAGTTGATCTGCCCAAAATAGAACTTCAACTTTCCCCTTGAATTCTTCCGGGGCATGATCCGGATGATGATGATAAAGAACTGGCGTAAAAAGGTTTTCGGGAAAGTTCCAATGGTAAAATAGCAATGAGGCGACCTGCTGATGATCGAAACCGTATTGCTCATGTTCCTGATGACACAAATCGGTTGGGTTATCGGAAAGCTCATCGAGTACCTCTTTGTATTCTCTTCCCTTCGTTAACAAAATCATCAGTGCCCCTAAATCTTGCAACAGGGCGACAAGAAAAATGTCAGGAATGTCCCGTTGCAATTTTTGCGACAGTAACTCCGCAGCGACGGCAGCAGTCACCGAATGACGCCAGAATTGGTCGAGACTGTATGCTACATCCTGTTGCTTGCTCAGATTCGCGGTAATGACAAAAGACAAGGCAATACTTTTGGCCGTGTTGGTCCCCAAAATAGAAACCGCACGTTTGATATCTGTAACTTCCTGGTTGCATCCGAACAGGCTGGAATTAGCAACTCGCAATATCTTGACCGATAACGCAGGGGCGAGAGAAATAATACTGCTCAACTCAATCAGTGCCGCATCATCTTTGCTCACCGCCTGTAAAATTTCAGACGCAATTGCCGGCAAGGTTGGAAACTTCACCTCATTTTTTATTAAATTGCTAAGTTTTGGATCAATCATAAAATCAGCCCATTTACACTGAAAAGCGTCTGTTCCTATATAAAAAAGACGCTAAGACCCATCCTTTGTCCTGCATTATTTCACTCTTCGACGCCCCGGTTATCAGATTATTCAGAGTTATGAACTCGCGGCAATAGATATCGAGAGATTCCCAGTTTTGCTGTTATCGATATGGTATATACATTTACAATCAACATTCACATTTCCATATATGACAGACAGGAACACACTTTAGTCAAATATTTTAATAATAATTTCATAAATTCAACTCTCAAGCAAAAGAGGGAGAAGCATCCGCATCTCCCTCTTTTTAGCATCTTTAAAGCAAGGCCTAATTGAGGATGAATTGTTCCGCCTGTTTCAGCAACTCGTCTAACCGTTCGGCGGTCACAGCTTCTCCATAGAGACGAACAACCGGTTCAGTCCCTGACTTCCGAAACAACATCCAGCTGCCATCGGCAAAGATAAATTTATTTCCATCAATTTTAATTACTTCACTAACCTGATGACCACCGAAC
The DNA here is from genome assembly GCF_003247215.1 of Malonomonas rubra. GTDB lineage: Bacteria > Desulfobacterota > Desulfuromonadia > Desulfuromonadales > Geopsychrobacteraceae > Malonomonas > Malonomonas rubra_A. Next base: position 29,015 of record NZ_QKAP01000092.1, on the reverse strand, counting down.
TGCTGTGGCGGATTCTGTAGTTTCTCCGACAATGCCGCTTCCAACTCTGGAGAAAGTCGGATATTGATCCGCTTAGTGTAAATTTCACCGACACGGGAATACAGGTCATCAAGCAACTCTAAAAGGGTGCGTTTTTCCACAGCCACCATCTCTGCCACCAGCAGGCAGGCTAGGATGCCGTCTTTTTCCGGAACATGCCCACAGATACTCAGTCCGGCACTCTCTTCTCCACCGATCAGAATCTTGTCATCACTGATGTACTCGCCTATGTACTTGAAACCAACGGGTGTTTCCAGAACTTCGACACCGTGATATTTAGCAACTGCGTCAATCAGGTGCGACGTCGCCACGCTGCGCGCTGCGTTTCCTTTCATCCCCTTGCGACGGATCATATAATCGAACAACAGTGCCAGAATGTAATTCGGTTCGATGTAGCTGCTGTCGGCATCAACGATGCCAAAACGGTCCGCATCGCCGTCTGTGGCTAGGCCAAGACCGATCGCGGGGTCAGACTTGATCAACTCAATAAAGTCTGGGATATGGGCTTCAGCCGGCTCCGGCGGTTCCCCGCCAAAATAGGGATCCAGGTGATTATTGATCTTTACAATCTCAACACCAGCTTGTTCAAGAATATCGTCTAGATAACCACGTCCGGAACCGAAGAGGGGATTAATCGCGATCTTCATCCCCGAAGCGGCAATCGCCTCAAAATCGATCAATGTGTGTAAGGTCTTAAAATACTCGTCACGCGGATCGATCTCTTCAAATAGGCCTAATTCGATAGCCCGGTGCACGTTCACATCCTTAAAAACGATTTCGCCGATCATTTCGTTGGCGCGTTTTTCAATATCCCCGGTGGTTTCGGGCAGGGCTGGACCTCCCCAGGCAGGAGAGAATTTTATCCCATTATAATTATAGGGATTGTGGCTGGCAGTGAAATTAATCGCACCTGACAACTTGCGACGGAGTAATTCGTGAGAAATGACCGGAGTCGGTGTGTCCCGCTTGCAGAAATAACTTTTGATACCAGCACCAGCCAGGACACGAGCAGCTTCCCTCGCGAAGTCCCCCCCCATGAAACGTGCATCGTAACCGATGATCAAACCACTGCCGGCCAAACCTTCCGCGTGCAGATGGTCGGCAATTGCCTGAGTCACAACGCGAACATTGCTCAGGGTAAAATCTTCGCAAAAAATCCCACGCCATCCGGAAGTCCCGAACTTAATCTGAGACATTGAAAACCCTCCTTGCTGGTTTTGTTGGAAATAAGAAACTGAAAAGTAAAATATACCATAGGAAAATGATCCTGCGGGGCTACAGCACAAACTGAAATGTTCAGGAATTATTACGAAAACTCAACCAGCATCGATTTCCGGGGCCGGATAGTCTTCTATCCCTGCAACATAGGGGCAATCTGCGGGAAGAATACCGGCAGCAACCAATTCAGGTGTCAATTGGGCGCATTCAGGATGCAGTTCCGAGCGCTGTTCATATATTCGGCACTGGTTAAGTTCGACATCCAGATGTGGGCAGGGAACATCCGTGTAATAGATACGCCCCTGATAATCAAGTTTTTCATAACAGCAACAACCGCAACGCTTGCAAACCTCTTCCCACTCTGCGCTACCCGGCATGAGATCTTTCTTTATCTTGGTCATGAACACAGACTACCCAGAATCGGCAACTCCCGTCAATGGATTGCTACCACGAAAAACAAAGAAAAAGCGTTGACTCAGGAAATGAAATTCGCTATTAGTAAGCGTTCTAAACGCTGAACCAAAGCATAAAGCTAGGAGGAATAGAAACATGCTGTGCCAAACTGTTCTCGTAGGTACCGAATGTACTTTCTGGAAAAAAGCCGGCTGCTCTGCCGAAGGCGGTAGCTGCCAGGTTGTTGTTGAAGAATGTCAGGGTTGTGAGCGTATCGTCAAAGGCTCGATCGGCGATGTCTGCAGCTCTTATCCGAGTCCGTCCGTCAAGTGGGCATCCGGGCTGTGTAACTTTGCAACCCACAAGAAGATCGATATCAAGATTGATGATGTTCGTATCAACCCGCTTAAAGCTGCCAAGCGGGCCGCTGCCGGTAAAAAGAAGTAAGACCACGGCTTTGCATTATGAAAAAAAAGGCCGTCGGAAATCCGACGGCCTTTTTTATTTCATTTGATAACTCAATTAAAATTCTGCAGCGCCTGCTGCTGAATCGGACTGCCGATAATGGCAATCATATCATCGACCTGAAAAACAAAATCGGCTGACGGATTCAAGGTGAACTTTCCGTCGCGCAGCACCCCGACAATAGACACACCGAGCGTTTGGCGTAGCTCAAGTGTTCTTAAACTCCTTCCAACCAGCAGGCTATCCTCCCCCAGTCGCTCCCAGCTCAATTCGAGCAGTTCTCGAGCATTTTTCAACAGACGAATTTCCTGATTCCCCGCTTGGTTCAGTATTTCGGAGTGATAATGATCGAGTCGCACCGAGTCGGTATAGCGTTGAATGGTCGGAATCGGAATCTTCAGATTGAGCAACGCCTGCCGGGCTATTTCCAGACCGGCCTCAAGTTCAGGCATGATCACCATATACACCCCGTCTTCGTAAAGTGCCGCCATCTGTTCCACCCCATTGGCACGGGCAACGATATTCAGTTCCGGATAATTGCGATGTACATAACGAACGATGCTTTCCGTTGTCGTAATGTTCGGCATGGTAATTAGCAGCTGTTGTGCTTCAGCCAGATTGGCAGCCTCAAGAATCGTCTCTTGACCAGCATCTCCATAAATTGCAGGGTAGCCACATTTTTTACAAATATCAATCAGGCGGTGACTCAACTCAATGACGACGAACGGAACGTCCAATTGCTGCAGCACCTGAGCGATATGTTGACCGACGCGACCGCCACCAGCAATTACGATATGTTGATGTAGCCCTTCTTGCGGCAGGTTGACGGTTTCCAGCGTATCGGTTTTCATCAGACGCCGCTTCATGCCATAAAGAGGTGCCGTCAATCCTGATGCCAGCGGGGTAATCACCATGCTGAAGATCGCAGCGGAAAGAATATAGGCATGCTGCACACCATCAAGGAATCCCCCCGCATGTCCGACTTGGCCGAGAACGAAGGAAAATTCGCCAATCTGAAACATACCCAAACCGACCGCCAGCGGCACCACATTGCCGTAGCCGAACCCGCGCGCAATTGCGGCCATCAACACCCCTTTGCCGACCGCGATCAAGCCGACCAGTCGCAATACTCTGGCGTAGTTTTCTAATAGAAAATTAGGCTCCAGCAGCATGCCGACCGAGGTAAAAAAAAGCAGTCCGAACAGGTCACGCAGCGGGATGATATCGCTCAGCGCCTGATGTCCATAATCCGACTCACTCAGCACCATCCCGGCAACAAATGCACCGAAGGCGAACGACAACCCGACCAGATAGGTAGCATAGCCTATTCCCAGCCCGATTGCTGTGATCGTCAGCAGAAAAAGTTCGCGAGAATTCCAGCGGGCAACAATTGCCAGCAACCAGGGTAAAAGGCGGGTGCCGACCAGAAACATCAGTAAAAGAAAGACCACCGACTTTATTACAGCGACACCGAGAATTGGCAAGCCACTGGCCGGATCGGAGAGTTGTGGCAGCATGATCATCAGCGGCACCACAGCCAGATCCTGCACAATCAGCACACCGATCATCACGCGACTGGACAGGGTTCCCATCATCCCCTGGTTCATCAGGGTCTTCAAAATCACCATGGTGCTAGAAAGTGACGCAATCCCTCCCAACCAGAGGGAAGGCACTGTCTCCCAACCGATCCATCGGCCGATCAAATAACCATAACCGATCGTCAAAACTATCTGAATGGGACCACCGAGCAGAGCGACATATTTAACCGGTTTCAACTCTTTGAGGGAAAACTCTAGGCCGAGAGCGAACAACAGAAGAGCCACACCTATCTCGGCGAGTTTCTCGACCTCGTAGACATCGGTCACCGCACCGCCGGTAAATGGTCCGATGACCACGCCGGCTAGAATATACCCCAAGATCAAGGGTTGACGGAATTTTTGCGCCAGCAAACCACCGAACAGAGCGGTAACAACAATAATGACAATATCAGCAGCTATGCCCATTTAATTTCGTTTCTATCCACAATACAAAGGATGGGGTTGAGCAGGTCCGCCCCAGATGGTTCTTCGAAGCTGAGTGCCGACCACATGCTGAAGCAAGTCATCAAACTGTTCCTGAACGGGCTTTGCTTGCCTCACGATCTTTGACAATCCGTTTCACTTCTTTTTCACTGGACCCCGGTTGTTCCAGCGAAAGACGATCCCACTGAGATCGCGCGGCAGATGTTGTCGACTGACAAAATAAATCCCCCCTGCTTCGCTCTTCCCAGAATCGCGTTAAAGGACTCCGCTGTATTGACGGGTGCTTCTCCGTAAGCGTATTCCCTGTGGCCGTGATTAACACTTACATGATCGGAAAATTCTTTTTCCAGCGTCATGTAGGTGTGTAATTGATCTGTTATCAACAAAGCCTCCAGTAAAAAAGGCCTGCTTGACATGGGGTGTCAGGGTCGCATAGCTATCGTTAGTGATTACCCCTGTTCGGACCGGTCCTTTGCGGCTGACTACCACGTGCCCCCAGGTCTTCTTGGTTCCTCTGCCCTTGGGATGCTTACCCCATGCTGGAATCTCGGTTTTCCGCCAAGATATTTTTCATCCAGTTCAACGATGCCGGTCAACATCCCTACGGTATCAGTGTGTACATCCATTATGGCACGAATAGCGTGGACGACTTTCCAGACGGTCTTTTGATAGACCCCGAGCCATCGAGCCAGACCAACCGAGAAAATGCCCTTACTGGAGCGGATGATGAGACACATCGCAATCAACCAGATCTGCAGCGACAGCTTGGTGCTGTGCATGGGAGTCTTGGTTGTCACCGTGAACTGCCCAGAAAAACCGGCGCACTCGTAAAGCCCAGAGCGAGAAGACTCTCCTTTGATCCTCCACGACTTCAGGCAACCATAATGCGGGCAAAACCGGCCGAAGGGCCAAATCACATTTTCCAGATAACGACGGCAGATCACCTCATCTAAAAACATGTTGCAAAACTGATTGATATCCATGGACCTATCTCCCTTCGAAGATAGGTCCCATTGTAATTTTATCAACCTATGTCACATCCACCTTTGTTTGATGGATAGAAGTGTTTAATTCAGTGTAATAACAAAGAGTTCAGATCATCTGAACGGTTCAAGAATTCCAGCGAGCGGCGACTATCATCTTTTAGCTGCAACAAGCTGATACTGGGGGGGGCTATCGACAGATGACAGTTTCCTATATCATTCAGTGAAATTATCAGCGTGCCCATTACCAGACAGGTGAGAACAAAAGAATAGTTGACCACAATTAGATTTTCTGCTTCACCGTCGAGCCAAGCTTCCACAGCCGTATAAATTCGCCCAGCACATTCACCTCACTATTCGCCGCAACCGCGGACCCGATATCCGAGAAGATCAGTCGAAGCTAATGGCTACTTATACTGTTCCAGCCAAGCTGTCAGTTGACCGTCCCCCTCGCCACAGTTAAATTAGCTAAATCTCGGCAGAAAAATCGGCTTACCAGCATAATTTTCGGTCGATAACAGCTGCTGTTTCCGGGACACGTATTAAGGACGATTGCCCGCTGGGCCACCGATTGCTTGCACAAAGACACCTCAATCGCAGCTGCATGATTTTTCCCTAAAGCGGTCAGACCAGTATCGTCCCAACCACCGACGACACTATCGATCTAGTGTTAGGACTAAGAGAAATCTTTTTCGCTCGACCTACCTTAAGCGTTAAAAAGATTCAACCAAACAACAACCAGAGCAGCGGAACCAGCAATGCCGTCGCCAGTCCGTTTAAGCCGATCGCCAACCCGGCGATCGCTCCGGCGAAACGATCCTCACCCAACATTCGAGCAGTCCCGATGCCATGCGAAGCAGTGCCAACCGCCAATCCCATTGCGGCTTTAGAACGAATGCCGATCAAACGACAGAACTCTGGGCCACAGATGGCGCCGAGACAGCCGGTCAATACCACCAATGCGGCTGTCAAAGGCACAATGCCACCGATCTTTTCAGATATGCCGATGGCAATAGGTGTGGTGACCGATTTGGGAACTAACGACAAAACTACCCCTTGACCTCCACCAAGCAGCCAGGCGATCCCGGCTGCCGAAATAATAGACGAAATGGCTCCAGCAACGATGCCGATTAGAATTGGCAGCTTTCGTTTAAGGATTTCCTGGCGCCTCTGATAAAGCGGAACCGCCAGCGCCACAACTGAAGGGCCGAGCAAAAAGAGGATCATCCGGCCGCCACTATTGAAATTTTGATATGGAATGTCGCACAACTTTAGCAACAGAATGATACTGACAATTGAAACCGCAACCGGGTTAAAGAGAATAAAACGGGTACGGCGGTAAAGTAACTCTGCCAACTGATATGTCAACAGGGTCAGGACAACACCGAATAATGGTGATGCGAGTAGTTCACGCACTGTTATGATTCCTCATGCTTGTCGAGCAGATTCTCACTCCAGCCCGTCACCGCCATCACCACGAAAGTACTAATCACGGTCCCAGCAATAATCGGTAACCACTCACGACCAATCAGGTCAAAATAGAGCATCACGCCAACGCCAGCCGGGACGAAGAACATCGCCATGTAGGACAAAAGCAGTTCAGCCGCCTCTTGAAGCCACTCCGACTTGACCCAACCGGCAGACAGGGCTGCCAGCAGTAATGCCATGCCGATGACATTCCCAGGAATCGGCAGCGCTAAAAAACGCGATATCCCCTCCCCCAGAAACTGAAACAACAACAGCAGAACCATTCCCTGCAACATAACATTCTCCAGACAGTATTCTCGACTTACTTCAAGCCTTCAATGACAGCACTCACTTCATCACGGAGCTGCTTGGAAGAAAGGCTTTTTTCCAGCTTCAGAAATTGCTGAAAGTTCTCCACTGCTTCCCGACTTCGATCCAAATCCATATAGATATATCCGAGCGTCAGGTAACCGGCCGACAATCCGGCGTCTAACTGCAAAGCCTTCTGGCATGACTCTTCGGCCTGATCCAACTTCCCTTGTTCATAATAGAGATCTGCCAAATTGAGATAAGTTTGCGGTTCGTCCGGATCGATCTCGGCGGCTTTCAGGTAAGCGTCCATTGCAGCCTGATTTTTACCAGCCGCAATTTGAATATCGCCTAGGGCATTCAGGGCCAATACCGATTCAGGATCTGCCTGCAGTGCTTCGCGGCAAGTCTGCTCAGCGACATCCAAGTTATCCTTTTCCAATTCGAGCATCGCCTTATTGACCCGCGCATCTATTTGCTCCGGGTCGATCTCAATAATCCGCAGGTAGGTTTGAAGAGCCTGATCGATATGATCTTCCTCCAAGCTGATGTCAGCAGAGAGATAGAGCAGATCGATATTATTCTCCTGCAACTTAAGACCGGAGATAACACTTTTTTTCGCTTTGAACAGCTGATTTTCGTCCAACTGAGCTTCGGCCAACAGCAACCAGGCTTCTGCCGTCTGCTCCAGTTTGATTGCCTCTTGGAACAGATCCAACGCCTTGCGACTATTATCTTCATCAAGGGCCCGTTGCCCCTGACTGAGCAAATCCTCAAACGACATCCAAAACTCCTATAAATTTTTCCGACGCACAACTTCCACCCTGAAACCGTCAGGGTCGGTGACAAAATAAAACATCGGCTGTCCCTCACTCAACCCTTTTAGTGGTGTCACTTGCAGCCCCATCTCGGTATGGTGTTTGTGGGAAGCTTCCAAATCGGCGACCGCTACCGCTAGATGGGAATATCCATCGCCGATCACATACGGATCCTTTTGATCATAGTTGTACGTTAGTTCGAGTTCGAAGGGCAAACCGGCCGAGGTCATATAACTCAAGGTGAACCGCCCTTCGGGATAGTCCTTCTTGCGGGAAACTTCAAAACCGAAGGCCTTGCGGTAAAACGATTCACTGGCCTCAAGGTCCATGACCCGGTAACAGATGTGAATCATCGGATATTCCATAAAAATCCTCCTTATAGTGATGTCCGCTGTGTAATTGACAAGGGTTGATCCTCTCTTTATAGTGACCGACCATGAAAGCTATTTTTCTTGCCGACGCCCACCTGCGCCAGCCGCAGGATCATAATTATCAACAGCTACTCGAATTCCTCGAGCAGAACAAGGATGTTGACGGTCTGTTTCTGCTCGGTGATATTTTCGAATTCTGGCTTGGCTACAAATATTTGACCTTTTCCGCCTACATACCGATTTTGGAAAAGCTACGTCAGCTTGCCACCAACGGAACCCGGATTTTTTTCGTTGAAGGGAATCACGACTTCAATCTCGGTCCCTACTTCACTGAAACCCTCGGCTGCACCCTGATCACTGATCAACAGCTGGTCGAGTGGGACGGCAAACAACTGCTACTGAGCCATGGAGACCTCCTCAACCCAAGCCGAAGTTATCACCGCATGCGCGCCTTCTGGCGCAGTGGCATAATCCGTTTTTTAAGCAAGATCGTCCATCCCGATACGGTCTGGGCATTTGCCATCTGGCTGAGTAATCAAAGTCGCAAAAAACGCCTCAGAAGTAAAAACTGGGATCCGTCCTACCTGATCCTTCCCCTTGCGGATTCAGATGAAGCGAAACCAGCCGACGCGATCATTTGCGGACATTTTCATCAGCCCCTAAGTACAGAGTACCAAGGAAAACAGCTGATTGCAGTCGGCGATTGGATGGGGCAATTTTCTTACGCAGAAATGATCAACGGCCAAATTGAGCTGAAAAGCTATCCGGCCTGAGTTTTATCGCGATTCTCAAGTGACCCACCATCTGCCTGCTCAACATTTTGCTGAGAACGCAACACCATATCGCGTAAGCTCATCCCCCCCAACCCTTCTTCAACCAGAGATTTCATCTTTTTATACGTTTCTAAAGCGACCAGCGTCTGCGGATGCGGATGGAGGTGAAAGACTTCTTCCCCTGTATTACGCAAGGTTTCAAGAATTTCTGCCAAGGACAAATTTTCCGCAGCACGACCGAGTTGGTAGTTTCGCCGACCAAGCCGGCTACAAAGTTCAGAAACATACCCCACCGCAACCAACTGACGCAGGATACTGCTACAAAGCCGGGCTGGTATGTACAGAAACTTGGCTAGCTCCTGCTGGGAGAGAGCACTCTTACCACGGGAAAAACGATCGGCCAAAGTCACCAGAATAATCAACGACACTTTTTCATAACAGTTGCGGCTGACCTCCGAACCGCGCAAATCGCGTCCGCTGGTGCGCAGGTTCTGTTTCGCGTAGGTAACCCCGAGTCCGAACAGCACAATCACCCAGGAGAAATACACCCAAATCATAAAGATAGGCAGCGCCGCCATGGTTCCGTAAATAGCATTGTACTTAGCAACGCCAACCTGAAAATTGATGTACGCCCACTGGGCGAGCTGCCAGAGTGTCCCCCCAACGATCCCACCAACAAATGCAGCCCGCCACTCGACCCGGGTATTCGACATAAAGACATACAACACGGTGAAGGCGAGCCACATGAAGACGAAGGGAGCAAATTTAAAGAGCAACAGGATCAGGGTCCCAACCATCTCCATCTCGATCAGTTTATGCACCAGATTGTTGCTAGCCAGGCTGGAGGTCATCGAGATCGCGGAAATAATCAGCACCGGGCCAACCAGAATCACGGAAAGATAATCGGAGAACCGACGCATCAGGGGGCGGGTTTCACGAATCCCCCAGACATGATTGAAGGCTTTCTCAACGTTGGTCAGCAGCGAGACAACCCCAAACAGAAGAAAAATCAGGCCGATGGCCCCCATCTTGCCAACCTGGGTGTTGTTGATGTAGCCGAGAATCGCCTGCACAACCTCCCCGTCGCCGACCTGAAGTTTTTCCATGATCAGCGGTTCGAGCAGATTCTGCACACCAAATGCTTTTAAAAGAGCGAAGGTCAAGGCCAACAGCGGTACGATCGACAGCATTGTGTAATAAGTGAGTGCCGAAGCACGCAACAGACTCTGGTTGACACCGAAATCGCGCACCACCAGAACTGCGGTCTGGACTTGACGCAGTAGAATCCGCTGCCCAAAATTCAGCTCGTTGAGGTTCTGTTCCCAAAGCAGTTGTTTGGTTTTGTGACGGATATTATGTTGCGTCTTTTTGATCCCCGCCATCCCCATCCCTTAACCCTAAAACACAGCAACAAATAAATTATAATTCTACCTGTTCAACCGGCAAACCAAAATCATCCACATCGGAGACAAACAGATTCAGATCGCCAACCAGCACAATCTGCAATTGATCCGAATGTAGGTACTTCCGGGCAACTCGCTGAACATCCGCTATCGTTACAGCAGCAATTCGATCACGATAGTTTTCCAGGTAACCTTCCGGGTAGGAGAAGAAGTCGAGCCTCACTTTGCGGGTGACAATTGAATGGGTGTCATTAAAAGCAAAAACAAAGGAATTGATCAGACTCTGTTTCGCCAATTCCAACTCTTCAGCCGAAACAGGTTCGTCCCTTAATTGCTGCATCAACTGTTGCATCAAAGAAACAACCTCGCCCGTAGTGGCACATTTGGTTTCCGCGGCAGCGATAAACAGTTCCGGCAAACGCCGACCTACCTTGAAATAAGAATAAACAGAATACGCTAGACCACGATTTGAACGAATTTCTCGCATCATTCGCGAATTAAAGCCACCGCCACCGAGGATGAAATTGGCGATCTGCAATGCGAACAGGTCTGGGTTATCCTTATTGATGCCCGGATGACCAATCATGATACTGGTTTGAGGAATGTCCTTGCTGACCATCCAAACCCGACCTTCCGGGGTAGGTGGCAAAGGTGGAAGCGGCGCTGTGATCTGTACGACCGGTTGCCAATCGGCAAAATTGTCATTTAACAGATCGATCATTTGTCTTTGTTCCACAGCGCCGGATACGGCGATCCAGATATTGTTCGGTTGCAGGCAACGCTGCTGTTTTTTCAGCAGATCTTCACGACTGAATGCTTCTACCGCTGCCGCCTTCGCGGTACTGCCCAGTGGATGTTGCGGAAAGACTGCTTCACTCAGTATCCGCTCAGCAACCATGCCCGGATCATCATTCTGTCTGTGGATCACTTCAAGAAGCTGCTTTCGCGCCAGTTCCACCCGTTCAGCATCAAAACGTGGTCGACGCAGCATATCAGCGAGGATTTCAAGACCGCGCCGCAGATCCTGCTGGTGGATGGACAGATGAATTGAAAGATTATAACTGTCGCTTTCTACCGAGAGTTCAGCCGCCATATCCTCAAGTTCTGATTCAAGCTCAATCGGAGACAGGGACTCAGTCCCACCGGTCTCCAGCGCAGCAGCAAAAAACTGCGACAGACCAGTCTGGGCTAGCGAATCTTCAATGCTACCACCGTCTATCATCATGGTAATATCAACCAACGGCAGCTCATGATCTTCTTTCATGTAGAGCTTCATTCCGTTGGCGAGTTGTTGTTTGCTGACTTCAGGAAAGGTAAATTCCAGTTTAGGGAACTGCAACTGATCTGGTCGCACTTGCGCGGTCTTTACCGTCTGGTCACAGCCAAACAGTAGGAATAACAGGCAACAAAATATCAGGCGTATCATTCAAAACCCTCCCGACCAATGCTGACAACAGTCCGATTTGCCGCATGAAAATAAGTTCGCGCTACTTCCATCACTTCTTCAGCAGTAATCGAATTCAACTGCTGCTCGTAATCGACCAGATACTGCCAACCGCCCAGCGTTTCGTACGAGGAGAGCATCCGCGCCAGACCGCTGTTACCTTTAAGTCTTCGTAAAATTGAGATCGAGATCTGCCGCTTGGCTCTTTTCAGTTCGTGCTGGCTGATCGGCTCAGTCTTCAAGCGTTCCAACTCTTCATAAATCACCCCTTCAATATCGATACAGGTGCAGGTCTGTCGAGGCGTCAACGCGATCGTCATCAAATTATTGTAGCGGGAACCGGGTACACCAAACACGGCCACCTCTGTCACCAGCTGCTTATCAACGACCAGCGACTGATAAAGCCGCGAGGTTCGGCCTTCCCCCAACACCTGCATCAGAATGTCAAAAACGTAATCCTCGCGCTGCGGCATGGTCGGTTTATGATAGGCGATCATCAGTTGTGGCTCGGTATCAAACTCCACAATCGCCCTTCGCTCTCCAGTTTGTGGCGGTTCGGCCTCTACCACCGGCGGCACCGGAACACCCGGATTCAGTGAACCGAAATAGCGGTTCACCAGTTCCAGCGCTTGTGCACTTTCAAAATCTCCTACCAGAGTGATCACCATATTGGCTGGTGAATAATAATTATGGAGGAAAGCACGTGTTTCGGACAAGGTCAAGTTGGCGATATCGGAATCCCAGCCGATAATCGGATTACGATAAGGATGAACCTTATAGGCGGTTGCCAGCAAGGTTTCGTAAATCATTCCTTGAGGGTTGCTTTCATAGGATCGGCGCCGCTCTTCACGGACAACCTCGCGTTCCGTATAGAACTCGCGCAGGACGGCATTGTGTAAGCGATCCGATTCGATCGCTGCCCACAATTCCAGCTTATTGGAGGGGAGATTAATCAGATAAGTGGTCTGATCCTTGCTGGTAAAGGCATTGTACCCGACTCCGCCGTTTTCAGCGTAGATCTTCGAAAACTCATCCTTGACGACCAGTTGCCGGTGTTCTTCCTGTAACACCCCCAGCTGGTTCCTTAATTTTTCCAACTCTTGAGGATCGGCTTCAGGTTGATTTTTCAGAAAATCAATGCGATCGCCCAAATCCTCGATCTTTTTCAGAAGTCCGCTTTCCGTCTGATAATTTTTGGTGCCTAGGGTTTTGGTTCCCTTGAACAACATATGCTCAAGCAGATGAGCAACCCCGCGATGACTGCTGTCTTCGTTGACCGAACCAACCTTAAAACTGATATAGGCTGAAACTGTAGGTGCTGCATGCCGTTCCACCATTAACAGGGTCAACCCATTATCAAGTTTATACTCCTGAACCTTTTCTGCCAATGTCTGCGCAGACACCATCCCCGGCCAGATCAACACCAGTAGGAAAAGTAAAATTCGACATCTAACCATGCGATACCCCTATAAATCAGCCAGCAATATAATTATTGACCGTTATAGTAACTCATTGTTCAGAGAATAACCACAGGACGAGGTTATATTTCTTGGCAGAGCGCTAGTCAGCAAGCGATGGCTCAGGAAGGTAACAGAATTTTTTCAATGATTTGATCGACCGATTCAACCAGTTCGATATTGATGTCTTCGATATTCACATCTTCCAGCTCAACCAGATGTTCCTTGTTTCTCGCTGGCAACAAAACGGTTTTCACTCCTGCTCGCCGGGCGGCCAATACTTTCTCCTTGACCCCCCCGATCGGCAAAATCCGACCCGACAGGGTTAATTCACCGGTCATTGCGATATCTCGCCGAGCGGGCCGCCCAGTTAATAGTGAAATGATCGCCGTGGCAATCGTCACCCCGGCAGATGGTCCATCTTTCGGGATCGCTCCCGATGGCACATGAATATGAAGGTCGTGATTTTCAAAAAAGTCTGCTGCGACACCGAAATCGGTAGCCCGGCCTCGAACGTAGGACAATGCGGCGCGAGCCGATTCCTGCATTACATCCCCAAGGCTGCCGGTTAATGTCAAGTCTTTGCGACCTGGCATCTTGGCCGCTTCAATAAACAGGATGTCGCCCCCCGATTCAGTCCAAGCCAATCCGGTAACCACACCAACCCGGTCTTCTTCGCTGGCAACATCAACAAAATAGGTACAAGGGCCGAGCAGTTCTTCCACCTCAGCAGAATGAATCTTTTGTCGCGGGTCCTCACCTTGAGTAATTTCCTTGGCAACCTTGCGACAGACCGCCGACAACTTCCGCTCCAGATTACGCACTCCAGCTTCACGGGTGTAATCATGAATAATTTTATCAACCGCATCTTGACCGAAGGTCAACGGATACTTCGCCAGCCCATTCTCCTCGATCGCTTTTGGAATCAGATATTTATAGGCAATCTGCGACTTGTCCTCCTCGCTGTAACCGCTCAGACGAATTACCTCCATCCGATCTTTAAGCGCGTGAGGAATAGGATCGAGCAGATTAGCGGTGGTTATAAACATCACCTTTGACAGGTCGAATGGGACGTCGAGATAATGATCCTTGAAACTATCGTTCTGTTCAGGGTCAAGAACCTCCAGCAATGCCGACGAAGGATCTCCACGAAAATCCTGACCAATCTTATCAACCTCATCGAGCATAAAAACCGGATTGTTCGACTCAACGCGACACAATTCCTGAATGACCCTCCCCGGCAAGGCGCCTATATAAGTACGCCGATGACCTCTAATTTCCGCTTCGTCCTTCATTCCCCCCAAAGAGAAGCGAATAAACTTCCGCCCCATGGCTCGGGCGATAGATCGTCCCAAAGAGGTTTTCCCAACCCCCGGAGGGCCTACGAAGCATAGAATCGGACCCTTGGTGGTGTCACGCAACGAGCGGACGGCAAGATATTCGAGAATCCGCTGTTTAACCTCTTTAAGGTCATAGTGGTCTTCATTGAGCACCCGCTCTGCTTTATTGATATCAAGATTATCTTCTGTTCCTTGCTGCCAGGGGGCCGTACAGAGGTAATCGAGATAGCTGCGCGAAACCGTATATTCGGGTGACGCTGGATTGATCTGTTCCAGTCGACGTAATTCCTTCTCCACTACCGACAGTACCTCATCAGACATTTTCGCCCGCCGGATACGGCTACGCAGCTCATTGATTTCTGCCTGGCGCGGATCCTGCTCACCAAGCTCCTGCTGAATCTGCTTCATCTGCTCGCGTAGAATCTGCTCTTTCTGATTTTTCCCGAGTTTTTTTGTCACTTCAGTCTGGATCTCGCCTTTAATCTGAAGCTTCTGGACTTCGTTGGTCAGATGGATAAATACAGACTTCAACCGTTCAATCGGGTCGATTATCGTCAGCAATTGCTGCTGAATTTCAAGCGGTATCCCAATATAAACCGAAACCATGTCTGCCAGGCGGCCAGGATGTTCAATGCGATCGATAATTTTCATCACATCATCCGGTAGTGGTTGTCCATAGGCCAAAGCGATCTTTAACAATGCGTTGACACTCTGAACTAACGCCTCGGAAACAATCCCCTGGCAGTCCTGCTCCGGAATAACGCGGATTGACGCCATCAGACATGGATCGTTCGACACCGAAGAACTGAGCGCAAAACGACTGATCCCCTCGACAGTCGCCTTCCCCCCACCGCTTGGGAACTTGATCAATTGATTGATCTTACAAACCGTACCGACCCGCGGGTGTTCATCAAAGGTACAGATATTCTTATTACCAGGACAAAAAACCATCCCGATCAGCTGATCATTCCGCATCGCCTCTTCGATAATCGCTGCCGTTTCACGATCAAAAAAAACCGGCAAAACCATATAGGGAAAAACGATCTGCTCTTTTACCGGGTAGATCGGCAAGACACTCGGTATCGGTATGCTACTCGGCATTTCCAGCACCTCGAAAGCTGTTGTGGCTGTTCATTAACAGGCAAAGCGCTAATCAAACAACATATTGTCATATCAAGTAGTTACTAAAATAAACTAACAGCTATTCAGAGCCCGTCAAGGGAAGATATTCTTTTGACAAACAGGACATCGACTGTTTAACTTCCTGTAAGAAAAAGAGCATTTCGTTTTTCCATTTAAAAAACAAATCATTCTCGATAGATGGAGTTTTAAAATGAAACGTATTGCCGTGTTGACCAGTGGAGGTGATTGTTCAGGAATGAATGCAGCGGTTCGCGCCGTAGTTCGTGCCGGACTGGCTTCACAAGTTGATATCATCGGAATTTACAAAGGCTTCCAGGGACTGATCGATCGACTTTATGAAAATATGACGACAAAATCTGTCAGCAACGTGCTGCAACGTGGTGGTACCTTTTTGCAAAGTGCCCGCTGCCTGGAAATGAAAACCAAAGCAGGCCTGCAGCTGGCAACTGCTAACCTCAAAGGGATGGGCGTGGAAGGCCTAATCGTTATTGGCGGCGACGGCTCTCTCAAGGGCGGCTACGCCATCCATCAACAAGGGGTCCCGGTAATCGGCATCCCCGCCTCGATCGATAACGATATCCCCTACACCGATATGTCGCTTGGGGTTGACACAGCGCTGAACAACATCGTTTCCGCAGTCGACAATTTAAAGGACACCGCCTCTTCCCACGACCGCGCCTTCGTGGTAGAAACCATGGGCCGTGGCTGCGGCTATCTGGCGGTTGTCGCGACAATAGCGTCCGGTGCTGAGTACAGCCTAATCCCGGAAGAAGATTATAACTTGGAAGTAATTTGTGAAGATTTGCGCCGCCGCTACCGGGAAGGACGCAGCAATTCCATCATCCTGGTCGCCGAAGGAGCAGGAAAAGCACAGGACATTGCCGATCAGATCAAGGACAAGATCGGTTTCGAAACTCGCGTCATTGTCCTCGGACACTACCAGCGGGGAGGCTCACCGACAGTCTTTGACCGGCTGCTCGGCGCTCGCTTCGGCGAGGCGGCCATTGAAAATATGCTGAAAGGCAATCACGGTAAAATGGTTGGACTGAAATCAGCAGAGATCCAGTTGACCAACCTTGAAAAAGTTGTCAAAACGAAAAGCCGTCCGATCGACCCGATGCTTCCTTTATTGGCAAACCGGCTTTCGGTTTAAACCATTTACTTTATGCTGTTCAACACGCAGCATTGAGTACTGAGCATCCTTAGGATGTCCGGTCGCAGCAGCAGAACCTGCGGTGCGACCGGCAGCCTCTTTTATTCTAGTTTCTGTTATCACTCCGATGCGCGTCACGAATCTTAAATTTTTCTATATTCTTAACCCTAAAAAAGTGCAATTATTTATGCGGAAATTATCTGACGCAATACATGAGCACCATATTGTTCACAGGTTTCACTAATGGTTCAATGCACAAAAACACCAAGGAGAAATAAAACCATCTCCTTCTGGTTAAAAATTCATCTTTACGGTTTCGGACATTACAGATGGCTGGCCCTGATGATCTCAACATTCTTAGTCATATGTTCACTGACCGGTATCTTCTACAACCACCATCGTGACTTTGAATTCCTGGAGAAAGGTCGAATCTCAACCAGTTTTCTTCCCGACGGCTACCAGGAGCGGCTTGAGCGCACCCGCAAGGCCCAAGGACTGGAAAATCTTTTCCCTGATGAGGCCAACAGCGTCCCGGTGATGTGGTTGATTCAAGATCTTCATACAGGACAGATTTTTGGGTTCTGGGGGCGAATTTTTTACGATTTCCTCGGAGTCGTCATGATTTTTCTTGCCATTTCCGGCTGTTATCTTCACCTAGTCAAGCCACGCTTTAACAAACAGAGAAAGGAAGTCTTAAAATGACAAGAATCGCTTTCGTTATCCTCTGCCTGCTCGCTGCCCTGTTTCTCTCAACGGGGTTGGCAACTGCATCTGATCAGTTAACGGTATCCCAACTCACCGAAAAAATCACGGATCTCGAAAAGCAAACCATTTCACTGACCGGCACCATTGCAGGGGCATGTAAGAGCGGCTGTAAAATGTGGCTTATCGAGGGCAACTACAAAAAAGGCGATCCGGTCATTCTGGTTTGGGCAAAAGACAACGCCTTCAAATTCAGAACCGATGCAACTGGCACAAAAGTTATGTTGAAGGGTTTTGCCGTTGGCCAGTACATTGACCTCTGTGCGATAGAAAAGAAACAGGCAGAAGGGATAAAGGAAGGTGAAAGCTGTCCCAAACCGGAAGCGCTAGATAGCAATAAGGAAAAACAACTTGAATCGATTACCTTTTTTGCAACATCTGTCGACTATTATTAAGGTAAAATCTGAGGTAAGTCATAAGTGCACTGAAGCATGGATGATCTGATTTCTCCCACTTGCCTTTGCCTTATACATCGCCTCATCGGCATGTCTTACCAATCGATCGAAGGATTGAATATTGCCGTCCTCAAAGGTGGATAGCCCGACGCTGATAGTTATCAGACTATCACTGAGCCCTTGGAAAGCATGTTCATGAATAATCGTGCACAACCGGTTTGCCAAGTCAATTGCTCCTTGTTGTGCTGTGTTTGGTAAAAGAATGGCGAACTCATCCCCACCATAACGTGCTGCCACATCACTCTCCCTAGCAACATTCCGAATGATTTCTCCTAACTGGCACAGTACCTTGTCGCCAATTAAGTGGCCAAAGGTATCGTTGACGCCTTTGAACTCATCAAGATCAAAAAAAACCAAGGATAGTGGAGAGTTATAGCGTTGTGCTCGGCTGAACTCCCTTTCCAGGCAACAGTAGAAATGACGATGGTTGTAGAGTAGAGTCAAACTATCGCGAATCGCCATCTCTTCGAAATATTCCGAGGATGTTTTCATGGATCGGAACAGGATCGCATTTTCCAGCGCATTAGCGGAAATATTTGCGACCATTTGGCAGAGTTTGTTGACTCTCTCAGTAATTCCTTGCACGTTCGAAGAGGTGGTACTCAACAAAAATGTTCCAATAACACTCTCTTTTTTGATAACCGGGACAACGATTATTGAATTGTAGGGCAGATTTTTGATCTGATCGCGGACCGATGTCATCAAAGGATCATTTTTCATATCATTAACAACGATCACTTGCTTGGTGTCCAAAGACTTTCTGATTTCCGGATATTTTCCGACATCGATCCCTAGTTCTTCATTCCCCTTAAAATCACTGCTCGCTCTGACCGTCGCAACCCCATTCTCGTCGACACTGACAATGGAACAACGCGCAACATCGATGATATTCGACATTTTCTCAACGATTAGCTGAAGAACCGTCATAGGGTTACGAACAGCAGAAATTATTTCGGTGAGTTGCAGCAGAAACAGCAGGTCACTGTGCTTTAGATCGGTATAATAATCGGTGGTTCTAAGATGCGCTTCAACCCGTGCCAGAACCTCTGGGAGGGAGACAGGCTTTGAGACATAGTCGTCAGCACCCGCCTGCAGGCCGTGCACAAGGTCTTTTTTCTTAGCAAGAGAGGTAAACATAATCAGCGGAATTTTCCTGGTTTCCGCTTTTCCCTTAAGAACCTTACATACCTCAAATCCTGACATCCTCGGCATTTCGACATCCAAAATAATCAGGTCTGGTTTGGATGAGAGTGCAAGGGCGATTCCCTCTTCGCCATTTTCGGCTTCGATGATATCGTACCCCCCCTTCAGGCCATCTTTAAGAATTGATCTGAAGAAAACTTCGTCATCAACAACTAGGATTTTCTTTTTCAAAGCCATGAAATGGCCATCTCCCTTAGAACATAACCATCACAGGACAAAGCGTTGGATGGCAACAAACTCTCTAGAAAGGTGATCTATCCGTCCTTTTCCTGAGGCAGGGTCAGGCTCCTTCCCTCAGGGCGTAGCCAACGCCACGTACGGTCCGGATCAGCTTATTATCATAATTTTGATCAACCTTTTTACGAAGGTAGTTGACATAGACATCGATAATGTTGGTGAAAGAATCGAAAGTATAATCCCAGACATGTTCGGCAATCATTGACCGAGTTAAAACCTGCTCGGGGTTTAGCATGAAATATTCAATCAGTCCATACTCCTTCGGAGATAATTCCAATTCGTTGCCGGAACGCCAGACTTTATGGCTGACCGGATCTAGACGTAAATCAGCATAAAAGATTTCGGCGCCTCTTTTTTGCCTGCTACGTCTAATCAACGCTCGGCAACGAGCGTTAAGCTCGGCGAAGGCGAACGGTTTTGTCAGGTAGTCATCGCCACCGGAACCAAGCCCGTTGACGACATCTTCTGGAGTGTCTTTTGCCGTTAAGCAGAGGATAGGAACAGTAATCCCCTTCCCTCTGATTTCCCTGTTTGCCGTTAAGCCATCCTTCTTTGGCATCATCACATCCATGATGATCAAGTCATAGTTAGAACTGGTTGCACGAAGAACGCCCTCTTCACCATCATGTGCTAGATCAACCTTATAGCCTTCTTCCTCGAGACTTTTTTTGAGAAATAAAGCGACTTTCTTTTCGTCTTCAACAACGAGTAGATGCATTGGAACTCCTCCACGCAGGTGAGAAGCAATTATTTGGTAAAATGACAAGGATAGATTTATCAGGAGGAAGGATTGAAATCAAGAAAATATTAATTTCAACTAACTTTAGTACGGGTATACCGCACTCATTTAGTATTTCTGCCAAACCAGCAGCTGATTGTTGGACGGCATCTGATGGTCATGCAAAAGGTGTAACCCCTGCTCATTCGCGTACTGATCAAGCAGTTCAAAATTGCGGATACCACGTTGCGGGTCAAGGCTTTTCAAAAAACGATCGAACTCTGCATTGCTTGCGGAAGTAAAATCTCCCTGATACCGAAACGGGCCATAAACACAGAGCTTGCCACCGCAAATCAATACGGTTCCCGCACCATGAAAAAAATTAGCCACGGAAGCAAGTGACATGATATGCAGGGTATTGGCAGAGAAGATCGAGGAGAGGGATGACACCGGCCAGGGAAGATGATTAACGTCCAGGCTGAATGGCATGAGCAGATTTTTCAGACCACATCCGGCAAGATTGGCCTGTAGATCCGACACCAACTCCGGTCGTTCACTCGGTTGCCATTGCAAATGTGGCAGTTGCTCGGCAAAATAGAGAGCGTGCTGCCCAGAACCGCTGCCGATCTCCAAAACGGTCTCCATTTCGGCCAACTCGGCCTGTAGCACCTGCAGGATCGGCTCCTTGTTACGTTCGCAGGCTTCACTGAAATTTTTCATCGCTGCCCCCAGCTTGAAACACTAATTAACACATTAAGACTATGACGAATACATTCCTGATCATTGCTGCCTTCCTATCATCAACCCTGACTGCCGTGATCGGTGTTGGGGGCGGGATGCTGTTGATCTCGGTGATGGCGGTCTCCATGCCGCCAGTCGCGATCGTCCCGGTGCACGGTGTCGCCCAGTTGGCCAGCAACGCCAGTCGCGGGATTTTTGCCCTCAAAGAAATCAGCTGGCAGATCGTCTGGCCGTTCCTGTGCGGCTGTCTCCTCGGTTCGCTGTTCGGCTCCAACCTGCTGATCCGTTTTCCGAGTGAATTTCTACCGATCCCGCTCGGAATCTTCATCTTGATAATGACGTGGCTGCCGCAGTGGGAAAAAAACTTCCGGCTACCGGGGCGTTTTTTCGGCCTCGGATTCGTTCAGGCGGTGCTGACCCTGTTCGTCGGCGCAACCGGCCCTTTGAACATGCCAATCCTGTTGCGCGAGGGCCTCTCGAAAGATCAGATCGTGGTCACCGCTTCGGCGCTGATGACCCTCGTTCATCTGGCAAAAATCATCACCTTCGGCTTTATCGGCTTCGCCTTCGCCAGCTACTTACAGTTAATGGTCGGCATGGTGATCGCGGTGATAGCCGGTTCTTTTGTTGGCACCAAACTACGTAGCAAGATCCCCGAACAGCTGTTCAAAAACATCTTCAAACTGCTGATCACCGTCCTCGCTCTACGGATGATTATCCGCGCGCTGCTTTAGCCCCGGCGATCGCCGCCTGTCCCAAAGCCAACCCTCCATCGTTCGGCGGGACCTGTCGATGCAGCAACAGTTCAAAACCGGCTTCACGCAGCAGTTTGGCTGCCCGCTCGGTCAGGTAGCGATTTTGGAAAACGCCACCGGACAGAGCCACAGGCAGCGGACCAAATGCCTCCGACAACTGCTCGCAAACTTCAAGAATCAGCCAAGCCAGACCGTTGTGAAACCGGGCGCTTATTTTACCGGCCGGTATCCCGTTCTCCAGATCCAGGACAAGCTGCTTGACCATCGGCACCGCATCGACCTGCAACAGCCCGTCTTTTTTTTCCAGATCGAGCGGGTAGGCAATCTCATCAGAATCATCCGACTCGATCAGCATCTCTAGTTCCAACGCGGCCTGTCCTTCATAGCTGACATGCTGTCTCACTCCGGCCAAAGCGGCAACAGCATCAAACAGCCGGCCAACACTACTGATCAGCGGCGAATTAAGCCGCTTCTCGATCATCTGCAGCAGCAGCTTCAGGGCTGCCTCATCGATGTCCTGCAAAAAAGGCAGCTTAGGTAGCTGACCACCATAAGCAGCATGCAGATAGCTGACCGCCATCCGCCAAGGTTCCTTGGTAGCCGCATCCCCGCCTGGCATCGGGCGATACGCGAACTGCCCAACCCGTTGAAATTCATGCAGGTCGCCAACCAGAAATTCACCGCCCCAGATATGTCCGTCACTGCCGTAGCCGATTCCGTCGAAAATCACCCCGATCGCCTTGTTGGTTCTGCCGTTATCGGCCAGACAACTGGCCAGATGGGCATGGTGATGCTGCACGGCGACCAGCGGTCGCCCATTCGACAGCTCTCCAGCAACATGCGTAGAGAGGTAATCGGGGTGCAGATCGTGTGCAATTAATTCCGGCTGCACCTCCAGCAAACCCTCAAAATGTTCGACCGCCTGTTTCATTGAATCGACCACTTGCTGATTCTTCAAATCGCCGATGTGATGACTCAGGTAAGCCTGGTCGCCACGGGATAGGCAAATAGTGTTCTTCAGTTCGGCACCGACCGCCAACACCGGCAGCTGCTCACTCGGCAGTTTCACGCCGCGCGGCACATATCCGCGCGAGCGACGGTAGAGAACCGGCTCGCCATCAAGCAGTCGGGCGATCGAATCGTCGGTACGGATATGGATGCGCCGGTTGTGCTGCAGATAGCAGTCGGCAATTCCCTCCAACCTCTGCTGCGCATCACTGTTTTCGAAGGCGATCGGCTCGTCGCTCTGGTTGCCGCTGGTCATCACCAGGGCCTCAAATTGTTCAAGTAACAGATAATGAAGTGGAGTGTAAGGAAGCATAGTTGCAAAGAATTTATTTTTAGGGGCGACATTCATTGAAAGCGGATGATCATCCCTGCGACGCAGCAGAACAATCGGCCGTTCCACACTGGTCAACAATCGTTCTTCCAGCTCGGACACCGTAGCAAAACGGCGAATCTTGCTCAGATCGAAACTCATCAGGGCAAACGGTTTTTCGTCACGATGCTTTCGTTGTCGCAACCTCTTAACCGCCGTATCGTTGGTAGCATCGACCGCCAGATGGTAGCCCCCCAAACCTTTAATGGCAGCGACCTCCCCCGCCTTTAACCGCTTGATGGCCTCCTCAAGCGGGTCTGCGACCGCAAGCTGTTGACCAGCAGCGTCGGCAAAGGATAACTGCGGACCACATTCAGCACAGGCATTCGGCTGGGCGTGAAAGCGGCGCGAGGCAGGATCTTCATATTCCTCCTTGCAGGCCGGGCACATCGGGAAATCAGCCATGGTGGTCAACGGGCGGTCGTAAGGGATGTCGGTAACGATACTGTAGCGGGGGCCGCAGTTAGTGCAGTTGATGAAGGGATACCGGTAACGCCGATTCGCAGGATCGAACATTTCCCGTAGGCAATCGGAACAAACATAGGAATCGGGCGCAATCTGAGCGACATGTGAGCTACCTAAGCGGCTTTCAGCGATGGCAAACCCGGTTTTTCCGACAGCCGGGATATCGGTTATCTGCATACGACTGATCGACGCCAGCGGCGGCAGCTCGGTCTTAATAGCTAGGATAAAAGCGCTAACCGTCTCCTCTTCCCCCTCGATATCGATCAGCACCCCCTGGCTGTCGTTCAGGACCGTCCCAAAAAGTTCACGTTCGCTTGCCATCCGGTAGACAAATGGCCTAAAACCGACTCCCTGAACGATCCCTTCGATCCTGATCTGTTTGGCGATAACTGCAGACATCAATGATCCTTTTCCCTTGCTGACATTTTGGCATTTTCAGCACCGATACAGCAACGGCGAATACATAAAAACAAGCGTCGTTCCACTGTTTCACTAAATAAAAAAATCTGGTTGCATTTTTAATCCAAACGCGCAAAAATCGCCACCTTTCGTTGGACAAGACCTTTCCAGTAGTAGGCCTCTGCCCGGCATTAATCCGCCGACACCTGGACACACCGCCCTCGCTGCCGACGGACATCGTTGACTTCTTTACCTTAGAGGAGAACGTATGTCCCAATCATCTTTTGTACCCAAACTGTGGAGCAGTTTGCGAGCTGGCTACACACGTCAAATGTTTCTCAACGACCTGCTGGCCGGCATCATCGTCGGCATTGTCGCCCTGCCGCTGGCAATCGCCTTCGGCATCGCCTCCGGCGTAAAACCGGAACAGGGGCTATTCACCGCCATCGTCGCCGGATTCATTATTTCCGTGCTCAGCGGCAGCCGCGTACAGATTGGCGGACCGACCGGCGCCTTTGTCGTCATCGTCTTCGACATTATCCAAAAATTCGGTTATGACGGACTGGCGATCGCAACACTGATGGCCGGAGCACTCTTGATCGTTATGGGGCTTGCCCGGATGGGCAGCATCATTAAGTTTATCCCCTATCCGGTGACAGTCGGGTTTACCAGTGGGATCGCGCTAATTATTTTTGCTGGCCAACTGAGGGATTTCCTCGGACTGCAGATGGATGAGGTTCCAAGCGAGTTTCTGGATAAACTCTACGCCTACGAACAGCACCTAAACAGCGTATCCTGGTCCGCTACGCTCATCGGGCTTGGTACCATCGCCATCATTCTCCTTTGGCCGAAACTGACCCGCAGAATTCCCGGTTCATTGATCGCGATCCTGGTGACAACCACCATCGTCGGCCTGTTTGATTTGCCGGTTGCAACTATCGGCAGCAGATTCGGTGACGTCCCCAACACACTGCCGCTGCCCCAACTCCCAGCTTTGCCAAGCTGGGACCGTTTAAGCATGCTGTTTTCTCCGGCATTGACCATCGCCATTTTGGCCGGGATCGAATCGTTACTGTCAGCCGTGGTCGCCGACGGCATGACCGAAGGGCGCCATCGCAGCAACATGGAATTGATCGCCCAGGGGGCAGCGAACATGATCTCTCCATTGTTTGGGGGCATTCCGGCCACCGGGGCGATTGCCCGCACGGCGACCAATATCAAAAACGGCGGCCACACCCCGATCGCCGGAATTGTTCATGCAATCACCCTGCTTTTAATCCTGCTGTTCTTCGGTAAATGGGCCACCATGATCCCGATGCCAACCCTGGCCGGTATCCTGATTGTTGTCGCCTGGAATATGAGTGAATTGCCCCTCTTCCTTAAATTGCTCAAAGGTCCACGCGGTGATATTCTGGTGCTTCTTTCGACCTTCGGGCTGACCGTCCTGATCGATCTGACCGTTGCGATTCAGGTCGGCATGGTGCTGGCGGCGTTCCTGTTCATGCGACGCATGGCGGAAGCTACCCAGGTCGGCTTTATCTCTCGCGAGTTGAACGAGATTGAAGAGGACCTGCAAGCCGACCCGAAACGCTTACGCGATCGCCATGTCCCGGAGGGCGTCGAGGTATTCGAGATCAATGGCCCGTTTTTCTTCGGTGCGGCAGACAAGTTCAAAAATGCCCTTGGTGAAATCAGCCCGCCGCCGAAGGTTCTGATCCTGAGGATGCGCCACGCCCTGACCCTTGACGCTACGGCGCTCAAGGCCTTGGAGAGCGTTTATTCCAGATCTAAAAAAACTGGCACCCAGTTGATCCTCTCCGGGGTCCACGCGCAACCACTGATCGAATTGCAACGTTCCGGTTTTCTGAATAACATCGGCGAGGAAAATGTTTTCGATGACATCGACTCCTCACTGAAGAGGGCTCGTGAAGTTCTGAAATACTAGCGTCTGACACCTTCTGCCACTATGCTTAAGCAAGAAATTATAGCTGTAACGGAATTCAGCCCTTGTTCGACTATCGACCACCACATACAGATCCGCGCATTATCTATCAGGATGATGCGCTGCTGATCATCGATAAACAGCCCGAGTTGCTTTCAGTGCCGGGTCGCCGTCCAGAACACCACGACTGCCTGATCAGCAGAGTACAGCGGACGTTCCCGGAAGCGTTGATCGTCCACCGCCTCGACATGTCAACCTCTGGATTGATGGTTCTGGCAAGAGGTTTTGAAGTTCATCGCCTGCTGAGTCGCCAGTTCGAACAGCGATTGGTCAAAAAAAACTATCTGGCGGTGGTATCCGGACGGCTTGCGGAACCCGTCGGCCGAATCGACCTGCCACTGATCTGCGACTGGCCGAACCGGCCACGGCAAATGGTCGATCAACAGCAAGGCAAACCGGCCCAGACAAATTACCGTCTGCTCAGCTACGATCCAGCAAGTGATTGCTCGCGGGTGAAACTGATTCCGCTAACCGGTCGCACCCATCAGCTGCGAGTGCATATGCAGGCGCTCGGGCACCCGATTCTAGGTGATGATATGTATGCCGATGACTTAACATTCAATAAAGCGGATCGCCTGCTGCTGCACGCCAGCGGCCTTAAGTTCACGCATCCGACAAGCGGCAAAATAGTCATTTTCCACCAAGACGCCCCCTTTTAACGCCCAAACAGCTGCTAGAGGGTTGCAGCCAAATCCTGCCTGCTTTATAGTGCCGTTTTTTAAAACCGAATCAGGAGACAGAAATATGATTACCGCCATCAGCCCAATCGACGGGCGTTATGCATCGAAAGTGACCGAGCTGGCCGAATGTTTTTCTGAGTACGCGCTACTGAAAAACCGCGTTAAAGTCGAGGTAATGTGGTTGATCGCCCTCTGCACAGAAGAGCAGATCACCGAGTGCCGCTCTCTGACCACGGAAGAAGAGCAGACCCTGCGCCAGATCGTTGCCAACTTCACTCCGGCAGAAGCGGAGAAGATCAAAAAAATCGAAGCGGTCACCAACCACGATGTCAAGGCGGTCGAATACTACCTGAAGGAGCAGATCGAAGGCACCAGCCTCGAGGAACTGTCCGAGTTCATTCACTTCGCCTGCACCTCGGAAGATATCAACAACCTCTCCCACGCGCTGATGCTCAAGGACGGCCTCGCCGCCCTCACCCCACAGCAGCTGGAGATCATCGCCTCGATCAGAAAGCTGGCGAAAGAATTCAAGAATGTGCCGATGCTCTCGCGCACCCACGGCCAGACGGCATCGCCCAGCACCATCGGTAAGGAGCTAGCGGTGTTCGCCGCACGACTGCAGAAACAGAGCGAGAAGATCGCCGCCGTCGAACTGCTCGGCAAGCTGAACGGCGCCGTCGGCCACTTCAACGCTCACATGGCTGCTTACCCTGAAGTAGATTGGGTTGCACTGACCAAGTGTGTGATCGAAGGAGAACTGGGGTTGAAACAGAACCTGTTCACCACCCAAATCGAACCACATGACTACATAGCTGAGCTGTTCGACGCTATCGCCCGCTGGAATACTGTGCTCAACGACTTCAACCGCGACATTTGGACCTACATCTCAATGGCCTATTTTGGTCAGAAGACGATCAAGGGCGAAATCGGTTCCTCGACCATGCCGCACAAGGTCAACCCGATCGATTTCGAGAACTCGGAAGGCAATATTGGCCTCGCCAATGCTATCTTCCAGCACCTCTCTGCCAAGCTGCCGATCTCGCGCCTGCAGCGCGACCTGACCGACTCGACCGTACTGCGCAACATGGGAGTCGGCTTCGGCTACAGCATGATCGCCTACAAATCGACCCTCAAGGGACTCGGCAAGTTGAAGCTGAACGAGCATAACCTGGCGAAAGATCTCGATAACGCTTGGGAGGTGATGGCCGAACCGATCCAGACGGTGATGCGTAAAGCGGGTATCGAAAAGCCATATGAGAAGCTGAAGGAACTGACCCGCGGCCAGCAGATTGACCGTGAAACGATCCGACAGTTTGTTGAAGGACTGGAGCTGAATGACGCCGACAAGAAACGTCTGCTGGAGATGACCCCGGCCAACTACATTGGCATTGCACCGAAGATCGTCGACCTGCTTGATTGAGTAAACTTCTTTGCTGGAATCTAGGGGCCGCTTCGTCGGCCCCTTTTTATTTCCACCCCAAAAAGCACTTTTCAGTTTTATTAAGTTCTTATATGGAATAGCATTGCCCATAAAGTCCCGTAATTTATGTGTCTTTACCCAGAGAAGCCTATGTTTCAAGGAGGGTACATGAAACGCTTTGCATTGACAGCCCTGCTCTTTTTCTCCGCCGCCCTATTTTCCGGGTGCAGCTACTTAAGCTCTTCTGAGGAGATCGTGCAACAACAACCTGCCGAGCCCGAAGTCATCCAAGAAACGAATGCTGAAGTGGCACCTCAGACAGACCCGTCCCAGCAAACCTCGATCGACGAAGAGAAGCTAGAACCCAAAGAGCTGGAACCGCAGATTTTTTCCGCTGGCGATTTTGAAAGCCCGGAACGCTGCGTAAACTGCCACCGCGATATTTATAATGACTGGTCCAAGTCAATGCACGCTTTCGCCTGGGAAGATCGCTGGTACCAGGCCGATTACATGCTCGGACACTCGGAAACCGAAGGCGCAACCGACCTGCTCTGCGGAGCCTGTCATGCCCCGATTGCAGCTCGCACCGATCAGCTGCCGCCTGCCGATGGCAGCCAGTTCGATGCGACATCCCGCCGCGGCATCTCCTGCGATTTCTGCCATACCGTCAGCCGAGTCGCACAGATGCACAACATGGGGCATGTGTCTGAACCGGGCGGCACAAAGATCGGCCCACGGAACGATGGTCGGTCCCTCTACCACAAAATCAAAAACACTATGTTGCATACGAAAGCGGAATTCTGCGGTTCCTGTCACATGGTCATCAATCCAGCCAATGGAACCCACATCATCGACACATGGCAGGATTACCAGACAACGGAATACGCCCAGCAGAGCATCACTTGTCAGAACTGCCACATGACCCCGACTCCGGGCATCCGCAAAGCACCAGGCCGCGCCTCCCTCATGGGCAAAACTCGCGACAACATAGCATTCCACGGAT
>NZ_QKAP01000142.1 GCF_003247215.1 Malonomonas rubra | reverse complement strand
AAAGGTTGATTTCCTTAAGGCGAGAAGAAATGTTGTCGCTGAAGACCTTTTTTCTGTACTTGACGCATGCGACATAGTGGAACTGAAGACTGTATACCGAATGCGCACCCTTGTCTGTTCTGTATCTCATGTTTATATAATCAGGTAGAACTGAACATTTTACAACAAAAAACATTTTCGCCGTTCATCCCCCACCTTTCGGAAGGAGACTTCCCGGCGAAGTGTTAAATGATGAGCGCAGCCAGACAGAATCATTACCGTTTCAGCGTTCAGATCAGCCAGCAACAGTATATGAAATATTACCAAGGCGTTGCCAGTACCGTACAGGGATACTCCGAAAACGGTCAACTGCTCCGTTTCCCTGCCTCACGGCTGCGGCCGTTCTTAACCCACTCCGGCATCCAGGGACGTTTCCAACTAACCGTCAGTGCCGAAAATCGCTTTGTCGAGCCAATAAAACTCCACTGAAATATCGGACATATTGGAATTGAAAACTTTTCTTGTTTTATTTCTTGTCAATTTATTACTTCTTTAGTAATATAGTTCATAGGCAACAAACATTCGGCGTGCTGACTTCCCCCCTCCTGGTCGGCACGCCATTTTTTTCTTGGCGGCCGAAAACAATCCTTCTGATACGGGCTACCAGATTTCTGGCTATTTCTCCCCCTTTGGTTTACGCTTCTCCAGCCAGTTTACCCGTGACACCAGATCGGGATGCGAATAGTAAATCGCCACATACAACGGATGCGGAAAAAGGTTGCTCAAGTTCTCCCGCGCCAACTTCACCAACCCCGAGGCCAGCTCCCTCCCGCTGCCGACTAGCTCAATGGCAAACTGATCGGCCTGCCGCTCATCCCGCCGCGACAGGAAACTGCCAAGCGGCGTCCAGAAAAAACCGACCAGTGAGGCCAGCCAGCTAAGCAACAATACCTGCCCTGCAAACGAAAGCTGCTCCAGACCGAGCAAGCTAGGCAGCCAGTCGGCATTTAGCAGGGTAAAGGCCAACCAGCAACTACCCAGTGCGACCAACTGGCTTTTGATCAAACGCTTGCGGATATGGCCACAGCGCCAGTGCCCCAGCTCATGGGCCAACACCGCCAGTAACTCCTGATCCTCAAGCTGCTCGAGCAGGGTGTCGAACAGCACCACCCGCTTGACCTTGCCGATGCCGGTAAAATAGGCGTTGCTGTGCGCGCTACGACGCGAGGCATCAACCTGCAGCACCTTGCCCGCCTTAACCCCGGCCTTATCGAGCAACTCCCGCACCCCATCTTCGAGCCCTTCTTTTGCCAGCGGCGAGAATTTGAAGAAAAGCGGTTCGATCAGATAGGGGGAGACATACATCAGAAACAGGCTCAGCCCGGCCCAGAAGCCCCAGACCCATAGCCACCAGCTGTGCGCTACCTTCTGCACCAGCCAGAGCGCCCCGCCCGCCAGCACGACAAACAGAATGCCGCCGATCAGCAACGACTTCAGTGTGTCAGCGCACCAGAGCTTGAAAGTCATCTTGTTGAAGCCGAACTTCTCCTCCAGCACAAAGTTGCGATAGAGCGAAAAAGGGAGTCCAACGATTAATTGCAGCAGCAGAAGCAGGCCGAAAAACAGCAGGCCGTTGGCGATAAAACCGGGAGCCAGTTCCTGAACCCGCTGATCGTACCAAGGGAAAAGTCCGCCGAACAGGAAAGCCAGGGTCAGCACCACGCCGACGCCGTCCTCGATAAAGCTCAGCTTATCTCCTGCAAGCGCATAGGCATCGCTGCGCGTCAATCGTTCTTGGTCAAGCTTGCCGTCAAACGCCTGCGGCAAAGGAGGATGCTCCTTTTGCCGATGGCGCAGGTTGATCCAATCGAGAGCATATTTGCTCAGCGTGACAAGCAGGTAAAGGCCAAGCAACAGCAGTTTCATATTCCCTCCGGTCGTTTGCGGCGGATCAGGTCTCCCTCCTCGGCCCAATCGGGCAGCTCCATCCGCAGCTGGTAATTCGGGTTACCCGCCGGCAGGGCGACACCATCCAGGTCAGTGATCTTTGTTGCCCGAAATTTTTCCTGCCTCATCTGAGGCCCGATCAACTCCAATTCGTCACCGGACAGGAAACGGTTGCGCCCTTCAACCCATAGGCCGGTTTCGTCCCGCTGGACGAAACCGACGAAATCGTGGGTGCGGATATAGTGGGTATCGCTCGGATGAATTTTGGCGTCATCGTTACCAAGCAGGAAACCGGTATCGTAGGGTCGGTGGCTGACTTTTTCCAGCTCTTCGCGCCAAACCGGATCGAGGTCGGTCGGATCCTCCCATAGCCGGTCGATGGCGTCACGGTAGATGCGCGCCGCGGTCGCTACATAATAGAGGCTCTTCATCCTCCCCTCGACCTTGAAGCTGGCCACCCCGGCGCCAATCAGTTCCGGCAGTTGCCCGACCAAGCATAGGTCGCGGCTGTTAAAGAAGTAAGTGCCGCGAAAATCCTCCTCGATATCCATCGGTTCGGTCGGTCGGGTCTGCTCGACCAGCTGATAATTCCAGCGACAGGGCTGTGAGCAATCACCTCGATTGGCGCTGCGCTCGTTGAGCGCGGCGGAAATCAGGCAGCGCCCCGAATGAGCCACACACATAGCGCCATGGACAAAGCACTCGAGTTGCATCTCAGTCTGCCCAGCAAAAGCGCAAATATCCTCCAGCGTCAGCTCCCGTGCCAAATTAAGCCGGTTGGCACCAGCCTGTCGCCAGAATTCGGCGGCCCGCGGGTTACAACTGTTAGCCTGGGTCGAGATGTGGATCGCGCGATGCGGATCGACCCGCCGGATCGTCGACAGCACTCCTGGGTCGGCAACGATGTAGGCGTCGAGGTCAAGCGGCTTGAGCTTCTCTAGCAAATCTTCAAGTGCCGCGAATTCAGTCGGCCGTAGCGATGCATTCAGCGTTAGGTAGATCGCCACCCCAGCGGCGCGGGCTAGTTCGCGCGCGACGGCCAATTGCTCCAGGCTGAAATTCCCGGCATGAGCACGCAGACCGAAATCCTCGGCCCCCAGGTAGACTGCATCCGCGCCATAGCGAATCGCAGTCTTTAGTTTCTGCAGATCGCCGGCGGGCATCAGCAATTCCGGCTTTTGTCTTTTTATTCCGTTTATCATGAACATCCTTTTTCACATTTCAGTTTTTTCCGCGAGCGGAGCATAGCACAAACCCGTTACTCCCTAAACAGTTCAGCACATTTCAATTTGACAGAAACGAACCATCAGTTCTAGCCGGGGGCGGAACCAAGGAACGAACAATACTCTAAAGGAGTGATGAAGAACCGCTGAAAATTGCAGCACGACAAGCAGTCCGCTGTCTGCTGTCTGCTGTCTGCTGTCTGCTGGGCTGGAAAATGGAAAAAGACTACAATTTTTCCACCTAATTCATGGATTGAGAACGAATCCGACTATCTCACCAGCAAACTCCAATATTTTTCTGAACTACCGGGCGAACAACAGCAAAAAATCAGCTCTTTTCTTCGGCAGCACCAGCAGGAAAACAAGATTGTCCTGACAGCGGAACGAAGTCCTTACCTGTTGCAACCACCTTGAAACCGTTTCAGGACCGGTTTAATTCGCATCTCCTCTCCTTTCAAACTTGACAACCTGTTAATAAGCCTATAATTTTTACAAATTAGTATTTTTTGTTAATAATTACATTTGAAGGTTCCTGGAAGTGAATAAAACCTCTCAGCATTCATCGTCAAGCTGGCCATTGCTTCTTCTCTTCGCCGGTCTGTTCCTGTTAAACGCCTGCGCTCCAACAATGTCAGTCGATCCTCCGACGGCGCTTAAGCAACAGTTTGCGCAAATCCAACAGCAACAGACACAGCAGGCCGAACAGATTAAAGTACTGCAAGAGCAGATCGGGCAGTTGCTGCAACAGAATACAGTAGCGACTACGCCACCTGTTAACGGACAACAAATAGAGCAAACGCTCGCAGTGACTATCCCGGCCTCGATGGGTCAAGAGCTGTCCGAGCTAGCCGATTCGGCTACCAGCTACTTGGAGGCATTCTCTAACCTTGCCGCAGGTCGCAACGCAATTGCCGAAGCAGGTTTCAGTAACTTTCTGGCCAAATATCCAGATCATCAGTACAGCCCGAATGCGCGCTACTGGTTGGCCAGTGCACAGTTCTCACAAGGCAAGCTGGTGCAGGCGAGAGAAAATCTCCTGCAGGTCTCAGCTGACCTTAACGACCAGCAGCGAGCTCCGGCAGCACTGGCCATGCTGGTTAAGATTTATCGCCAACAACAACTGCCGAAAGAAGCGGAAAACACTTTAGCGCAGCTCCGAAACCGTTATCCGGACAGCCGCGAAGTGCAGCAATTCTCTCAGACAACCGAGCAATAACAATATGACCCGAATTAAGAATAAGTCCTAACACCATTTGTGAGGGAATCGATGACACAGACAATCTACCGCTGGTTATCACTGTTCGTCCTACTGATTTTCATGACCGTCGTTCCAGCGAACGCCGAAGAAGGCCAGATTTACACCGTCAAAAAAGGGGATACTCTGTGGGATCTGTCACAGCGTTTCATCGATGACCCTTACTACTGGCCGAATGTCTGGGCGAACAACCCGGACATCACCAATCCGCACCTGATCTTCCCGGGCCAGAAAGTCCGTATCCTAGATGGCCGCCTGGAAATCATCCCGGCCTATCCGGAAGCTGAGCAGGAAAAAGCTGAAGAAACCTCTGAAACAGTAGCTGAGGACGCGGTTCTGGAACCGGAGGAAGTGATTACCATCAAATCGACCGGCCGTGGCAACGGCTTTATCCTGACCACTGAGCAACCGCTCGGCATCCTGGTCGATTCGGTCGATAACCGGGTTCTGCTGACCGAGCAGGACTTGGTCTTCGTCCAAATGAAAGATCCCGCAAGTGTGACCGTCGGTGACACTTACAGCCTGTTCAGCCGAGGCGACACGATCAAACACCCGGTCACAGACAAAGTGATTGGGACTATGATGAATAATCTTGGCTTCCTGCAGGTCACCGAAATCAAGGGAGAAACCGTCATTGCGAAAATCAATGGGGCCTTGCGCGAGATCACCCGTGGAGCGGAGTTGTTTGAATACACTCCGGATACAAAGGAAATCACCCTGCAATCCGCTGCAACCGCTACCGGGGGATACATCATCGCCACCCGCGACGAGAAGCTGACCCAGGGATCGCATGACGTTGTCTTTATCGACCGTGGCGCTGACGACCAAGTCGCCTCTGGCAATCTGCTCTACATCTCCCGGCCGCGCAAAGTATCTGATGAGTTGCTGAAAAAAGCCGGCGACCTCGAGCTGCCGGATGCGGTTCTCGGTGCTGCCATCGTCATCGAAGCGAAAAACAAGACCGCCTCAGCATTGATTATCAAGAGCGCCGACGCCATGTTTATCGGTGATAAAATTACCCTGGTGAACAACTAGTTCACCAGTTTAAAAACAAAATGCTAGAGAAAGACGGATTGGAGCTGCTTCAATCCGTCTTTCTCTTTTCCTGCACATTCAATTTGATTTCCGGAGGGGGAAATGATGAATGAATCTCAGCGGGCGCTGCTCAGGCTGCACCTGACGCTGGGGCTTGGCCGCGTTGCCCTGTTCTAGCTGCAGCATAAATTTGGCGATGAAGAGAAGAAGGCTGGTTTGTAGTCCGGCAAGATTTGCAAATCTGCTCTATTTTGCAAAAAAAATGCTCCTGATGGCTGTGCTGTTGTCGTTATGGGTTTGGTGGCGGTGTTGCCATTCTTCAATATCGCGCGTATGCATTTTCCCCTCGCTACAAATAGACGGTCATCGTAAAGTTTTACGCTAAAACGGAAAAACAACCAAGTGTCGGACATTCGGCAGAATGCCAATTTTTTCGCCCTGCTGGTGGTCGCAGTGGCTCGGCACTAGTGCTTGAATCTTTTCACCGCTATCGAGCAACAGTTGATAGAGAATGTTGGCGCCGCGAAAGTTGCGCCGCATTACCTTCACCTTGATAGGGCTGTTATCGTCGTGCACCACATCTTCGGGCCGGACCAGGAGTTTGACCGCAGTATTTACCGGCAACTGCTGACTAACTTCTCCTACCAGCCGACCAAGGCCGGTCTCAAGCTGCCCCCCTTCTTTCACTACACCGCTGATCAGGGCACCTTCACCAACAAATTCGGCAATCTTCGGGCTGCTCGGCTGATGGTAGAGTTGATGGGCGCTTGCCCACTGCAGGATCTCGCCGTTATGCATTACGCCGATTTTGTCCGCCACAGCGAAAGCCTCATGCTGGTTGTGGGTAACGAACAGAGCAGTTGTGCCATACTCCTTCAGAATATCACGTACTTCCATCGACAGACGCTCGCGCAAGGTAACATCGAGGTTAGAGAAAGGTTCGTCCATTAACAGTAACTGCGGTTGCGGAGCCAATGCTCGCGCCAAGGCAACTCGCTGCTGTTGCCCACCGGAGATCTCATGCGGGTACTTACGGTGCTCGCTGTTCAGTCCGACCAGTTCCAGCGCTTCGTTTACCCGACGTAGCTGTTCCGCATTGTTCAAATCGCGCAGACCGAAAGCAACATTATCGAAAATAGTCAGGTGGGGAAAAAGTGCGTAATCCTGGAACACCATGCCGATCTGTCGTTTGGCCGGCGGCAGGGAAAATCCGGCACTGCTGACAACCTCCCCGGCGATTCTGATTACACCATTGAGCAGCGGCTCGAAACCGGCAATCGTACGCAGCACGGTAGTTTTCCCGCAGCCGGAGGCTCCGAGCAAACAACCGATCTCACCCTTTTCCAATGTCAGCGATAATTCCTTAACGACCAGCTGCTTGCCGTAGGCTTGGGAAATTCCTTTCAGTTCCAGAATTTTGTGGTCGATGGTCATCAGCTATCCCTTTCCGCACCGCGCATCAGCACGACGATAGGTACCAAGCCAGAAAAAAGCAGAGTCAGTGCCGGGAGCGCGGCCCGCTCCCACTCGCCTTCCGAGGTCAGCTCAAAAATCTTCACCGCCAGTGTGTCCCAGCCGAATGGACGGGTCATCAGGGTGATCGGCATTTCCTTCATGACATCGACGAACACTAGGGTCAAAGCAGTAAAAATACCACCTCGCAACATCGGCAGATGAACTTTAGCTAGCAACTTGATGCCACGCAGTCCCATCAGTCGAGAGGCCTCATCGATATTGCTGGTAACCCGATGCATGGCACTGTCGATCGATTTGAACCCTGCGGCCATGAAACGGATCAGATAAGCGAGCAGCATAATCATGACGGTGCCCTGCAGCAGTTGTGGCAGTTCCAGATCAATCAGTCTGCGAGCGCTGTCGATGAAGAAGTTATCGAGGGCAGCGAGCGGGATAAAAATACCGACTGCCAATACGGTGCCAGGCAGGGCGTAGCCCAAAGTGGCAATTCGTATCAAACCTTGCGTCAACCGGTCCTGATGACGACGGCCGGCGTAAGCGAG
>NZ_QKAP01000101.1 GCF_003247215.1 Malonomonas rubra | reverse complement strand
TTTTTATAACTTTTTAATACGAAATATCATGAAAATATGATAGATTTCAGGGATATGCCTAGCTACTTATGTAAAATTGGTACATCGGATGGACGGGTTGTTGAGCGCGAGTTTGAGGCGGCCAGCAAAGAACAGTTGCGCGCGAGTCTCGAGGAACAGGGCTTCTCGGTTTTCGTTGTGCAGTCACGCCCGTTTCAGGCCCTGGTTAAATCAGGAGCAGTAAATAGACGCTTCAAGGGACGGCAGTTTCTGACCTTTAATCAGGAGCTGCTGGTGATGATCCGCTCGGGGTTGCCAATCCTGCAGGTTCTCGATACGTTGCTCGAACGCATGGAGCCAGGAGCGTTTCGTAATGCACTGCGGGATATTCGTGAAGACGTACGGGGAGGCAGTGTTCTTTCAGAGTCGTTCGAGAAGTTCCCGCAGTTTTTCCCTTACCTTTATGTGGCGGCTATCAAGGCGGGAGAGCGTACCGGAGATCTCCCGGTGACGCTCGAGCGTTTTATTGCCTATCAGAAAAGAGTCGAGGCGGTACGCAGTAAAGTGCGTGAAGCCTCTTTTTACCCGGCTTTATTGGGGTTTGTAACGATATCGGTGCTGTCGTTTTTGATTTTATGGGTTGTGCCTCGTTTCAGTCAGATTTATATCGACTCTGCCACCCAGCTCCCCTGGGTGACTCGAGCCCTGATCGGTTTTTCGGGCGGTGTTGTGAAGATGTTGCCGTTACTCGTTTTGATAATACTATGCGCCTCAGTATTTTTTCGTTTCTGGGTCAGTACGGAAAAAGGTCGGTTGCTGTTTGATCGCTTGAAGCTCAAGCTCCCTTTTTTCGGGGCTCTGCAACTCGAATATGCTCTGTCCGGATTTTGCCGCACGCTTGCGACGGTGTTGACCAGCGGTATTCCATTGGTCACGGCGTTGCAGATGAGCCGCGGAACGCTCAACAATCGACTGCTGGAAGACAAGCTGCTCACGGTGACCCATGCTGTTGAGGAGGGTGGCGAGTTTGCAAGGTCGCTCGAGGGGACAGAGGTCTTCCCGATTCTGGCTTTACGAATGATCGGTGCGGGAGAGAAAACCGGCGCCCTTCCCGAGATGCTGCTTGAGGTGTCCAGCTATTACGAGTCTGCAGTCGAGCAGCGGCTTGAGCGCCTGACTTCGATGATCGAGCCGTTGATGATGTTGGTCATGGGGTTGATGATCGGAGGTGTTGTAATTGCAATGTATATCCCGATTTTCCAACTGGCCGGGACGGTACGCTGATCTGGAGGCGATGTGAAGTTTCAACGACGAAAAATTGGTGAGATCCTGGTGGAGATGGGGGCAATAGCTCCGGCTGAGGTCGAGCTGGTGCTCGAGCAGATGGGAACCTCTGGGCGGCGTTTCGGACAGACGGCCGTCGATCATGGCCTGCTCAAGGACGAGACCCTTGCCCAATCACTGGCAGAACAGTTTCAACTCCCCTACGTCGCCCTTGATGATTTTCAGGCCGACCCCGAGTTGTTGGCCTCTCTTCCGACCGGCACCCCCATGCAGTATCATTTTCTTCCACTTGAGCGTAACGAGCGTGGGCTGGTTATCGCAATTGATGATCCTACCCAGGTCGAGGAATTTGACAACCTCGAGACTATGCTGGGCGAGAACCTGATCCTCAATGTGGCCGCCCGTTCCAAGATCGAGCGATTACTGGAGCGAGCCGAGGGCTCAAAAAGGGTGCTCAAAGAGGTTTCAGAGGACTTCAAGCTTCAACTGGTCAAGGAGACCGAGAAGGGTGAGGAAGTTCTCTCAATCGAGAAGCTGACCGCCGATACCAGCCCGATCATCCGCTTGATTGATTCGACGCTCTTCGACGCCCTTAAAAAAAGGGCCAGCGATATCCATATCGAATCGAACCAGGACGGTGTCATCATCAAGTATCGTGTCGACGGGGTCTTGTATCGGGCTACGGAGCCTCTCGACCTTCGTTTTCAGGGGCCGATTATCTCGCGCATCAAGATTATGAGCGAACTTGATATTTCCGAACGACGTATTCCTCAAGATGGCCGCTTCAAGGTTCGTCTGGGTGAAAAGTCGATTGACTTTCGTGTCTCGATCATGCCGAGTATTTTTGGTGAGGATGCGGTTATTCGTATTCTCGACAAAGAATCGATTGCCGCCGATCTCAAAGGCCTAACACTCGAAGTGTTAGGTTTTCCCGAGCGTGAGTTGCCCCGCTTCAGACGTATTATCCGTGAGCCGTACGGGATGGTCCTGGTTACCGGTCCGACAGGGAGCGGGAAAACGACGACGCTGTATGCAGCCTTGACAGAGATCTTCAACGAGGAAGACAAGATCATCACCATCGAAGATCCGGTTGAGTATCAGCTGAAAGGGGTCGTACAGATCCCGGTAAACGAAAAGAAAGGACTCACT
Source organism: Malonomonas rubra (assembly GCF_003247215.1). Classification (GTDB taxonomy): domain Bacteria; phylum Desulfobacterota; class Desulfuromonadia; order Desulfuromonadales; family Geopsychrobacteraceae; genus Malonomonas; species Malonomonas rubra_A. The sequence goes on along the minus strand of NZ_QKAP01000101.1, from coordinate 5,098 downwards.
TTTGCGCGTGGGTTGCGCTCAATTTTACGCCACGACCCGGACAAAATTATGGTCGGCGAAATTCGTGATCCGGAAACCGCTCAAATTGCGGTACAGTCTGCGCTGACTGGACACCTGGTCTTCACCACCGTGCATGCCAACAATACCTTCGATGTCCTGGGACGCTTCCTGCACATGGGGCTGGACCCATACAATTTTGTCTCCTCGCTGAACTGCGTACTTGCACAACGGCTGGTGCGCCGCTTATGCGATCATTGTCGCGAAGAAGTTGAGTATTCAGACGCTGAACTGATTGAAGCTGGAGTCTCTCCAGAAGACGTCGCTGGTCGAACACTCTACCACGAAAAAGGGTGCCGTGAATGTAATGGAGTCGGGTTCCATGGCCGCAGCGCTATTGTCGAGTTGCTGGAGTTGGACGACGAGCTACGCGAGATGATTATGCAGAGAACGCCGATTTCGCAGCTTAAAAAGTCCGCGCGGAGCAAGGGCTCGGTTTTCCTGCGCGATTCGGCGGTTGAAAAATTTGCAGCCGGCATCACCTCCCTGCGAGAGGTAAACCGGGTTACATTTGCGGAGAAAGGTTAACGTGAAACGTCGTACTTTTCTGGGGCTTGATCTTGCCTCACATAGTTTTAGAGCCGTAGCCCTGCGCCGTCATGGCCGCGACACGGAACTTGCCGGTGCTCGTCTTTTAAATCCTGCGCCGGAGGTTATTCGTTTTTCATCGCGTGAACCTAACTTGGTTGATCGTTTCCGTTTTGTCTCTCAGGTCCGAGAGATTCTTGCCCCCTTGGCGGATCGTGAAGAACGTATCGTATTGTCGTTACCTGATTGCACCGGGCGAACACTTCTGACTGAAGTAGAAACTGTTTTTAAAACCCATCAGGAAGGTGAAGAGATTCTCAAGTGGCAGCTAAAGAACAGCCTCCCCGGCGAGCCTGCTTCTACACATATCGATTTTCAGTTTGTCGGGCAGACCGATGCCGGAAAACAGCGCGTCTTGGTGGCGGCGATCCGCTCAGACATTCTCACGGAGTATGAAGACGCGCTCGAAGAAGCGGGTTACGGAGCGGTCCTGATCGATTTTCATGCCATGAACCTGTACAACTATTACCGGCCGCGTTTCACTCTGGATGAGTCGTTCGTATTGGTTTCTGTTGACGGAGAATCCTTGTCGATTCACTACAATGTTCAGGGGCATCCGGTCTATTTCAGGGCGAGGTCGGTAGTGCAGGAGGCTGAGAGCGTCTTTCAGGAGCTCAGCCGGACCCTGGTGGCTGTTTGCAGGACCACTCCGCAGTTGCGCAAAGCTGCAGTTTTTATGCACTCCGACTGGGAGCATGAAGATGCATTGCGCCAAGCCCTAGAAGGATGCTTTGAAAAAGAGGTGCAGACACTCGATTTGCAGAAACACGCTACGATTACAATGAGTCATGCTCAACCCCAGGTACTCGCTGCCGCTATCGGGGCTGCTGAAAGGTTGATGTGAGATCATGAAACCTGCGATCAATCTCTCGACACGGACCTATATCAATCGACGGGCTCTAAAATTCGGGATTCTCGTGGCTATCTCGGCTTTAGCCGTGTGGCTTTTTGTCGCTGGGTATTTATTGGTGCGGGATACATCTCACCTGTCCGATGTGCAACAGAAAATTGAAGAATTGAATTCTCAGCGAGCTGAATTGCGCGGACAGGATGGCGAACAGGTCGGTGCCGAGACGCTCGATCTCCGTTGGGCGGAGGTCGCATTTATAAACCAACTTCTGGAGCGAGACAGCTTCCGCTGGACTGATTTGCTCAGTAAACTCGAAAAGCAGGCCTTCAGCGGCGTGGCGGTTAAATCGATCAAACCGGACTTCAAGGACAACTCGCTTGAGCTCAGTGGTTATGCTCGTGAACTCTCGCACTTGCGTAAATTCATCGATAACCTCATTTCATCAGAAGAGTTTTCCGAGGTCTATCTGTTAAAGCAGAGCCAACAGAAAATCAAGGATCGTGATGGTCGAGAAAGAAAGGCTATTGCTTTTGAACTTCTGTTGGTGCAGGGGACATAAATGCGCTTTTCTCAAATCCGTAAATACGCGCTGACTATATGGCAAAGCGAGCCACGCCTCTTAACGGCCTGTCTGGCTTTTGCAGTTCTTAATCTACTGCTCTTCGTTGTTATGTCCTATTTTGTTTCGCCGGCAATCAACGATGCGGAGCGGAGCATGATCGGTCTGCAATCCGAAGTCCGCCGCATGGGATCGGGTGGAGCTCCAATGTCCTTGCCGAAACTTTATCGCAAGGCTGGAGATGATATCGCGCGGGTTCACGCATTGATCCCGAGTCGAGAAGCATTGTCTGATCTGGTACTCGACATCTCGCGTCTTGCTGATAAGGCCGGCTTCGAGATCGAGAGTGTTTCGTATAAGCCGGAAAAGGTCGAAAAGTTTGCGTTGCTTGGTTATTCATTATCCTTTACGGTCAGTGGCCGATATCGACAACTTAAAAAATTTGTACATCTCTTGGAGGTTTCGCCCCGAATTGTCATACTTGACAGTATCAGCCTTGCAGAGGGGCAGGATGAAGAGATCTCCATGCAGATTAAACTCACGACATATTTCCGCGAGGGAGGGAGTGAATGAAGCGTAAAAAGCTCCTGCTGATAATTCTCCTCGTGGTGCTGCTTCTGGCGCTGTTTTATGCCTACTTTGCCTCGCCCGGTTCACAACGGCTTGATACAGGTCGACGAGAACGGGAAACAAGGACCGGCGCACTCAATCAGGATGCACGGGACAAGATGGTCAAGCTTGAGCTTCTTGACAGGGAGCCCGAGCCGTATGAGGGTGTGCAACGCGATCTTTTTGGCGATCTGTTTCCTCGTCCCAAGGTTGTTCCGCCGCCACCACCGAAGCCAGTGGTCAAACGGCCGGTACCGGTACCGGTGCCGATCATAAAGCCGTCGCCGGTTGAAATTGTTCGTCGTGATCTGGCCCGCTTTACGTTCATGGGCTATTTGCGCAAGCAGGACAGCTGGACAATTTTCCTGTCGTCGAACGGCGAAATTTTCCTGGTTCAGGAAGGAAGCAGATTTGGTCGTAACGATCAGTTTCATGCCGTGCAAATAACCCCGGAGCAGCTCGTGATTGAGCAGTCGACTCAAGGACGCATTGTGATTCCGTTGGTAGAGAAACAGCCTCTGGTCCCTTCGAGCCTTCCATCTGCACCTTCCGGTGCGACAGGCAGAAGTGCGCCTGAAAGCCCCGAATTTGAACCTGCGGAGCAACCGAACGTGCCTGTGCAACCGAGATCGCCCGGGCAACCGAACTTTCCTGGGGCTTCTGCTCGTCCGTTCCGCTCAAATCAGTTTGGGGGGGTACTCAATCCGCCTGCAGGCGAAGCTATACCCGAAACCCCTACGACACAATTGCCGTCTTCGAGTAACGAGGTATCCAATGAATAAACACATCACTTTTCTTCGCCTGATTTTCCTGGGTGCTGTCGCCGTAATACTTTCCGGTTGCTCCGGTTATTTTGCCTATCAAGAGGGGCTTGACCTTGATGCCGAAGGGCGATTCGGAGAGTCAACAACCAAGTTTTACGAGGCGGTCAAGGAAGATCCGGATAACATCGAGTATCGCATCCAACTTCAGAAATCGCGGGAAATGGCTGCTTATGAAGCAGTGAAAGATGCAGAGCAACTCGAAAGTGAGGGGCGATTGCAGGAAGCGCTTGTTGCCTATGATAAAGCATATTCCTTCGATCCATCTCAGGATGTCGCTCGCCTCAAACATGTAGAGATCCAACGAAAAATTGATCTGCAAATGATGGTCAACGATGGTGAGCAGTTGTTTAGGGAACGGAAGATTGCCCTGGCGCGCCAGATCGTGACCCAGGTTCTTAACATGGATCCCGACTTCAAGCCGGCTCAGGACCTTTCCGCGCGGGTCAGTGCGGTCCATAAAACGATGGTCGCCGGCCAGGAGCTTGAGCTCAGCTCAAGTGAACCGATCACCCTCAAGTTCAAGAAAACAGACATCAAAGATGCCTTCAGTGTCATCTCGCGGTTGTCAGGAATTACCTTTATTTACGATGAGGATATCCGCAGTAAGACCTTCACGGTTTTTCTTGAACAGGCAACCTTTGCCCAGGCCCTTGAGCTGTTGTTGAGATTGAATCAGCTTGAAATGAAGGTGCTCAATCCCAAGACGATTCTGATCTATCCGAATACCCGCGACAAGAAGAAGCAATACGAAGATCAGTTGGTGCAGATTTTCTACTTATCGAATATTGATGCCAAGAAGGCCGTCAATCTTTTGCGGACTATGCTGACCCTGCGTAAGGTTTATGTACATGAAGAGTTGAACGCTCTGGTGGTAAGGGATACACCGGTGGCTATTAATCTTGCACGGCAGATCCTTGAGTCTGCCGACAGGGCTGATTCTGAAGTAGTCTACGAGTTGGAATTGCTTTCGGTAACGGTCTCTGACGATATGACATTTGGTCCTGCGCTCTCTACGTATGGTGGACAGGTCGGTATTGGAAACAAGGAAGGTAATATTATTGCCAATGCTTTCAGTACTGAATCTACTGCAGCGGTTACAACAACAGGGTTGATTAATTCACTCAATGGGCTCGAAGGTTTTTATACCCTGCCGTCCGCATCATTCGCGATGACAAAAGCGGCGAATGACACTGAATTGCTTGCTAATCCCAGGGTTCGAGTGAAAAACATGGAGAAGGCCAAAGTCCATATCGGTACGCGTGAACCGGTCATTACCGTTACGACAAGCGGGACAGACCAGGTATCAGAGAATGTTCAATATGTCGATACTGGTATTAAGCTAGATGTAGAACCTGATATCCAGTTGGATGGTACCATCGTAACAAAGGTTTCCTTGGAAGTCAGTGAAGGGGCTAAGGTTGAATACACTGGGATTAAATCGGTTCCCTTACGCATAACGACTACCAATGCATCAACTGTTTTAACCTTGAAAGATGGGGAGCAAACCATTATTGGTGGTTTGTTGCGTAAAGACAAAACGGAGGGCAAAACAGGTCTCCCCTTTCTTAGTGACATCCCTTTAATAGGCTGGCTCCTTTCAAGAAACACGGA
>NZ_QKAP01000056.1 GCF_003247215.1 Malonomonas rubra | reverse complement strand
CCCATCCGAATATTACTATAGTGCCGATTGTAGGTGATATCCGAAATCCGTCTCGTATCAATGTTATCTTTGACGAACAGATACCGCAGGTGGTTTTTCATGCTGCTGCGTACAAGCATGTACCGATGATGGAGCTTAATCCAGCTGAAGCGGTGAATAATAACGTCCGCGGGACAAAGTTGCTGGCCGATGCTGCGAATGCTTTTGGGGTTGAGACATTTGTTATGGTGTCGACCGACAAGGCGGTGAAGCCAACCAATGTAATGGGTGCGTCCAAAAGAGCAGCAGAACTCTACGTACAATCACTGGCACAGAGAAGTAAAACCCGATTTGTAACGACACGCTTTGGAAATGTTTTGGGGAGTAACGGCAGTGTTATCCCGACATTTAAAGAGCAGGTCAAGAATGGCGGCCCGGTGACGGTAACCCATCCAGATGTGACTCGTTATTTTATGACTATTCCTGAGGCGAGTCAGCTGGTACTTCAGGCAGGTAGTATGGGACGTGGTGGAGAGATCTATTTGTTCGATATGGGGGAGCCCGTTAAGATTGTCGACTTGGCGGAAGAACTGGTCCGTTTGTCAGGTTTGCAGCCGCATGAAGATATAGAGATTGTTTTTACCGGGCTAAGGCCCGGGGAAAAGCTTTACGAAGAGCTGTTGCTGGCCGAAGAAGGAACGCTGACGACCCATCATGAAAAGATCTGTATTGCGTCTTCGGCGCCTCCTGCGCGTGAGGTGCTTCTCAGGCAGTTGGAAGAACTTTTTGCTTATGCCAAGTCGTTGGATTTAGATGGCGTCAGGGCACAACTTCGGGTTATTGTTCCTGAATATAAACCTGCTGAGCATAGGCAAGTGGCTAAAGTTATCCCGCATCCGGCAAGAGTGATGCACCAGTAATAAGGTTTTCTTATGATCAAAAGTATGACCGGCTATGGTCGAGGGCAGGCACAGGTTGATGGCCTGTCCTTTTCTGTTGAAATTCGTGCCGTTAATCACCGCTATGGTGATATTAATATTAAGGCGCCGCGGTTGCTGATGTCGCTGGAACCTCAGATTAAGAAGCGTATTGCCTCAACAGTGAAGCGGGGCAAGGTCGATGTGTTTATCTCACAGGAAGCCTGCGGACAGATTGCAGCGCAACCCGTGGTGAATAAACCATTGGCTGATGCATATATGCAGGTTTTTGCGCAAATGACCGAGGACTACAATGTCACCGGCGGTGTGAGCCTGAACCTGCTGCTGGCGCAAAAAGATGTCCTGACGCTTGAAGAGGTCGATGTTGAAGAAAAAGACTTGTCTGCCGGTTTGACCGCTGCGCTTGATGCTGCATTGCAGGCATTGCAGGTGATGCGAAAAAAAGAGGGCGAGGCGACGGCTGCCGATATCCAACAACGTTTAGGACTTTTGACTGAGTTGCTACAAAAAATTGTTGCTCGGGCTCCACAGGTGCCGATGGAGTGGCAGCAGAAGCTGAAAGAACGTTTGGCGAGACTTGGTGACGACGTAGGTGATCCGCAGCGAGTCGCTCAGGAAATTGCGATCTTTGCTGATCGTTGTGATATCAGTGAGGAAGTGACCCGTTTTAACAGCCATCTGGATCAGTTCAGTGGCTTGGTCGAACAGGCAGAGCCGGTTGGTCGGCAGATGGATTTTTTGGTCCAGGAGCTGAATCGCGAAGCGAATACCATGGGCTCCAAATCGAATGATGCTGAATTGACCCGTCAGGTCGTTTTGTTGAAGTCAGAGCTGGAAAAGATTCGTGAGCAGGTGCAGAATATTGAATAAGGCAAAACGAGAAGGAGTTATTTTTGTAGTCTCAGCACCTTCCGGGGCGGGCAAGACGACCCTTTGCCGAGAATTGATTGACAGATTTGCTGATTTGAGGCAGTCTGTATCGTTCACCACGCGCCAAGCTCGTGCCGGTGAGGTTGATGGTGTCGATTATCATTTTGTTGATAAAGCCGATTTCCACCGGATGGTTAATGCAGGTCAGTTAGCCGAGTGGGCTGAGGTCCATGGTAACTGCTACGGGACTTCATTGGCGACGCTGGAACAGGCTGCCGAGCAGGGCGTGGATTTGCTGCTCGACATCGATTTCCAGGGGGCGACTCAGCTGAAGAAAAACTATCGGCATGGGGTGTTTGTTTTTATCCTGCCGCCCAATTTTGCTGAGCTGGAACGACGCCTGCGGGGGCGTGATACTGATACTGATGAGGTGATAAGCAAGCGGTTGAAAAACGCTGAACGAGAAATTTCGGAAGCCGGCTGGTATGATTACTTGGTGGTTAATGATGATTTTCAGACAGCACTTGGGGAGTTGAGCGCAATTGTTACTGCAGAACGTTGTCGGAGTCAGCGCAACGGCGCAATTCTGACAGAGTTAAAGATAAAGGGAGAAGATTAGATGGCACGCGTTACCGTAGAAGATTGTTTGGATGTGATCCCGAACCGTTTTTTGTTGGCCATGGTCGCCTCAAAGCGCGCGAAGCAGCTTTACAAGGGGGCAGAGCCAATGATTGAAAATAAATCGGGAAATAAAAAGGTTGTTCTCGCGTTGCGTGAAATCGCCGCCGAATCCGTTGAGTTTGAAATACCGACCAAGCGAAAATCCTGACCCGTCTTAAGCTCCCTCCTGCTTTGCTGCGGGAGGGCAGTCGCGTGGCCACCGGCTGCGCTATCCCCGCCAATTACGTTTCATCGGGAGCTTTTCCCTCAGCGTAGCGTTTATGATCATATTTGATGACATTCTTCAGCAATTTGACCTTGAACCACATCCTGACGATGATTCACGTTTGCGGCGTGCATTAGAGTTCAGTGCCCGCGCTCATGCCGGTCAGAAGAACCGTGATGGTCAGGAATACCTGCAGCACCCACTTGAGGTTGCCTTGATCCTGACTCGATTTAAGGTTGATGAAACGACCTTGGTTGTTGGTCTGTTGCATGACGTTCTGCAGACCGAAAAGGTCAGCGAGCAGGAACTGGTTAACGAGTTTGGCAGTGAAGTGTTGGCGCTGATCGAAATCGGCAACAAAATCAGTAGTATCCCTTATAAAAAAAGTAACCAGCAGCAGGTCGAAAGCTTTCGCAAGATGTTTGTCGCCATGGCGCGTGATCTGCGAGTGCTGTTGGTTTATCTAGCAGACCGGCTCAGCGATATGCGGACTCTTGAATTCTGTGATGCAGCGAAGCAGGTTGAGTATGCACGTGAGACCCTGGAAATTTACGCACCTTTGGCGAACCGCTTGGGGATCAGCTGGCTGAAGAGTGAGCTTGAAGACCTGTCGTTGCGTTTTTTGGAGCCGGAAAAGTTTGCCGATCTTTCAAATCGCATTACCGCTCAGAAGGAAGAGCGGAGCAGCTATGTTGTGGCGGTACGCCGGCGGATTCGAGAGTTATTGCAGGAGAATGGACTGACCGGGGAGGTGACCGGACGGTTTAAGCATTTTTATTCCGTTTATAAGAAGATGGAACGTACCGGTGTCGACCTAGATGAAATTTACGATCTGACCGCCTTCCGGGTGCTGGTCAATTCAGTGCGTGAATGCTACGAGGTGCTAGGCCTGATCCACGCTACGTGGAAGCCGATTACCGGGCGGTTCAAGGATTATATCGCCATGCCGAAGGCGAATATGTATCAGTCCCTGCATACCACGGTGATCGGTCCTTTTGGCGAGCGTATGGAGGTGCAGATCAGGACTCATGAGATGCACCGGATTGCCGAAGAGGGGGTTGCCGCCCATTGGAAATACAAGGAGGGTGGACCGGTTGCTGCGACCGGCAGGGACGACCAGCGTTTCAGCTGGCTGCGGCAGTTGCTTGAGTGGCAGCAGGATGTCAGCGACTCCCGGGAAATGTCGGACAGCTCCTCGATCGATCTGTTTCCGGAGGAGGTCTATGTTTTTACCCCGAACGGTGATGTTAAAGAGCTCCCGCTGGGGTCGAGTCCGGTCGATTTCGCTTATGCCATCCACACCGATGTCGGCAGCCAGTGTGTTGGTGCGCGGATCAATGGCAAGCTTTGCCCGTTAAAGACAAAACTGAAAAATGGTGACATCGTTGAGGTCATCACGGCGAAGAATCATGCCCCGAGTAAGGACTGGCTCTCTTTCGTTAAAACGTCGAAGGCCCGCAACAAGATCCGTCAGTATGTCAAGGCGGGACAGCGGGAAAGGAGCATCGCTATCGGGCGCGAACTGCTGGAGAAGGAGCTGCGCAAGCACGATTACAGCATGAAGCGGGCGCAGTCGCTCGATTCTTTTGATCTGGCGGTAACCGATCTCGGCTTCAAGCAGGCGGACGACCTGTTTGCCTCTGTCGGTTACGGTAAGCTATCACCAGGGCAGGTGGTCTCCCACGTATTGCCACGAGAAGAGCTTAAGGTTTCCGGCAAGCCGGGAGCCTTCGGCAAGGTGCTGGAAAAATTCAGCCGAAAGAAACCGAGCAGCGTCATCAAGATCGACGGGATCGATGATGTAATGGTCCGTTTTGCCAACTGTTGTAATCCGCTGCCGGGCGAACCGGTGGTAGGCTTTATAACTCGTGGTCGGGGCCTGACGGTGCACACGGCTAACTGTTCGCAGGTTTTGGCCAGCGATCCAGATCGTCGTATTGACGTTGAGTGGGATATGCAGCGCAAGACGACCCGCCCGGTCAAAATCCAGGTATTCTGCAGTGATCAGAAGGGGATGTTGGTCGGAATTTCCGGGGCGATTACCGAGGCGGATGCCAATATCGTCAGTGCCAGTGTTTTTTCACGGGGCGATAAAAAGGGAACGAACTTGTTTGAAGTTGATGTGCAGAACCTTGAGCATCTCAACCGGGTGATTCGGGAAGTGAAAAAAGTGAAGGGAGTCTATCGCGTCGACCGACTTCACAGCTGAAAATTAAGGAGAGATAGATGGAAAAGATTGAGACAGCCAAGGCGCCGGCAGCGATCGGTCCCTATTCACAGGCGGTGCGTGCCGGAGACTATCTGTTTTGTTCCGGGCAGATTCCGTTGATCCCGGAAACGGGTGAAATGGTTGCCGGGGGAGTGGTGGAGCAGACCCGGCAGGTGCTTGATAATCTGATGCAGGTGTTGGCCGCAGCTGGAGCGGATTTCGGCTCGGTGGTCAAAACCACCATCTATCTCGCCGACCTGGCTGATTTTGTTACCGTCAACGAGATTTACGCTGAATACTGTGCAGAGGTTGCTCCTGCCAGGGCAACGGTTCAGGTCGCTGCCTTGCCGAAAGGGGCGCGGGTTGAGATTGACGCAGTCGCTTGCTTTGGTAAATAGTTCTGAAAAATGGACGAGAAAAAGGGATGGCCCGATCAGGTCATCCCTTTTTAAATTGTTCAATCTGACGGTTTTAAATATCAGATAGCTTTTTGTACTTTGCCGGAACGGATGCAGCGGGTGCAAACTTTTACGGTCTTGATCGAACCGTTCTGGACTGCCCGGATTTTCTGCAGGTTCGGCTTCCAAACTGTGCGGGTTTTGTTGTGGGCGTGGCTGACGTTATTTCCGGTAACGGGTTTCTTCCCGCAGATTTCACATTCTCTGGCCATCTTTACTATCCTCCTGAAAGTTTCGAACGCGCATTATTAACACGTTTTTTTCCTCGATGCAATTATTTTTCGGGGCTTTTTTCTGTCTCATAAATCCTCTTCGCTCAGAATTTCAAGACCTTCATTCTGCAACATTGCAGCGGTCACTCCCATGCCGCTGATAAGTTTACCGTTGCAGTGAACTGTTCGGCTACCGCAAGAAGGACTGCGCTGTTTTAAGATCGCTAGCTTGCAACCGGTTAGCTCGGCAATTCTGTAAATCTCTTTAGCTGCGCGCACAAAGGCGGCGGTTGTATCCTGGCCATGCTCGTCGCAGATTCTTCCACTTCCCTCCAAGACCGCATTGCCATCCCCTCCTGTAAACCAGCACTTTGGCCGCGGTGTTGGCATCCCGGCCAGTTGTTCCGGGCAGACCGGAATCGGAATCAGATGCTTCTGTTTAAGATAGCTGACCACCTGCGGGCTGAGATTGTCAGAGCCATCATAGCGGGTTGCCAGCCCCAGCAGGCAGGCGCTGACCAATGCTGTTTTTGCCATAATGGATGCCTATAGAGATGGGTTGATCAAGGCTTCTTCATTGTTGCTTGCAGCTTCAATGTGAACGCGACGGCCTTCAACCTTGACCCGCCCCTCGGCAATAAGCTGGATTGCCTGCGGGTAAATTTTGTGTTCTTGTTCCAGAATCCGGGCGGAGAGGGTTTCTTCGGTGTCATTGTCCAGGATCGGTACGACGGCTTGGATGATGATCGGTCCAGTGTCGACACCGGTGTCGACGAAGTGGACTGTGCAGCCGGCAAAGCGGGCTCCGTATTCCAGTGCTTTTTTCTGCACATGCAGGCCGGGAAAGGCCGGCAACAGAGCCGGGTGAATGTTGACAATCCTCTGCGGAAACGCTGCGATGAAAACTTCGGAAATGAGGCGCATGAAACCGGCCAGAACCACCAGATCGACTCCAGCTTCCTGCAGGGTTCTGATGACCGCCTGATCAAAGCTCTGACGATCGGCATAGTCGCGGTGGTTAACGCAGACACTAGGAATTCCGGCTTTTGCCGCCCGCTCCAAGGCTCCGGCGTCGGGGTTGTTGCTAAGAACCAGAACAATTTCCGCATCAATCTTCTGCTCACGGCACTGATCGATGATCGATTGCAGATTGGTGCCTCCGCCGGAAGCGAGGACGCCCAGCTTCAGTTTCTTGTTTGCCGACATGCTACGAATACCTTATCAGTAAAGCTCGACTGATGGCTCAGTCGCCTGAGCAATTTCTCCAATCAGGTAGGCTTTCTCGTTCAGACCGGAAAGGCGGCCGACAATATCTTCAACCTCGTTTTCCGGGGCGATGATCGCCATGCCGATACCGTAGTTGAAGGTGCGGTACATCTCGGTTTCCGGGATGCTCCCGCCTTCGCGCAGCATCTCAAAAATGGCCGGTTTCTCCCAGCTGTTACGATCAACAATTGCTTTGCACTTCTGGGGCAGCACTCGCGGCAGGTTTTCCAGCAGGCCGCCGCCGGTGATGTGAGCAACGCCTTTGATGGTGAAGTCGCGCATAAGGTTGAGAATGGTTTTTACGTAAATGCGGGTCGGGGTGAGCAGCTCTTCGCCGAGGGTCCGTTCAAGGTCGTTCGGCTTGTCGTTGAGGTCGAGCTTCATTGCCTCAAGGAAAACTTTTCTGGCCAGCGAGTAGCCGTTGGAATGCAGACCGCTGGAGGCGATGCCGATGATCTGATCGCCTTTGGTGATGGTCGAGCCGTCGATGATTTCGGCGTTGTCGACAACGCCGACGGTAAAACCGGCCAGATCGTACTCGCCGTCACTGTACATGCCGGGCATTTCGGCGGTTTCCCCGCCTAGTAAAGCGCAGTTCGATTGTTTGCAGCCCTCGGATATCCCTTTGACGATTTCCACGGCTTTTTCCGGAGTCAGCTTGCCTGTGGCCAGGTAGTCGAGGAAGAAGAGCGGTTCTGCCCCCTGGACGATGATGTCGTTGACGCACATCGCAACCAGATCGATGCCAACCGTGTCGTGCTTATCCATCATAAAGGCCAGTTTCAGCTTAGTGCCGACACCGTCAGTAGAAGAGACCAGGGTTGGGCGTTTGTACTTGTTGCTGTTCAGGCGGAACAGGCCGCCAAAGCCGCCGATGTCGGTCAAGACTTCCGGTCGGGAGGTCTGTTTGACCAATGGTTTAATCATGTCGACAAAGCGGTTCCCGGCGTCGATATCGACCCCAGCGTCTTTATAGGTGATCGGTTTTTGCCTGCTCAATTTTCCTCGCTCCTTATATCCAAATGGCCGGACATTAAACCACCCGAGGCAATCTTTGTCAATTGCCGAAGCGGGTGTTTACGAGAAGAATGATCTATTGTCTGTATCCTGTCGGGAAAGTGTGATAGAACGTCCAAAAGTTGCCGATTCTCTCTGTTTTTTAGGGCAAGTTTCACGTGAATCCGAACTGCTTAATTGTACCATGTAATCATCGAACTTATAGTGCATAAAAATAGCATGTTGGCTAATGAGTTTCGGATCCTGCCATTGCAGGAAAATGATCTGTCCGCAGTTTTGAAAATCGAGCGGCAGAGTTATCCTTTCCCCTGGTCGGCTGATCAGTTTCGACAGGAATTGAACAATCCGGTTGCAACTGTCGAGCTGCTCTGGCATGCGGACAGATTGGCCGGCTACCTCTGTTACTGGTTGATTGCCGGGGAACTACAGATCCTTAATATTGCGACCTCACCAGATTCCCGCCGCCAGGGAGTTGCCGGTCGTTTGCTGGAACACGCTTTTGCCAGCTGCATGGAGCAAGGGCTGGAACGGGCCTGGCTTGAAGTGCGCACCGGTAACCGCGCTGCCATCGAACTTTATCGTAAAGAGGGCTTTGTTGCCGATACGGTTCGCTCTGGTTATTATCGGGACGGCGAGGACGCCCTGCTGATGGTGCGCGATTTTAGTGGTGGTTCTGTGGCGGATTTTTGAATTTTTCACAGGTAAGGAGGCTGTTGGTGAAAAATTATAAAACAATCATTCTTTCCAACCAGGAGATCTCTCCCGGTTATTACCGGATGCGGATACTGGCGCCGGAATACAACAAGCTGGCGAAACCTGGACAGTTCGTTATGTTTCGCGTGCAACGTTCACTGCCGCCGCTGCTGCGGCGCCCGTTCGGGATTTTTTGCACGGGTTATGCGGCACCCGATTGCGACGGCATGCCGGAGAAGGAATTCATCGAAATCATTTACAAAGTGGTCGGCAGCGGTACCGAAATCATGCAGGAATTGCATCAGGGGGATCGCGTCGAGCTGCTCGGGCCGCTCGGTCGAGGTTTCGATCTCGGCGACCCGGAAGAAGAGAAAATTCTCGTCGGTGGCGGAATCGGTCTGGTGCCCCTGTATATGCTGGCGGAAAGGATGGTCGCCAATTCCAAAGTGCGACTGCTGATGGGAGGCAGGACACGTGACGATATCATCACCGTGACGGAGTTCGAGCGTCTTGGCGTGGAAACTTACGTTTCGACCGAGGATGGCAGCCTTGGAGAAGAAGGGCTGGTGACCCAAGTACTGGAACGCAAACTGGCGAAATACCCGAAGGCTTCGGTGTACGCCTGTGGACCGATGCCGATGATCGATGCGGTGCAGAAAATCTGTGCCACACGCAACACACCGCTGCAGGTGTCATTAGAGGCGCTGATGGCCTGCGGGGTTGGTGCCTGCCTGGGGTGTGTCGTCAAAGGCGCTGGCCACACCGATGAAAACCCGCAGTACCTCTGCACCTGTAAGCAGGGACCGGTGTTTCTGGCCGAGCAGCTCGACTGGAGTCGTCTGGAAAAACAGCAGGGGAATTGCGGAGGGTGTAGCTGATGAGTGAATTGAGAGGAACGGCAGTGAAGTTGGCCCACCCCAAATTGGCCGTAGAGGTTGCCGGACTGAAGTTCAAAAACCCGGTGATGCCGGCCTCCGGTACCTTCGGCTACGGTGAGGAGTACGCTCCCTATCTTGATTTGAACAAGCTCGGGGCGATTGTCACTAAGGGGTTGTCGCTGAACCCGAAGGCGGGCAATGCAACGCCGCGCATCTGTGAGACCGTCAGTGGTATGCTCAATGCGATCGGCCTGCAGAACATCGGCATCGATGCTTTTATTGAACACAAGATCCCTTTTCTTGCTCAGTATAACTCGCCGGTGATCGTCAATTTCTTTGGCAATACCCTGGAGGAATACGTCGAGGTCGCCACCCGGTTGGAGGATGTGCCAGGTGTGGCCGGACTGGAGATGAACATCTCCTGCCCGAACGTCAAGCATGGCGGGATTGTTTTCGGCACTGAGGCGAGTGCCGCCCACGAGGTGGTCTCGCAGGTGCGTAAGAAGACCCAAAAGCCGCTGATCGTCAAGTTGACCCCGAACGTTACTGATATCCGCGTTACTGCCAAGGCGGTCGAAGATGCCGGCGCTGACGCGATCAGCCTGATCAATACCCTGACCGGGATGGCGGTCGATGTGAAAACCCGCAAGCCGCGGTTGGCCAACACCATCGGCGGCCTGTCCGGGCCGGCGATCCGGCCGATTGCCGTGCGTCTGGTGCATCAGGTGGTGCAGGCCGTTGAGGTTCCGGTAATCGGCATCGGCGGCATTTCTCGGGCCATCGATGCGCTGGAGTTTTTGATCGTCGGCGCCAAGGCGGTGCAGGTCGGCACCGCCAACTTTGTCGATCCGAACGTTATGGAAACGATTATCGACGGTCTGGAAGAATTCTGCCAGAATGAAGGGATAGAGGATATCAACGAACTGATCGGAACGCTCGAAGTCTAACGAGAACGGACAATGGAAGTTATCACAACCCACGTCAACGCCGATTTCGACTGCCTCGGATCGATGATCGCCGCCAAGCGACTTTATCCCGATGCGGTGCTGGTGTTCCCAGGCGGACAGGAACGTGGGCTGCGTGACTTTCTATTGCAAAGCACCCTTTACGCGTATGGCATCAAGGGGCTTAAAGGCATCGACTTCGAACAGGTTACCAAGTTGATCCTGGTCGATGTCCGCAGTAGTGCGCGGATTGGCCAATTTGCCGAAATCGTCAATAAACCGGGACTCGAAATTCATGTCTATGACCATCATCCCTCTGACGAGAAATCCGTTACCGCACAGCTTGAGCATATCGAGCAGGTTGGTGCTACCACCACAATTCTGACCCATTTGTTTGTCGAACGGGGCATCGATCCGACGCCGGAAGAAGCGACTATGATGATGCTTGGCCTGTATGAGGATACCGGTCATCTGCTGTTTACCAGCACCACCCCGAGGGATTATCAGGCGGCGGCATTTCTCCTGGAGCATGGTGCCAACCTCAATACCGTGGCTGATTTTCTGGTCCGGGAGATGACTCCGGAACAGATCGATCTACTCAACGAGCTGCTTAAATCCTGCGAAAGGAAAATCATCAACGGGATCGAGGTGGCGATCGCTTACGCCTCGATTGATTACTATGTTGGCGATATCTCTTCGTTGGTACACAAGCTCAAGGACATCGAGAACCTCAACGTTTTGATCGTAGCGGTGAGAATGGAAGACCGTATCTTTCTGGTCGGCCGATCCCGCATACCCGAGGTTCATGTCGGCGAGCTGTTTCAGCGGTTCGGCGGCGGCGGGCATGCGTTTGCCTCTTCGGCGACCGTACGCGATATCCCGCTGGTGCAGCTGCTCGATCAGATCGAGGAGACGTTGCAGCAGGATATCCGCTCTAGTTTCCAGGCGCGTCACCTGATGTCGGCACCGGTGAAAACCCTTACCATCGACTCCACGATCGCGGCCGCTCGCGAGCTGATGACCCGTTTCAACTTCAACGCGATTCCGATCCTTGATGGGCAGATGTTGGTAGGCATTATTACCCGCCATGTGGTGGAGAAAGCTGCTCACCACAAGTTGCAACGAATGTCCGTTTCCGAGGTGATGACGACCGATTTTGATGTCGCAGGCCCCCAAACGCCGTTGGCGGAACTGCAGAAGGGGATTATGGAGCACAACCAGCGCTGCATCCCGGTGCTGGAGGATGGTCAACTGGTCGGGATCGTCACTCGGACAGACCTGTTACGTCACCTGATCGGTGATCGGCAGGAAATCGAGGACAGCCTGCCGGTCGAGTCGGGGCGTAGCGGTTTACGCCTGAAGCGGAAGAACCTTTCCCGCCTGATCGAGGCCCAGTTGCCGAAGTATATCCGAAACCTGCTGAGGAAACTGGGGGAGGTTGCCGATCAACAGGGGATAAGGATCTACCTGGTCGGCGGTTTCGTGCGCGATCTGCTGTTGCGCCAAGAAAACCTCGATATCGATGTGGTGGTGGAAGGGGATGGGATTGCTTTTGCCGAGGCCTTTGCCCGCACCACCCAGTGCCGGATCCGTTCGCACGCCAAATTTTCCACGGCGGTGATTATCCTGCCGGACGACTTCAAGATCGATGTTGCCTCGGCACGGATTGAATATTACGAAAAGCCTGCCGCCTTGCCGCGGGTCGAGCACTCCTCAATCCGTCATGATCTTTACCGGCGCGACTTTACGATCAATACGCTGACGATTTCTCTCAACAGCGAGACCTATGGTCAGTTGCTCGACTTCTTTGGAGGCCAGCGCGACCTGAAGGATAAGTCGATTCGGGTGTTGCACAACCTGAGCCTGATTGAGGATCCGACCCGGCTGTTCCGCGCGGTTCGCTTCGAGCAACGGCTCGGCTTCCGGATCGGTCAGCAGACCGAGCGTCTGATGCGCAGTGCGGTACGGATGAACCTGGTGAAAAAGGTCGGTGGTGCGCGGATTTTAAGCGAGTTGCGCCAGATTCTCGACGAGTCGCAGGTGATATCCGCCTTGCGCCGCCTTGAGCAGTTCGACCTTCTCAAGTTTATCGATCCTCACCTGCATTTTGACCGCAAGTCGGCGCAGATGATCGTGGCGGCGGAAAAGAGCAGCAGTTGGTTCGAGCTGCTTTACACCGGCGAGGAGTATCAGCGTTGGTTGGTTTACCTTTTTTGCCTACTCAGCCCGCTCTCAGAAAAAGGTTTACTACGCGTCTGCTGTTGGCTCGATCTGCAGCCTAAATATCAGGAGCTTTTGGTCAGGCAGCTGCCGCTTGGGCGCCTGGCCCTAAAAACGGCGCACTATAGGGCCGAGTCGGGGAACTTGCCGAAGAACAGTGAGATTTTCCACTGGTTTAACGGTCTTTCGCTTGAATTGTTGTTGTTTTTGATGTCCTGGAGTGAAAAAGATCAGGTGCGTAAATGGATCTCCCAGTATGTTACCGATTTCCGTAAGGTGACGGTGTTGCTGGATGGTAACGACCTGATCGAACTCGGAATGCAGCCGGGGAGGCATTTTCATAATGTCTTCCTCGATTTACTCGAAGCGCGTCTGAATGGCCAGATTCGCACCTTGGAAGATGAAAAAAATCTGGTGCAGGAAAAATATCTGCCGTGACTTAGTTGATTCCTGCTGCCTTTAGCCTCTTCTGCTGGACCAACAGGCTGATTTCGTCTATAAAAATGCGAACTCTTATTTCAAGAAAATGTGATTGAAAATTGATGGAAGCAATCATTTCCAAAATATCGATCATGCTGGTTCCGGCCTTGCTGGCGATCACCATGCATGAGGTCGCGCACGGTTATATCGCCGAGCGGTTCGGCGACCCGACTGCTCGGTTGCTCGGACGTTTGAACCTGAACCCCCTACGCCATCTCGACCCGATCGGTACCGTGGCGATATTTATCTTCGGGTTCGGGTGGGCGCGGCCTGTGCCGGTCAACGCCGGGAACCTGAAACGGCCGAAGCGGGATATGATCTGGGTTGCCCTTGCGGGTCCGGTGACCAATTTGTTGCTGGCGGTGATCTCCGCACTTCTGTTGCGCGGGTTCGGTTGGCTGGAAACTACGTCGCTGGGAACAACCGAACTGTTTTTGCAGTTGACCAAACCGTTACGTATGATGGTCGGTTTCAGCCTCTATATCAATGTGCTGCTAGGGGTGTTTAATCTGTTCCCACTGCCGCCGCTCGACGGTGGGCGCATCCTGATCGGTATCCTGCCGGAAAAGCAGGCGATGATCGTCAATCGTCTGGAGCCGTTCGGCTTTATACTGATCCTGTTTCTAGTCTTCTTTACCGACCTATGGTCGCTGGTCCTGGCTCCGCTGATCAGCGGGTTGGTGGTTTTGCTGGCTGGACCTGAGATCTCTTTTGTCAACCAGGCGATGTCGTTTCTATTTGGGCATTAGCACCGATGAGCTTAGTTGTCCAGCTGGAAAATTTTGCCGGTCCTCTCGATTTACTCCTGCATCTGATCAAAACCAATGAGATGGATATTTACGATATCCAGATGGTTAAGATCACCGAGCAATACCTTTCTGTTATCGAGCAGATGAAACAGCTTGATCTTGACGTTGCCGGGGAATTTCTATTAATGGCGGCGACCCTGATTCATATCAAATCGAGAATGCTGTTGCCGGTCAGCGAGGAGTTGGAGGAAGAGGAGGAAGAGGACCCCCGCGCTGAACTTGTGCGGCGCTTGCTAGAGTATCAGCGTTACAAAGAAGCTGCCGAATCACTGGCAGAGATGCCGTTGCTTGATCGTGATATTTTTTCCTCCCAGTTTGTCCCGCAGGAAATTTTGAACGATTCGGACGATGAAGTTACTGTCGGAGTTTATCAGCTGGCCGACGCATTTCACCGTCTGCTGAAAAAAGTGCCGGTGGAAATCTTCCATGAGGTGGTCCGCGAACAGCTTTCGGTTGCTGAACATGTGCAGCTGGTATTACAGCGTCTGACCGAAAAAGAGGGACGTGTCCTTTTTCGCGAAATATTTTCTGCCAACCCAACCCGTGATGAGCTGATCGTCACCTTTTTGGCTACCTTGGAATTGGTGAAAATGCGCATGGTGAAGGTTGAACAGGCGAACGAGTTCGGAGAACTCTGGTTGTCGCTGGCGGTGCCAATGGACGAGCAGGACACGGTAATTGGACTATCCGAGGATGTTTTTGACTATGGCTGATTTAAAGCAGATTGTAGAAGCCTATATTTTCGCCGCTGAAACTCCTCTATCTCTGGATCGTCTTGCGATATTGCTGGAGAAACCGCGTGGTGATGTGCGGGTTATTGTCGAGCAGCTTTTACAACAATATGCTCAAGGGGAGAGTGGTTTTTATCTTGCCGAAGTTGCCGGTGGATATCAGTTTCGCACCGATGCGGAATTGGCCCCTTGGCTCCGCAAGTTGAACAAAGAACGACCTTTCCGTTTTTCGCAGGCGGCTCTGGAAGCATTGGCGATTATCGCTTACCGGCAACCGGTTACGCGTGCCGAGATCGAGTATCTGCGTGGGGTTGATTCGGGCGGGGTAATCAAGAGTCTGCTGGAAAAGAACCTGTTGCGCATTCTTGGTAAGAAGGATATTCCCGGGCGCCCGTTGATGTATGGTACCAGTCGTCAGTTTCTCGAATTGTTCGGACTGAAGGACTTGCAGGATTTGCCGACGCTCAAGGAGTTCAGTGCGCTCGATTCGGACATTGCGGAAGCACTCCCGCTGGAACCAGGACAGGAAGGAGAAACGAATGCCTGAGCGTTTGCAGAAACTGATCGCACAGGCGGGCCTCGCTTCTCGCCGGCAGGCGGAGGCTTGGATTGCCGATGGCCGGGTGTTGGTGAATGGTACAGTGTCCCAGTTGGGAGATCGGGCCGACCTAGCGCATGACAACATCATTGTCAACGGGCGCAAGCTGTCAGTTGCGGAAGAAAAAATTACCGTGCTACTCAATAAGCCACGCGGTTATATCTCGACCTTGAAAGACCCTCAGGGGCGTGATTTGGTGACCGATCTTGTGGCCGATTTGCAGCAGCGGCTGTTTCCGATCGGTCGGCTCGATTACAATACCGAAGGGCTGCTGTTGCTGACGAACGATGGAGATTTGTCGCAGCGGCTCAGCCATCCGCGGCATCATGTCGAAAAGACCTACCTGGTTAAGGTGCGTGGCAGCTTGACCGAGCAGAAAATATGCTCTTTGCGCGATGGGATTCTTTTAAACGACGGGAAAACGCAGCCGGCCAGGGTGGCCAATGTCAGAAACGGTCGCGCCACTAGCTGGTTTGAGTTGACTATTCGCGAGGGGCGCAATCGCCAAGTTAGGCGCATGTGCGAAGCGGTTGACTTACAGGTTGTTCGCTTGAAACGGGTCCGAATCGGTTTTCTTGAGTTGGGTAATGTCGCGACCGGCCGCTATCGGATTTTGACGTCACAAGAAGTTGACAAGCTGAAAAAACTGGTGCAGATAAAAAAACAACCCCCACCCTTCAATGAAGGGATTGGCACGCCCATGTCAGGGAGATAGTGGGTAGCGGATTTCTTGCTTGTTTACACCGGGTTGCTTGACATATTCAGGTAGCGTCGCGTATTCTTTGCGGATGGTATGATTTTGCCTAACTAAGCACTTTCGGGGGTTCTTATTGGCCGCAAATAAAGAAAAATTACTTGAATCCGCTCAGAAGAATCTGAAGAAAAAACAGGTTGCCCGTGCGATTAAAGATTTCGCCAAGGTCGTGGAAATTGACCCGTCCGACGTGCGTTCTAGGCAGAAGCTTGCTGAATTACTGGTAAAGTCCGCACGTAATGCCGAGGCATATGAGCATTACGAAGTCGTCGCCAAATATTTCGCCACCAATGGCTTCTACCTGAAGGCGATTGCCATCTATAAACAGATGCTTCGTCTCGACCCGAGCCAGATCTCACTTTTCGGTCGCCTCGCCGAACTCAATGAAAAGCAAGGTCTGATCGGCAATGCGATGGCCGAGTACCGTAATTTGATCGGTTACTACGAGCGCAACGGAATGGTTGCCGATGTCATCAAGGTTTTGGAGAAGATGCGCAACCTTGATGAAAGCAACTTGAACGTGCGAGTTAAACTGGCCGAAGTTTATACTCACTGTGATCGGGTAGAAGAGGGTTTGGCCGAGTTTGAAGCGGTGCTCGCCGTATTGCGTGACAAGAACGATTTCGACAAGATCCTCAAGCTGTACCAAATGTTCATGCCTCTCTTCCCCGAAAATCGGAAGATGAAGATGGGGCTGGGGGTGATTCTGTATGAAAAGGGCGAGTTGCAAAATGGGATCACCATCCTCGAAGGTCTGTTGCAGGACAAACCGGACGATCCTGACCTACTGCGGTTAATAGCCTGCGGGTATGCAGATCTGAAAGAGTGGCCGAACGCTGGCTATACCTACCAACGCCTTCTGGCACTCGATCCGACCGATTTGGAAATTCGTGAAGATTATATTCAATGTCAAATCGGAAGTGGCGAGTTTGAACAGGCGTTGGATGAATTGGAAGAGTGGAAGGAGACGTTCTTCAAGGCAGATCGACTTGGTCAACTCAAGTTGCATTATGAAACCCTCAAAGAGAAACTCCCGGAAAGCTCAGCTGTTCTGCAAACGCTTGATTCAATTTATGAATTGACCGGCGAGGGCGAGAAGATGCTCAATATCATGTCGGAAACGGACGCGGAAGAAACCGAATCGGCTCAAGAAGAAACCCTGTCCGATTCCATTCTCGCTTCTGCTGAGGAAGATATCGAGATCCCGAGCGATATTGAGGTCGAAGCGGATGAAGAGGAGTTGTTGGTTGAGTTGCCCGAGGAGGATCATGATCTTCAGCTTGATGCTCTTCTGGAACCTGAAAGCGCCGAACCTGAGGTGAACCCCTCAGAAGAAGAGAGCGCCATTCGGCTTGACCTAAAAGAAGATGAAGAATTGGCGCCAGCCGAGGATGAGCTGGAGTTGTCTTTTGACTTAGACGATGAAGGTATTGACGAGCCATCTGGCACTGCGTTCGATATTGCCGCTAAACTTGAAGAGGCAGAGTTCTATATTCAGCAAGGATTGTACACCGAAGCGGAGAAGCTCTGTAGCGAAGTTCTTACTAACGTGCCTGACTCCGAAGAATGCCAGCAAAAACTGAACGTCATTCTCAA
This sequence comes from Malonomonas rubra, assembly GCF_003247215.1. Lineage (GTDB taxonomy): Bacteria > Desulfobacterota > Desulfuromonadia > Desulfuromonadales > Geopsychrobacteraceae > Malonomonas > Malonomonas rubra_A. Next base: position 63,710 of record NZ_QKAP01000056.1, on the reverse strand, counting down.
GCACCTTGCTCATGAAGAAGATGCGGTTATTGAGCAAGACCTTTCTGTTGAGTTTCTGTCGGAAGATGCCGGTGAGGAGGAGGACGAATTCTTTTCGGCACTGGATGATGAAAGTGAAGATAAGAAGATCTTCCGTACCGATGTCGATGAGCAGATTGCGGCTGATGACATGGAGTCTCATTACAATCTTGGTATCGCTTATCGGGAAATGGGGCTGCTCGATGATGCCATTAGCGAATTCACAAAGGCGGAGAAGGATCCTTCCCGCTACGTCGACTGTCAGACGTTAAAAGGCCTTTGCTTTTCAGACAGAAGCGATTTTGCCAACGCTGAGCTGATGTATCAGCAAGCGCTTGATTCCCCACATCTTGAAGCTGAGCAGCGGTTGAGCCTCGGTTTCGAACTTGCCTCCCTCTACGAAAAATCGGAACGCCTCGAAGAGGCTTTGAGCAGTTATCGGGTTGTTATGTCGCAAGATGAAAGCTATCGAAACGTGAAAGAGAAGATTGCCACGCTTCAGGGGCTGCTCGGAATCGAAGCTGAGGAAATTACCAATAAGGAGCGTGTTTCCTTTCTGTAGTTCCTGTACAGTCTGTTGCTCACAAGAGGATGACGTATGGGATATACAAATTATTTCCACTTCGACCGGGAACCCTCTTCAAACGCTCCGAACGATAAGTTCTATTTTGATAGTGATCAGCATACCCAGGCTCTGCTGAGATTGAAGTATTCGGTCGATTCAGATAAAGGTCTGGCTGTTTTGGTGGGAGGCGTCGGTACCGGCAAAACCACTTTGGCTAGGCGGATGCTCGAGGAGCTGCCGATCAATTAAGTATGAGTCGTCACTTCTGGGAATGATTCACTCAGAGGTAACCCCCGAATGGATCCTGTCACGCATCTGTATGCAGTTGGGGGTCAGCAACCCTGAGATCAGTCCGCTGAAAATGCTCAAATAGCTCTACGAGCGGTTGATGCAGATCGAAGCAGAGGGACGCAAGGCAGTTGTCCTGATCGATGAAGCGCAAATGCTGCAAAGCAAGGAATTGAAGGAAGAGTTCCAGGGGGCTGTTGAACCTTGAAATTCCCAGCAAGAAGCTACTTAATATTATTTTCTTTGGTTTATCTGAACTTGATAACACCTTGAAGCTGGACGAACCACTGGCTCAGCGGGTGGCGTTTCGGTATGCCTTGCGCCCCTTGTCAGATGATGCGAGCGTTTCCTATGTCAACCATCGCTTGAAGGTGGCCAGAACCAAGGAGTCGCCTTTTGAACCGGATACTTTACCGTTGATCCATCAACTAACCGGTGGCGGGCCTCGCCTGATCAACACCATCTGCGATAATGCCCTGTTCGAAACGTATCTTTGCTGTGTTGGCAAGGTAAACTCCAGGATCATCAAGAATGTGGCAGAGGATTTCGGCTTGATTGAAATGAGCGCCAGAGCCAAGGGGACTGAAACCGATGGCGATAGCGAAACGTTTTTTGAGAATCTAGAAAATAAATAGCTGTTCGCAAGAGATAAGAAATGAATTTTTCTGATAGCGGTCGGTGGTCAACGATCGCTATCTTTTTTCGTGGATAACAGATGTCTACATTACAAAGTACCATACATGTCCTTCCCGAAGCGTTGTGCAATAAAATTGCTGCTGGCGAAGTCGTAGAGCGTCCCTCGTCTGTGGTGAAAGAATTGCTGGAAAACTCTCTTGATGCTGGAGCGACGGAAATCTTGATCGAGTTGCAGTCGGGAGGGAAAAAGCTGATCAGGATCGCCGATAACGGCTGTGGCATGAATCGACAGGATGCCTTCCTGTCCTTGGAGCGGCATGCGACAAGTAAGATCAACACGGATGAGGACCTGTTTGCGCTGCAGACACTCGGTTTCCGGGGCGAAGCGCTGGCTTCCATCGCCTCAGTGTCACGTTTTCTGCTGCAAACCTGCGACAATGAAGATGGCCTCGGCCAACAAATTTATGCCGAGGGAGGAACTGTGAGGCGGGCAGAGGAGATCGGCCTGCCGCAAGGGACGGTGGTGGAGGTGCGCAACCTGTTTTTCAACCTGCCGGCGAGGAGGAAGTTTCTGCGCAAAGAGCAGACCGAGCTGAGTCATGCTGCTGATGTGGTGACCAAACAGGCGTTGGCGAATCCGAATGTCTGTTTCCGCTTGAAACATAATGAGCGGATGTTGCTCGATCTGCGTCGTGAAAAAGGGTTGCGCGAGCGTTTCGCAGCGTTGCTCGGACGCTCCCTGCTTAAAGATATGCTGGAAGTTGAACAGGAGGGAGGGGCGGATCTGAATTTACGCGGTTTGCTTTCCCAGCCGCAACTGACCCGTTCGGCCGCCAGCCATATCTATACCTTTATCAACGGCCGTTACATTCGTGACCGGGTGGTTCAACATGCAGTGATGGAAGGGTATCGCCATTTGCTGATGAAGGGTCGTTATCCGGTTGTCACCTTGTTTCTGCAGATCGATCCGGCGCTGGTCGATGTTAATGTTCATCCGACCAAGCATGAGGTTCGTTTCCGCGATCAGGGGTTGATACACGATTTTATTTCCGACAGAATCAGGCAGACGCTTCGCCCGGCTGACTGGCTGCAGGAGGACTCCACTGCTAAAGAGGGTGAGGTTTTTGACAGGGTAGCAATGATTCCTCCTTTGAAGGCAGGGAAAAAGGAATATCCGCCATCTCGCATTGAAATTTCGTCGGTCACAAATGAGCCGGTCGCCGAATATGTTTCGGACCCACTGGTTACTATGAAGGAAAATGTGGTTCCGCCCAATGCCGCTGAACCAACAGCAGAAAGGCCTGAGCCGGTTGAGCAGCTGGTGCTTCCGGCAACAGCGCCACAGGGTTTCTTTTCCGGTTTGCAGATTCTTGGGCAGTATCACCAAAGCTACTTGCTTTGCCAAGACGGTGACGACCTGATCCTGGTTGATCAACATGCTGCCCATGAGCGGATCGGCTTTGAGAAGTTGCGTCATTCCTATGCCGAAGGCGCCGTGATAAGTCAGGCATTGATGTTTCCGGAACTGCTTGAGCTTGATTACCGCAGTGCCAACGCGCTGGAGGAAAACCGTGCGGAGTTGGGCCGGCTCGGATTTGAAATTGAGCCCTTTGGCGGCAAGTCGTTTGCCTTGAAGACGATCCCACAGGTGCTGGTCGGCAGAGATGTTGCTCCGCTGGTGATTGATGTGGCCTTGGAGCTCGAAAAGGTCGGGCGGGCCGGCAAACTGCAGGAATCGATCGACGAGATTTTGATTCTGATGGCCTGTCACGGTGTGATTCGCGCCAATCAGGGATTGTCGATCGCGGAGAGCAAGGCTTTGTTGCGGGAACTCGATCAGATCGATTTCAAAGCCAATTGTCCGCATGGTCGACCGGTGCTGCAACGGCTGACGCTGACCGAAATCGAACGATTGTTCCGGCGGCAGTAGCGCGATGAGGCGGACGAAGATTCCAGTGCTGGTGGTCTGTGGACCGACGGCAAGTGGAAAGACCGGTTGGTCGTTACAGTTGGCAAAGCGGTTTCCGATTGAAATCATTTCTGCAGATTCCCGTCAGGTTTATCGGCAGATGGATGTCGGTACCGCCAAGGCAACCGCCGAAGAGCAGGCGCGGGTTCCGCATCATATGATCGATCTGATCGATCCGGATCAGGAATTTTCGGTCGCCCAGTATGTTGATCAGGCGCGACCGCTGATCGAAGAGATTGATGGCCGGGGGAATATCCCCTGTGTTGTTGGCGGCACAGGTCTTTACATCAGGGCGTTGCTGGGCGGTCTGGCCGATACCCCAACCGGTGACCAGATTTTGCGTGATCGATTGCATCAACGTGAGTTGGAAGAGGGCGTAGGAGCGCTTCATGCCGAATTGGCAAGCATTGACCCAGTGGCTGCTGAACGGATTCATCCGAACAATGTTGTCCGGCTGGTGCGCGCGCTAGAGGTTTATTATGTCAGTGGGAGAACACTGACGGAACTGCAGGAAGAACATCAGTTCGCAGATCAGCCCTATCGGGTCATGAAGTTTGCGCCTGCTCAGGAACGGGCGGAACTTTACCGGCGGATCGATCTGCGAACTGAGCAGATGATTGCGGAGGGGCTGATTGAGGAGGTACAGGGCTTGGTCGGACTATACTCTGCAGATCTCAAGGCATTGCAGACTCTCGGGTATCGAGAGGTGCTGCGTTATCTGCATGTGCCGGACAGTCATCAGCAGATGCTGGAGGAAATCCAGACAGCCACTAGGCAGTATGCAAAGCGGCAGTTGACTTGGTTCAGGAAAGAACCCGAAATAATTTGGGTTGATTCCTTAACGGAGTCTGGTAGAGTGTTACGGTCTATTGAGGATTTTATCAGTCAACAAAGGAGCGGATATGCCTAAGTCACCCTTTAATATTCAGGATCAGTACCTGAATCAGGCCCGCAAGGAACGGGTTAAAGTGAATATTGTAATGATGTCAGGGGACAAGTTGGAAGGTTACATCAAGTCGTTTGACAGTTTTTGTGTGCTCGCTGAAAGCGATGGTGACATCCTGATTTATAAGCACGCGATCAGTTCGATTACTTCGGTTGATGGGAATTTCCGTCTGCATGGTGGTCGCGACTAATCCTAGTTTTAACACAAAGACAGATGAAGCAGGGGCGGTGCAAAGGGCATTGCCCCTGTTTTGTTTTCTCCCGAGTGTTATAATCAGCACGTAAGCTTCTTTTGAGAGTCGCAAAATGCTTCGTATCGAATCAGTTGAACCAGGAAGTTATGCCGCAGAATTGGGCTTGGATCCAGGGGATATGTTGCTGGCGATCAATCAGCAGCCAATAGCGGATTTGGTTGACTATTATCGTCACATCGAGGCAGAAAAACTGCATCTGGAAATCCTGCGCCGGGATGAAGAGGTCTGGGAATGCGAGATCGAAAAGGAGTCGGAAGAAGATCTCGGCCTTCAGATTGAACATCCCCAGCCGAAGCAGTGCGGCAACAACTGCATTTTCTGTTTTGTGCATCAATTGCCTCAAGGGATGCGTCGCTCGCTCTATATCAAAGATGAGGATTACCGCTTTTCCTACCTTTACGGTTCCTATATCACCTTGAGTAATCTGCACGAAGCAGATTTGCAACGTATTCTCAGACAACAACTGTCACCACTCTATATTTCAGTGCATACGACTGATGATCCGCTGCGCCGGCAACTGCTCGGCTGCGAGGCGCCGCCGATCCTGCCACAGATCGAAAGGCTGACCTCCGGGGGGATCGAGCTGCATTGCCAGATTGTTGTCTGCCCTGGATACAACGATGGTGATGTGCTGGAAAAATCGATTTCCGATCTGGCTGACTTTTATCCACAGGTAGCTTCCTTGGCGGTCGTGCCGGTCGGGTTGACAGCTCACCGTCAGCACTTGCCTGAACTCCGCAAGCTGACTACCACGGAAGCCCGGACTATTCTGTATCAAATCGAGCAGCTTCAGCAGCAATATCTGGCGGAAAAGGGGAGCCGCTTTGTGTTTCCTGCCGATGAGATTTATTTGCAGGCTGGCGAGGAACTCCCGGAAATTTCGGTCTACGAAAACCTGGCGCAAATTGGAAATGGCGTCGGATTGATCGCCCAGTTTAGACAGCAAGTTTCCGAAGTACTGCTGGAGGCGGAACCGCTTGAGCTGAAAAAGGCCAGTCTGGTAACTGGCCATTCATTCAGCCGCGAGCTGCATGGTTTTGCCGAACGGATGGCAGTACGCACTGGTGTTGAGTTATCGGTTCTTGCGGTAGAAAATCGATTTTTCGGTAGTGATGTGACGGTTACCGGGCTCTTGACCGGAACCGATCTGATTGAACAGTTACAGCGACATGATTTGGGGCAGGGACTTTTGCTTCCTGATGTGATGCTAAAAGAAGGGGAACGATTGCTGCTTGATGACCTGTCGGTCGAGGATCTGGAGAAGGCGCTCGAGGTCCCGGTGGTGGTGGTGGAGAGTTCACCGTGGGGAGTGCTGGAGGGGCTGGAAGCGCTGGCAGGCGGATCTGTCAGTGTGGTGCACTGTTGAAACGGAATGAAGATTATGCCCGAAGAAATACCAGTTTTAGGCATGAAATGCCAGAAATGCGTAGCCCGGGTCACCGGTCTGATCGAAGCTTTTTCGCAGGTAGAAAAGGTCTCTGTCTCGCTTGAGGAGAAGCGGGCGAAAATTTACTTCAACTCCAAAGCGCCTGGTCTCGAGCCGATCCTTGCCGCTTTACACGAGGCCGGATTTTCAACCGAAGCACCACAGATGGTGGCTGAAACCAGTAGTGTACCAGAGGGTATCGAAATCAGCGGACAAACCGAATCATTGCGTTTCTCCATTCAGGGGATGAGCTGCGCCTCTTGTGCGTCGACCATCGAAAAACGATTACTTGAATTGCCCGGGATCGGCCGCGCGGTTGTTAATCTGGCCGGCAATTTCGGGCAGGTTGAGTTCGACTCGACCCTGCTGACAAAAGAAAAAGTTTTTTCCGCTGTCGATGCTGCTGGTTACAAGGCGCTGGCTGAAAAACCGGAAGATTCAGCTGATCCCGATTCCCGTCGGGAGTTGATCAACCTACTGATTGCAGTCAGTTGTGCGCTACCGATCATGTTGCTGATGTTTTTCCCGATGTTCGGCTCGGCGACTTTGCTTGTAAACGCGCTGTTGGCGTCGATCGCGCAGTTTACTGCCGGTATTGGATTTTACACCAGCGCCTGGAAGTCGTTGCGAAATCGATCCGCCAACATGGATGTGCTGGTGTCGCTCGGGATCACTGCGGCTTACGGCTACTCGCTATTAGCGGTATTTGGTCTACTCGGTGCCGGAGCCACGGTTTTCTTCGAAACCAGCGCCATGCTAATCATGTTTATTCGCTTCGGCAAGTGGTTGGAAGCGAGGGCGAAAGGGAGGGCAGGTGCTGCCTTGAAACAGCTGTTGAAGTTGCAGGCCGACCGGGCCGTACTTCTGGATGCTGGACAGGAGCGGGAGGTCGCCGCCAGTGAGGTCAAGCCGGGGGATCTGCTGTTGGTTCGGGCCGGGGAAAAGATCCCGGTCGATGGCGAAGTTGTTGAGGGGACTGCCGCGGTTGACGAAGCGATGATCAGCGGTGAAGCGGTTCCGGTCAACAAGGAGCCTGGCTCTGAGGTGACCGGGGCGACCATCAACAGGACTGGGCGGCTGGTGATTCGTGCTACGCGGGTTGGCGAAGCCACAGTTCTGGCACAGATTGTCCGGCTGGTCGAAGAAGCACAAGGCGACAAAGCGCCGATCCAGCGAATTGCTGACCGGGTTTCCAACTATTTTGTCCCGACGGTGGTGGTGGTCTCACTGTTGACCTTCGTTAGTTGGTACTTGTTGGTGCAAAGCGGTTTTCTGTTTGCTTTTCAGATGGCAATAGCGGTTCTGGTGATTGCCTGCCCTTGTGCGCTAGGGTTGGCAACGCCGACGGCAATCATGGTGGGAAGTTCGGTCGGTCTGGAGCGTGGAATCCTGTTTAAAAAAGCTTCGGTGCTAGAGCAGATTTCTAAATTGCAGATGCTTCTGCTCGACAAGACCGGGACCTTGACCAGCGGTGATTTTCAGTTGGCGGAAATTGTCTGCTATCACGGGTGGAAAGCTGACGAGGTGCTGCAAGCGGCAGCTAGACTGGAAGAGGCAAGTCACCATCCGTTGGCCAAAAGCATTGTCGCTGAGGCCCGACACCGCAACCTGCAATGGGCTGTGCAGCACGATGTCGAAGAGGTCGGCGGCCAAGGAGTCAAGGCGGATGTTGATGGTCGGAGCGCTCTTTGCGGACAGTCCAAACTGCTACTCGATGCCGGGGTTGATCTGTCGTCTGCCGCTGCTGATGTCGAGCGGCTCGCCGCGGCGGGCAATTCGCTGGTGTTTCTCGCCTTTGAAAAACAGTTGGTGGGGGTGGTCGGCTTGACCGACGTGATCAAACCGAATGCGGATAAGATTATTTCCCGCCTGCAGAAGCTCAACATCGATTCGGTACTGCTGACTGGTGACCGACAGGTCGCTGCTGACGCGGTTGCGAAAAAAATCGGCATCGAGCAGGTCGAAGCAGAAGTTCTGCCCGAACAGAAGCTGGAAGTGGTGCGCAAGTATCAGCAGCAAGGCATATTGGTCGGTATGGTCGGTGACGGCATCAATGATGCTCCCGCGCTGGCACAGGCGGATATCGGCATCGCCATCGGCAGTGGTACTGATGTGGCGAAAGAGACCGGCGACCTGATTCTGGTCGGCGGCGATCTCTTCGATATCGAGCGGGGGATCCGACTGGGGAGGCAAACGTTGCTTAAAATCAAACAGAATCTGTTCTGGGCGTTTTTCTACAATATCCTGGGGATTCCTCTTGCGGCGGGTCTGTTTTATCCTCTGTTCGGTCTTTATCTTAAACCAGAGTTCGCCGGACTGGCGATGGCATTTTCCAGTGTTTCGGTCGTGGCGAACAGCCTGCTGTTACGAAACATGAAATCACGCCTTGAGGAATTGGGCTGATGAAAAAGAGGGTCATCGGTGTCATCGGGGCGGGTCAGGTCAGTGCAGCGGGAGCTGAGCAGGCGTATCGGGTTGGTCGCTTGATCGCCGAAAACGGTTGCGTTCTTGTTTGTGGCGGTTTGGGCGGTGTCATGGCAGCGGCGGCTAAGGGATGCTCCGAGGCTGGGGGCGATGTGCTCGGTATTTTACCGGGCGCGACGGCAGAGAGTGCCAACCCCTATGTTAACCTGCCGATCGTGACCAATATGGGGCATGCGCGCAATGTGATTATTGCGCATACCGCTGATGTTTTGATCGCGATTGAAGGTGAGTATGGAACTTTGTCGGAGATGGCAATCAGTTTGAAATTGGGTAAGAGGGTTGTGCAATTGGAAGGCCGTTTCCGTTTTGATGAGGCGGTTGTTGCTGATTCTGCGGAGGAGGCGGTTGCCTTGGCGATGAAATCTTTTGGAGGGTTGGATTGATGGTGAACGAAGCACAGGCGGAAGCACCGAGCTGCCCGCTTTTCTCGAAAGAAGGGGATTCTGTTGCCGAACTGATCGAATGGATCCGGGGGCGGGGTAAGGTGGTGATCGTGACCCACGACAATCCCGATCCCGACTCGATTGCCGCTGCTGTAGGATTACGGCATCTGCTGCTTGTGAAAACCGGACAGGACGCCGTTATCACCTATGGCGGCATCGTAGGACGTGGTGAAAATCGCAGCATGGTTCAGTTGCTGGAAATCCCGCTGGTGCCGATCGCCAAGCTCGACCTGAGTCAATTTGCAGTTTTCTGTATGGTCGACACCCAGCCGAATACCGGCAACAATTCTTTCCCGGTGGGACTACCGGTTCATCTGGTGATCGATCACCATCCGGCGAAATCTGATCTTTCAGCAGTCTGCTGGGTTGATATCCGCAGTAACTATGGCGCTTCGGCGACGATATTATACGAGTACCTCTGTCAACAGGAGGTGTCGCTTAATACCAAGCTGGCAACCAGCCTGTTTTATGCAATCAAGTCAGAAACCCAGGACCTGGGACGTGAATGGTCCAAGGCCGACCGCGAAGCTTATCTTAAGTTGTTGCCGATCTCGAACAATCGGATCCTGTTCGATATCATCCATCCTCAAGTTCCACGCGAATATTTTTCGGCATTTTTGACCGCCATCGAGAACTCGACGCTTTACGGCCCGGTTCTAGTTTTCAACCTGCGCAAGATCGAGAATCCTGATCTGGTCGCCGAGTTGGCAGATTTTCTACTCCGGCAGCAGGGGGTCAAGTATGTTCTCGGAATGGGCTGGTTTGATGGGATGCAGATCCTCTCGATGCGGGCGCTGGCTCCCGATGCCAAACTGGGCCTGGTGATCCAGCAGATAGTTGACGGGCTCGGAACGGCTGGCGGGCACGGTATGATTGCGGGCGGGCAAATTCGTGAGATGGCCGTGGATGAACCGGCTCAGCAGGAGTTGGAGCGGTTGTTGACCCGGAGGTTGTTCAAAGCGCTGGAGCTGCCATCGGTCCCAGGGGAGCCGTTGATTACGGGAAACGAATAATGCTCGGTACTTTCGTTGACAGCAGCTTGACGGCTGGGGTATAACCGAGCGGTTTTCAATATGGAGTCATAATGCGTTTGCTGCTGATACTATTCATCTTTTCTTTTTTTGCTAATCCTCTGCTGGCTGCTGTCGACATCGCTCCGCGTGGAAAACAACCGGCGCGGATTCAAGATGTTTATCAGCAGGGTGGCGTCCCCTACATTGCCATTGAAGATGTCTTGGGTGCGGTCGGGTTGACCGGACATTGGAACTCCATAAAACATATCTTCCGAATTCGCAGTCCACGCGGCTGGGCGGAAATCTCACCGGCAAGCAGCTACCTCAAGCTGGGTGAAAATTATTATCCGTTACAGGAAAAGCCTCGCTTTATAGATGGCCGCCTGCGGGTAACCGACAATTTTGTTCTTAACCAGTTGCCGATGCTGGTCGGAAAACCGATCTACTTCCGGAACAATGACCCCGATGCCGATACCGTCGTTGAAGAAAAACCGAGCGGTATTGAGCAGCTGTTCTCTTTTTTGCTCAATAAGAAGAGCAAACAAAGCGGACCGCTGATCCGTGCCGTTGCCATCGACCCAGGGCATGGAGGGCTCGATACCGGGGTGATAGCCGAGTCCGGCTTCAAGGAGAAAGAGGTAAATCTGAAGGTCGCCCAGAAGCTGGCAAAGCAGATCAAAATGAAGCTTGGTATTCCGATCTACTTGAGTCGCGACGGCGATTACGAGTTGAACCTTGAGCAACGCCTGAAACCGGCCTCGCAGGAAGATGTTGATATCTGGTTGCTGCTGCATGCGGAAGCATCGATGTCTTCTGATGTCCATGGCGTCACCCTGTTTATTAGACCAGATGAAAAATCACATGTGAAGGATAAGGGAGCTGAAGCTGAACCCAGCGACAATGTTAGCCGGAAGCTTGCTGATCAATTGGCAACTGCCTTACGGCAAGCAGGCATCGTCGTGAACGGGATTTACGAATCCTCTCTTTTGTCTCTTGGGCGAGGGAGTTTGCCGACGGTTCAGGTTGAACTCGGTTTCCTGAGCCATCCTGAAGAGTTGGCGGAGCTTCGGGATGAGGAATATCAGGAAAAGTTGGCGCAAGCTCTGTATCGTGGGATCCACGACTACGCCGAATTGAAGAAGGAGAAGTTATGAGTTTAAGCGAAATCGAACGGACAGATGGTCGAAGTCAGAACCAGTTGAGGCCGATCAGTTTTCAGCGCCAGTTTACTCGATATGCCGAAGGTTCAGTGCTGGTCTGCTGCGGGGAGACCAAGGTGCTCTGCAACGCGTCGGTGGAAGAAAGGGTGCCACCTTTCATGCGTGGCGAAGGGCGCGGTTGGGTCACTGCCGAATACAGCATGCTGCCCCGTTCGACCCACACCCGCTCACCACGCGAAGCGGCCAAGGGGAAGCTGTCCGGCCGCACCCAGGAGATTCAACGACTTATCGGTCGGTCCCTGCGGGCGGTCACCGACCTCAAGGCGATGGGCGAGATCACCGTGCAGATCGACTGCGATGTACTGCAGGCCGATGGTGGCACACGCACTGCATCAATCACAGGGGCTTATGTCGCCCTTTTTGATGCCTTCGCTGGGCTGGTGCAAAAAGGTGTACTCAACAAAATTCCGCTCAAAGACAGTGTCGCCGCGATCAGCGTCGGGGTTGTCGAAGGGATCCCGCTGCTTGACCTCAATTATGATGAGGACTTCAAGGCCGAAGTCGATATGAACTTTGTAATTACCGGTTCCGGTAAGTTTGTCGAAGTGCAGGGAACGGCCGAGGAGGAGCCTTTTTCCGTCGAGGAACTTGACTCCTTGCGCGACCTGGCGCTTCAAGGCTGTACCCGGTTGACTGAAATGCAGCAGGAAGCGCTGGGGATAAAATGATAAAACTGCTGGTCGCGACCGGGAATCAAGGGAAGCTGAGGGAGATCCGGCGTTTGCTGGAAGGCAGCGGCGTTGAAGTTGTTGGGCTTGATCAATTTCCTGAAGCTCCTGATGTTGTTGAGGATGGAGACACCTTCGAGGCGAATGCCCGCAAAAAAGCGTTGGAGATGGCTCAGTTCAGTGGCTACCTGACGCTGGCTGACGACAGTGGTCTGACGGTTGCCGCTTTGCACGGGGCTCCGGGGGTGCATTCGGCCCGCTATGCCGGGGAGCAGGGCAATGACGCGGCCAACAATGCTAAATTGCTGGCGGAAATGTCAGATATTGCCGACGAAAAGCGGCAGGCGGAGTTCAATTGCGTGATGGCGCTGGCAGTCCCGGCGGGTGATTGCCAGGTTTTTGCCGGTAAGGTTTCCGGTTTGATCATGCGCGGTGAAAGAGGCGACGGTGGTTTTGGTTACGATCCCCTGTTTATGGTGCCTGAGTATGGCAAGACCATGGCCGAGCTACCGCTCGATATCAAGAACCGTATCAGCCACCGTGGTGCCGCGTTAAAACAGGTGCTCCCTGTTCTGCAGCAGATGGCCGAACAAGCTTGACAGCATCCCGGTGCAATGCTACAAAGCGCACGCAATTTTTAAACTAACAACTCAAAATATTGGAGGAATTCGTCATGGAAAGAACATTCGCCATCATAAAGCCCGATGCATTCGCTGCTGGCCACGCCGGTAAGATCTTGGCTCGTATTTACGCCGAAGGTTTCAAGGTTATCGGCTTGAAGAAGCTCTACATGAGCAAGGTTGAGGCTGAAGGTTTCTACGCTGTGCATAAAGAGCGTCCTTTCTTCGGCGAGTTGACCGACTTTATGAGCAGTGGCCCCTGCATTGTAATGGCTCTGGAAGCTGAAGGTGCTATCCTCAAGTGGCGTGACCTGATGGGCGCTACCAACCCGGCTGAGGCCGATGAAGGCACCCTGCGCAAGGAGTTCGGTGCTTCCATAGGCGAAAACGCCACCCACGGTTCTGATGCACCGGAGACAGCTGCGTTCGAACTCGGATACTTCTTCAACGGGTTGGAACTGCTATAAAAATAGCTTGAAAAGCGCTTGTTTCAAGCAAAGCCCTTCGGTACAATCCGGGGGGCTTTTTTCGTAATTGTTTCAAGAACAAAGAGGCTTAATTGAGGAGTGATAAAGTCGATCTTAAGGGTCTGACGTTGGATCAGTTGCAGCAGTTCTTGGTCGATCTCGGTACGCAGAAATTTCGCGCCAAACAGATCATGAAATGGATCTACCAGCGCGGCGTCACCGATTTCGAACAGATGACCGACCAGGGGAAATCCTTACGGCAGCAGCTGGCTGGACATGCGGTTATCTCCAGCTGGCAGCCGGAGGCAGTCGAGGCGAGCAGCGATGGAACTAGGAAGTACCTGTTCCGGTTGGACGATGGTGAATCGGTCGAGGCGGTGCGCATCCCGATGGAGACCGAGAAGGACACCCTCTGCATCTCGACCCAAGTCGGCTGTGCCATGCAGTGCCAGTTCTGCCTGACCGGAACCTTCGGCCTGACCCGGAACCTGACCCCGGCGGAGATTGTCAACCAGGTTTGCGGCGTCCTACCGGATGGGCCGATCGCCAATATCGTGTTGATGGGGATGGGGGAGCCCCTACACAACTTGGACAATGTTGTCACGGCTCTGAAAATCCTTTGTCTGGATGATGGACTCGGCTTTGGCAGCCGGCGGATCACCTTGTCGACCAGCGGCCTAATTCCGGAGATGGGTAAACTCAGCGAGATGATCAAGGTCAACCTTGCAGTCTCTCTCAACGCAACTACAGATGAAGTCCGCGACCGGTTAATGCCGATCAATAAGAAATATCCATTGAAAGAACTGATGGCCGCCTGTCGAGACTACCCGCTTGGACCGCGACAGAAGATCACCTTTGAATACATTCTGATCAAAGGGGTCAACGATTCACTGGCGGATGCCAAGCGCTTGGTCAAGCTGCTACACGGGATCAAGGCGAAGGTTAACCTGATCCCGTTCAACGAACATGCTAGCTCGGAGTTCAAATGCCCGGATGAAGAGACGATCCGCGAATTCCAGACCTACCTGCTTGACCGGCAGATCGTGGCGATGCGTCGTGCCAGCAAGGGCCAGGACATTTCGGCGGCCTGCGGACAGTTGAAGGGAAAGCTGGACAAGTAAGTTAAACAGATAAATCAACCACAAAATTGGAGAACAGTATGAGTCAACCGGTTATTGGTGTGATCGGCGGTAGCGGCCTTTACGAGGTCGAAGGACTAAACGACATCAAGGAAGTGACAATCGAGACCCCCTTCGGGGCGCCTTCCGATGCCTATATCACCGGCGAACTCGGCGGGGCGAAGATGGTGTTTTTGCCGCGCCATGGACGAGGTCACCGCTACCTGCCGTCGGAAGTTAACTACCGGGCCAATATCTACGGCATGAAGAAACTCGGGGTCGAGCAGATCATCTCGGTCTCGGCGGTCGGCAGCATGAAGGAGGAGATTGTTCCTGGTCACATAGTTATCCCCGATCAGTTCTTCGACCGCACCCAGGGCAAGCGCGCCTCGACCTTCTTCGGGAACGGTGTGGTCGGCCATGTCCAGTTCGCCGACCCGATCTGTGGCGGACTTGCGGATATCCTGGTGGCTGCGGCAAATGAGGTTGGTGCTACGGTGCACAAGGGCGGTACTTATATCTGCATCGAGGGACCGAACTTCTCGACCCGTGCCGAATCGAACATCTTCCGCAGCTGGGGGGTCGATATCATCGGCATGACCAATATCCCTGAGTCCCGTTTGGCGCGCGAAGCGGAGATTTGCTACGGCACTGTCGCCTTGGCGACCGATTATGACTGCTGGCATGAAGGCCATGATGATGTTACCGTCGAGGCGGTGCTGGCGATCATCAAACAGAATGTCGCCACCGCCCGGCAGATTATCAAGGCGGCCGCCGCCAAGATTGTTGCCGAGCGCCAGCAGCGCGACTGTGAGTGCATTACTGCGCTGCAATTTGCGATCATGACCGATAAGAATCTGATCTCGGATGAAACTAAGCAGGCACTTGAGCCGCTTATCGGCAAATATTTTTGATAAAGGAAAAAATGAAATGAGCATTCTGGTTGTCGGCAGCGTTGCATTCGATTCGATCAAGACTCCCTTCGGTGAAGTGGATGAGGTTTTGGGTGGTTCCGCTTGCTATTTTTCCACTTCGGCCAGTTTCTTCACCGATGTCAGCCTGGTGGCTGTGATTGGTGATGACTTTTCGCAGGAGCACATCGACTTTCTGGCCAGTCGCAATATCGACTTGGACGGTCTGCAGAAAAGTGCGGGGAAGACTTTTCGTTGGAAAGGAAAATATGAGTACGACCTTAACGAGGCGCACACGCTTGAAACTCATCTGAATGTCTTCGAGTTGTTTCAGCCGGAGTTGCCGGAAAACTATCGGGATGCCGAGTATGTCTTTCTCGCCAACATCGATCCGGAACTACAGTTGGAAGTTTTGCAGCAGGTAAAGAATCCGAAGCTGGTTGCCTGCGATACGATGAACTTCTGGATTGAAGGAAAGAAGCAGGAACTGATCAAGACCCTCGGCAAGGTAGACATGTTGGTGATCAACGAGGCTGAAGTGCGGCAGCTAGCCGATGAGCCAAACCTGGTCAAAGCAGCCGATATAGTCCGCGGTTTCGGACCGAAAACACTGGTTGTGAAGCGAGGAGAGTACGGCGTACTGATGTTCAGCGAAGGGTCGATTTTTTCTGCCCCGGCTTATCCGCTCGAAGAGGTTTTCGATCCGACCGGTGCCGGGGATACTTTTGCTGGCGGTTTCGTCGGTTATCTGGCCGCGACCCGCAATCTGGAGGAGCACAACCTGCGCAAAGCAATTGTTTTCGGCACCGTCATGGCCTCTTTCACGGTAGAGAAGTTTAGCCTTGACCGGTTACGTGAAATAGACTACGCCGAAATTGAAAATCGCTATAAACGGATAAAATTATTGACCGATTTTGCCAATCTTGATTAAAAGCGGTTATACTTCGGGATGAAGGAGGCTTACATACATGTTTGTTGAGCACAAACAATTGCAGTTTCTTAATGTCCCCGCGTCCAAGGTTGCGCGTCTGAATACTTCCGGATGCAATGTGCAGATGGCTTTTTCAGGCTATCCCCCACAGATGTGTGGCTCTTACCTGGTTTCCATCACCAGCAAGAACAAAGTCTTGGTTCTCGTTGCTTTCTATCTTTCGGAAAGTCACAAGTCGATATTTTTCGTGCCGAAGAAAGGTGAGGTGCCGGTAGAAGACGCAGAAGAAACCTTTGAGGAGGGCTTTGTCTTCGCCGAAAGCATGGGCTTTGTACTCAGCGAATCCGACTACCATATGCTCTCTACAAAGGATCAACAGAAACTTTGGGCCTCCTTGCCTATCTGCCAGAAGCTGGAACCGCCTGCCGAAGCAGGGGGGAAGGACAAGTCTGCCGTGGATGGCAGCGCTGGGGTGGTTGATCCACTGGATGAATACCGCGAGCGCAGTTTGAAGAGCTTGGGGCGTTTTCTTTCTTCAATGTAATTGAGTTTTCGGAGGATGCAGATGTTCTGCGTACGCAACTTTTTATTGCTGTTGTTGATTGTCACCTTGTCCGCCTGTGTGCCGGCTGGACCGTCGATTAAAGAAAAAAAAGCCCAGCAGGCAGATGTTCACTATAAGCTGGGGATGTCCTATCTGAAGGGAAAAGACCCCACAATGGCGCTAAAGGAGCTGTTGATAGCGGTCGAGAATGGTCCAGACAATGCTGCAATCCACGCCGCCCTAGCCCAGGCCTATCAATCGAAGCGGGCTTATTCTCAGGCAGAGCAACACTACATTAAGGCGCTGGTCTTTTCCGATAACGAACCGCTGTATCAGAATAATTTAGCTTCCCTTTATCTCGAGATAAAGCAGTGGGACAAAGCGATAGATCTTTTTGGCAAAGCAGCCAGCAACCTCCTGTTTTCACAAGCACACATTTCATTAACCGGTAAGGGCTATGCTTATTTCATGAAGCAAGATTATCCTGCTGCTTTGAAGCAATATAAAGAAGCGATTATCATGGCGCCACGTTATCCGGTTGCGTACTTCCGGGAAAGTGAGGCCTATGCCGCGATGGAGCAGAATGAATTGGCAATCGACGCTCTGAAAAAGGCTGTAGAGATCGCTCCCGGTTTTACGCTGGCACTTTACCAGCTCGGAGTTATGGAACTTAAGGCGCAGCAGTTGGTTGACGCCAGCAATAGGTTTGCTCGGATCATCGAACTTGAGCCCGCTTCCGAGCTGGGCAAGAAAGCGGAGGAAATGTTGCGTTCCTTGGAAACAGATGAGTCTGCCAATGTGGAAGAGGACAAAGCGGGGTCGACAGAATGAGTATTCAATGCACTAAGTGCAAGTCACGTTACCATTCCAAATCCTTCCCGGAAAACAGAACTTTGGCGCAGGTGAAGTGCCAGAAGTGTGAACACCGGTTTACGATTAGCAACGATTCCGCTGGCGGTGAGGAGGACGCTAGCGTCCTGCAGACCATCTTGATGGTTGATGATGCGCGTTTCTTCCGGGAACTGATGACTGACCTTCTCAAAGAGCGCAATGTCAGGATGCTGAAGGCGGATAGTGCGGCTGAGGCTTCAAGTAGTTTGCAGGAGTACGCGGTTTGTTGATTAGCGATATTAACCTGCCTGATAAGAACGGTCTCGATCTGATCCGTGAGATTCGTTCTACAGAGAAATATACCGATTTGGTAATCCTTTGTGTCAGTGGTGTGTATCGAAAAGATTATGGTGCAAAGATGGCGATCCGTGCTGGTGCCGACGATTTCATCAGTAAATCGTTCCAGCCGCCTGAGTTAACCGAGCGGATCGATAAGTTGTTGAAGAAATGATGCTGCTGGATGACTTGACGGTATCAGTTCTTCAGGCTCGTGAATGGTTGGGCGGCTGTACTCCTGAGCTTGCCATCGTGCTCGGGTCCGGTTTGAGTTCGATCCTTGACCAGTTGGAAGATTCCAGCCAGCTTGCTTACACGGAACTGGACGGTTTTGTTGCCACTGGGGTTGTCGGACATGCTGGTTGTCTGCACGTTGGGACTTTGTATGGGACAACTGCCCTGTTGTTTCAGGGGCGTTACCACTGCTACGAGGGGTACAGTGCCTGGCAGGTGACTGCGCAGGTGAGGCTGGCTGCGGCGCTCGGTTGTCGGAAGCTGTTGCTGACCAACGCGGCCGGTGGAATTGATGATGCGGTATCGCCTGGCGACTTTATGCTGGTGACAGATCATATCAATATGGCTGGGGAAAGCCCGTTGCGCGGTCGGCCGGAACTTGAATTCATCGATCTTGGACAGCTCTACCAGTATCATTTTTTTCCTCAACTAAGACAGCAACTGGCTGATCAGGGAGTTAAACTGCACGCTGGTGTTCTCGCTTGGATGATGGGTCCGAACTACGAAACCCCGGCGGAAATCAGGATGCTGTCGATGTTGGGTGCCGCGGCGGTGTCGATGTCGACCATCCCCGAAGCAATCGTGGCGCGTCAGTTAGGGATGGAGGTCACCGCTGTTTCCTATATTTCCAATCTGGCTGCGGGAAAAACTTCTGCTGGTCTCGATCATCAGGATGTCCTCGAAAGCGGTAAAAGCGCCGGCTCCTCACTCCAGCGTTTACTATCCGCACTCTTTCATTGTTGGCTCGGTTGATTTCATATTAAAATCAGTAGTTTATCTTTGTTTTGCTCGGCTTGACAGGGTCTGAATAGCTGATAAACTTTATATGAATTGTAACGACAGGATAGATATGGAACATGTACTTATTGTCGATGATGAAGAAAATGCACGCATCGGCTTGAAAAAATTATTAGCTCTCGAAGGTTTTCAGGTCGATGCCGTAGAGAATGGTTTTGAAGCTCTCGAATACCTTGCGAACCATCCAGTCGATCTAGTGATTACCGATATCAACATGCCGGAAATGAATGGGTTGGTGTTTTTGCGCGAGTTGAACCGTTCTTACCCGACGGTCAACGTGATTATGGTGACTGCCTACGGTGGCGTGGAATCTTATCTGGAGGCGATGAACTTGGGAGCTTTTGAGTATCTTAACAAACCCGTTCGACTGGAGGAGCTAAAAGCGGTCATGGAGCGCATTTTTAACCGCAATCTGCAGCAAGCTAATTTATAGGTCTTATCTACATGGACGGGAGGAGTCTATGAGAAATTTTTCAAACATTCTGGTGGCGGTCGACTTCTCCGATAGCTCTGATAACGCTTTTCAGTTGGCGTTGTCAATGGCACAAAAGTTTTCCGCTCATCTGGTGATCCTACATGTCATCAATGAACCGGTTGATTTGCGTGGTTTTTATGTGCCCCATATCTCTTACGAAAAGCTAGAGGAAGAGATCGCCGAGGGTGCGGAAAAAATGATGCAGAGTTTCTGTCGCATGCATATAGACGATTTTACCGACTATGAAACCAGGATTGTTCCCGGGATGCCTTTTGAGAAGATTTTGGAACAGGCTGATAAAGCAGATGCAGAACTGATCGTACTCGGCACACACGGGCGCACTGGTTTAGACCATGTTCTTTTTGGCAGTACTGCGGAGAAAGTAGTCCGCAAGTCTAAACTTCCGGTTTTGACTGTGCGGTTGGAAGAAGACCTGAAATAAAATCTGGTCTCGAATCTGAAAACTGAAAAACAGCCTGTAGGGCTGTTTTTCAGTTTCGGCTACCCTTGTCAAAGAACCTCTACAGGAGTATCCTATCCTGTCGCGGATTACATCAATTGTTAAGTGGTAAAGAAGCATGTCTACAAATCAAAGCCGTTATGCCGGTGAAAAAATTCTTCTGGCCGACGATGAAGAAGTTATCCTTGATTTGACCTCACTTTTGCTGCGCAAGCGTGGATTTGAGGTGTTGTTGGCACATAATGGAGCGGAATGCGTCAACCAGGTTGCGGAGCATCAACCGGCACTTGTGCTGCTTGATTACATGATGCCAGTGATGAACGGACTTGATGCTCTTAAACAGATCAAGATCAATTATCCCGATACCTATGTCATCATGTTTACCGGTAAGGGGAGTGAAGAGGTCGCCGTCGAGTTGATGAAGGCCGGTGCCAGCGATTACCTGCAAAAGCCGTTTTCCAATAAAAATCTGCAAGAGCGCGTCGACTCCATTCTGACCATTCGTAATGTGGAATTGGAAAATCATCGCCTACTTCAGGAACGGGAATTTCTGCAACGGGAAATCGAGGAATGGAATCGGGAGTTGGAACAGCGGGTAGTGAAAAAAAGCCGCGAATTGGAAAGAGCGCACCAGGAAATTATCCAATCAGAGAAGCTTGCTACTCTGGGTCATATCTCCGCCGGGATGGCCCATGAAATCCGCAATCCACTCAATTCAATCAACCTGTTTGCGCAGATTCTGTTGTCGGCCACTGAGCTGGATGAGGAAAACCGGAATTACGTTGAAAAAATCACACAGGAAGTAGAGCGAATCGACAAAATTCTGTTACAGATGCTGGCTGCTAGCAAAGGGGAAGGGAAAAAACATAGTCGGGTCGATCTGATAAAGGTGATTAAAAAGGTGCTTGAGGATTCAAAAGTGCAGATCGAAGCGCAAGGAATTGAAGTTGTCTGCGACTTGGACAGTACGGCACCAATGATCAAGGCCGATCCGGTTGAAGTTGAACAGATTTTCACCAACCTGATCGGCAATGCTTTGTTTGAAATGTCTGACGGGGGTCGGTTGGGAATCGTTCTGACCAGCAATGCGGAGCATCTGGTGGTGAAAGTCTCTGATACCGGAAACGGAATCCCAGTGGAAAATCTTTCTCGCCTGTTCGATCCTTTCTTTACCACCAAGGAGAAGGGAACCGGTTTTGGTTTGTCTGTTGTGCTGCGAATTGTCAAAGGGTGTGGCGGCAAAATCAATGTAGAAAGCAAGATGGGGGAGGGAGCGACTTTCATTGTTGAACTCCCCTATCTTCCGGCTTCCATCCACTGAACATGATTCTCCGCTTACGTGAGGTTCCGCTTCGTCTCGGTGAAAAGGAAGAGGAACTGCCGAACAAGATTTCGGAAATTCTCAATATCTCCCCCCAGTCGATCCGTTCGTGGCAGATTTTACGTAAAGGGATAGATGCTCGGCGTAAACCGAACGTGCTCAGGGTCTATACGGTCGATTTCACACTAAATGACCCGGCTGCTGTGCTGGCAAATAACAGCGAAAACAAAAACCTATGCGAAGTTGCAAAAACGGTCCCAAAGAAATCAATCCGGTTACAGAAGCCGATCAAGGTTTTAGTCGTTGGAATGGGCCCAGCTGGACTGTTTGCCGCTTTACAGTTGGCAGAATCTGGTGCTGAAGTAGTTCTGGTCGAGCGGGGGAAACCGGTACCCGAACGGTTGTTGGATGTACAACGTTTCCAGCAGCTGCGACAGTTTGAGCCGGAAAGTAACATCCAGTTTGGCGAAGGGGGGGCCGGAACCTTTTCCGACGGCAAGCTGACCAGCCGGCTGAACCATCCTTTGACCAGAATGGTGCTCGAAACGCTGGTCCGTTTCGGCGCGCCGGAGGAGATTCTCTGGCAGGCGAAGCCGCATGTGGGTTCTGATCGGTTACGGGCTGTGTTGGTGAATTTTCGCCAGTATCTGCAACGAATAGGGGTGGTGATCAGATTCTCCACCAAGCTCACCGGTATTCGTCGTGAACAACATCGAACCAACGCAGCGGAGTTTAATGGCGGCGAACTGCTGGAAACCGAACATATCATTCTGGCCCTCGGACACAGTGCCCGCGACACGTACCAAATGCTAGCTGATGAACAGGTGATGATGGAACAAAAACCGTTTGCAGTAGGTTTGCGGGTTGAACACCCTCTTGAGTTGATTAACAGTATTCAGTACGGTATGAAGAGACATCCGCAGTTACCTGCCGCAGAATACAGTTTGACTTGGAACAACAAACAGACTGGCCGCGGCGTTTACTCTTTCTGCATGTGTCCAGGCGGTGTGGTGGTGAACGCGGCTTCGGAAACTGGTGGCATTGTAGTCAATGGGATGAGCAATTTTCAGCGTAATGCGGAAATGTCGAACAGTGCGCTGGTGGTTTCAGTCTGCACGGATGATTTTGGTGCCGCCGACCCCATGGCGGGGGTGCGTTTTCAACGCAACTGGGAGCAGTGTGCGTTTACAATTGCCGGTGGCGACTGGAGTGCGCCAGCGCAGCCGTTGTGTGAATTTTTGTACGGTGAAGGAGGACAGCTGCATTCCTCCTGCCAACCATCGGTTCAAGCCGCCGACCTGAACGCATGCTTGCCGGAATTTGTCAGCAGCGAACTGCGAAGTGCGTTGCCGTATTTTGATCGTCAGATGAAAGGGTTCATCTGCGAAGACGCAACTTTGATCGGTGTGGAGACTCGAACTTCGGCGCCGCTGAGGATTCTGCGCACTGCCGGGTTTGAGTCCCAGAGTCATCCCGGGCTCTATCCGGCAGGCGAAGGCGCAGGTTATGCTGGAGGTATTATGAGCGCTGCGGTCGATGGCCTGAAAGTCGCCAACGCGATCCTAGAAAAACAGGTAGTCTGAAAAGAGGATGTTTTGAAGCAGATATATGTCGAGCAAATTCGAGAACGTGATCAACTGGAGTCGATCTTTCTGGTGCGGGACAAAATCACCGCGATGGCCAAGAACGGCAAACCTTATATGACGTTGAAGCTGATGGACCGAACCGGTGAAGTTGAAGGGCGGATCTGGGATCGCGTCGACCAGCTGTCCAGTTGTTTCGAAAAGGATGATTTCGTTCAGGTTGTTGCCAAGGCGAGCGTTTATCTGGGGAAGATGCAGATCGTCGTGCAGGATCTGCGGAAAATAGACGATTCGGTTGTCGATTTGGCTGATTTTCTGCCGGTTTCATCTCGCGATCAGCAGGAGATGCGCAGGGAACTGGAAAATTTGCTGATGACTCTTGTAGATCCCCATATTGATGGGCTGTTGCGTTCCTTCTTTGATGATCAAGAATTCTACCATCGGTACAGTCTCGCGCCAGCGGCCAAGGGGATGCATCATGTGTATCTTGGAGGTCTTTTGGAGCACTCTCTTGCGGTCGCCGCTTTAGCGTCCGATATGGCCAAGCGTTACCCGCAGGTCAATCGGGATCTGCTGATTGCTGGGGCGCTGCTGCATGATGTCGGCAAGGTCGAGGAGCTTTCCTATCAGCGTTCCTTTGACTATACCGATGAAGGGAAGTTGCTCGGCCATATCATCATCGGTGTCCAGATGATCGAGGAACATGTTCGTCAGATTGCTGGTTTTCCACCGCAACTGGCGGTCTTGTTGAAGCATCTGCTGCTGTCGCATCATGGGCAGTACGAGTTCGGTTCACCGAAACGACCGAAGTTTATTGAGGCGGTGATTTTAAGCTTTATCGATGACATCGATTCAAAGATCAACGGTATCCAGACTCATATCGAAAAAGAGCCGAACCGGGATGGTAACTGGACTTCATACCATCGACTGTACGATCGTTATTTTTACAAGGGAGAGCAACCGTTGCTGCAGGCGGAACCCCCTGAGGAAAGACCTCGCGAGCCTGTTGAACAGCGAGGCAAAGAGCGGAATCGGCCGGAGAAAAAACGTTATGACAAGCCGTTGGGGGCGACCCTGGGAGAGCAGTTGAAAGACAAAAATCTCGACCTGTTTGCGGCGTTTACCGATAAAGGAAATAATTCATGATTTTAGAAAGCTTGCCGACCGGGCCGTTACAGGTCAACTGTTACATTGTTGGTTGTGAAACGACGCGCAAAGCGGTTGTTGTCGATCCGGGCGGCGACGTCGAGCAGATTCTGGCACTGGTGAAAAAGCTCAACCTGCAGGTGCAGTTGATCATCAATACGCACGGGCATTTCGACCATGTCGGCGGGAATCGTCAATTGATCGAAGCGACCGGGGCGGAATTGTTGCTGCACGAAAAGGATAAAGACCTGCTCGCTATGGCTGCGCAGCATGCGGCTGTCTATGGCCTGCCGACGAAACTTTCCCCGGAGCCAAATCGGCTTTTGGTAGGAGGCGAGATGATTACCGTGGGGGAGCTGGTATTCAAGGTTCTGCATACTCCCGGGCACTCGCCGGGAGGAATCTGTCTACTGATCGAAGACCAGGTGATCGTCGGGGACACCCTGTTTGCCGGCTCGATCGGTCGCACCGACCTGCCGGGGGGAAATCATCAGCAACTGATTGAAAGTATTCAGGCACATTTGCTGCCGTTGCCCGATGCAACTGTCGCGCATCCCGGTCATGGTCCGGCAACGACCATTGGGCGGGAGAAGCTTTACAATCCCTTCTTGACTTGATGGGGTAGGTCGGATGTTGGAAAATAAAACAGTCATCCTGGGAGTCAGTGGCGGTATCGCCGTGTATAAGGCGGTTGAACTGTTGCGCTTGCTGACCAAAGCTGGTGCGACGGTGCATGTGGTGATGAGCAAAAATGCTCAGGAATTTGTAACTCCGCTCACCTTTCAGACTCTCTCGGGGAATCCGGTTCACACCGAACTGTTTAACCTTTATCAGGAACAGGAAATCGGTCATATCTCCCTAGCTGATCGGGCCGATTTGTTTATTCTGGCGCCGGCGACCGCCAATCTGATTGGCAAGATCGCCAACGGGCTGGCGGATGACCTGCTGAGCACCAGCGTCATGGCAACCAAGGCCCCAGTGCTGGTGGTCCCGGCAATGAACAGCAACATGTATGAAAACCCGCTTTATCAGCAGAATGAAAAAAAGCTGGCAGAGGCCGGTTATCAGGTGATGGAACCGGCGACAGGGGAACTGGCTTGCGGTTGGCTGGGGAAAGGGAAGTTGCCTGAACCTGAGCTGATCTTTGCCGCCGCAGATGCGATGCTGACGGCAAAGGATCTTTCTGGCTGTCGTGTGCTGGTGACCGCCGGGCCGACCCGCGAAGAACTAGATCCAATCCGTTATCTGACCAACTATTCGTCAGGCAAAATGGGATATGCCGTGGCGGCTGCCGCCGCTGCCCGTGGTGCTTCCGTAACCTTGGTCTCCGGGCCGACCAGCTTGCAAACCCCTTATGGGGTCGAGGTTGTTCCGGTCCGCTCTGCTGAACAGATGCGGGCTGCTGTGCTGGAGTGTTTTGCCGAGTCTGACGTAGTGATCAAAGCCGCAGCGGTTGCCGATTATCGCCCGGCGCGGCGGGGAGAGAACAAGATCAAAAAAACGGCCGATGAAATGACGATCGAACTGGAAAAGAATCCGGACATTCTCTCCGAACTTGGCACCCGGAAACAGGAACAGGTACTGGTCGGCTTCGCTGCGGAAACGGAAAGCCTGTTGGTGCATGCGACGGAAAAACTGCAAAAGAAGGGACTGGATATGATCGTCGCCAATGATGTCACCGCGGAAGGCGCCGGGTTCGATGTCGACACCAACCTGGTCCGTTTTCTTTTTGCCGACGGAAAGGTTGAGGAACTTGATCTGATGAGGAAGGAGCAGGTTGCCAATCGGCTGCTCGATCAGGTCGCAGAGCTATGGCAGGCTAAACGACAGTAAACAGCGGCAGCAACTCGTCCGGGTCGGTGATCCCTACTTTAAAGCGGTTTTTCAGTTCGGCAAGAATCAGTTCGGCATCTTCCTGACGCAGTTTGCCGTCCAGCCAGAGTAGGTTCAGGTTTTTACGGATCAGCTTTGCTGCGGTTAAGGCACGGTCGCCGGTTGGGTCAGCATTCCAGTAAGGGCTGCTTTCATCACTGAGAATACTTGTGATCGCTTCCACGCCGAGCAGCAGATATTCGCTATGCTCTGTGTCGTTGAGCTGATATTTGGAGTGACTGGCCATGGTCTTCAACACCTTGTGCCAGCGCTGTAGGCGGCTGACCAGCATCATCGAATTGAACAACTGCTTGTTGGTGCCGAAGGAAAAAATGGTTTTCGAGACTACCCGGCTGAGCATCTGGTCAAGATGGCTGTTGTCGCGTTTGGATAGCTCTTCCGCCAGGTTCCACACATCATCGGCGATGCCGAACTCAGCGCGTATTTCCCAGTAGGCATGGTTGTGCAGGACGGTGTTGAAGGTGGTGGAAAGCTTTAGCGGCACGTAGTAATTGTGAGCGATTGTGTCGGCTGCCAGATGGGCCAGGTAGCCGTAGGCGCAGGCTTCCGTTTCATCCCCTTCCTGCTTGGCGTGTTCGAGAATCTTTATGCCGACCCGCCAGTTGTGGCAGTGCTCGAGGTAATGAGTGAATTTTTTCCCAAGGGTGATGTCGGCAGCGACACAGCCGTACAGAAAGGCCATCGGCTGAGCGGTAAGCAGGGCCTGTAGCGATGCCGGCAGCAAGTCGGGAGCCTTCAGAACAAAAGAACCGAGGCTCAGATGTACACCGACTCCCCAGGCGAAGGCATCCAGTGGGAAAAAACAGAAAATTACAAGTAAAACAACAAGGCGCATGGCGTTCCTTGAAACCTGGTAACAATAAGGAATAAATAGGTTTTTAACGTATGCCTGACAAATTATATCACGAAAGTTGTGAAGTTATCTCGCAAGGTCGCGCAGTTTTAGAGGATTTGCAGGATTGGGGATTCAAAACCGTCGCGCCGGTGCTTGAGGAAGATCTCCCGATCTGTCCCTTTCCGGGGTCGATGGCCAAGCAGCCGGCTGAATGTAGGGTCGAATCACTGGAAGAGCTTTCCTCTCGCTTGCAGGGGTGCAAGTTATGCGGGTTATGTGAGAAACGGCAGAATATCGTTTTCGGGGTCGGTAATCCTCAGGCGGAACTGGTGCTGGTTGGCGAAGCCCCGGGGCGGGAGGAGGATGAGAAAGGTTTTCCATTTGTTGGTGAAGCTGGCCGCCTGCTCGACCGGATTCTGTTTGCCATGAAGCTGACCCGGCAGGATGTTTATATCTGCAACGTGATCAAATGCCGGCCACCCAGCAATCGAGACCCGCAGCCAGAAGAAATAGCTGCCTGTGAGCAGTTTCTGAAGTTGCAGCTGGCTGCCATAAAGCCTCGCCTGATCATTGCATTGGGGCGCTTTGCCGCACAGGCCTTGTTGCAAACCAAGGAGCCGATCGGTCGGTTACGCGGTTACTGGCGTGAATACCAGGGGATTCCATTGATGCCGACCTATCACCCCGCCTATCTGTTACGTAATCCGGCTGGCAAACGTGAGGTCTGGGAAGATATGAAACAGGTGCTGGAGCGTTTGAAACATCCTGTTGCGGGAGAATGAAAAAAAGTCTCAGATAGGGTCTTTAAGCGAAGATATTGATATTGCTGCCGGGGAGCGGAGCGTCATATCTTTTGAGCTGATATTTCCCGAGCGCAGCAGCTGTATCTGTGTTGCCTAAGCTTGCGGTCTCAGCGTTACTTTTTTTCCGGTTCCAGCGTATTATCCAAGCTTGAGCGCTCCTGATTATACAGAGTGGCGCTATGGGTATAAAATTAGACATATTCAGCATCTATAACTTGCGGACCGCTGCTTCTTCTAGAGCTGTCCCTGGCTTCAGCTGGCTGAGGTCTGTTTTTTTCGGCTGCTGGGGAGATACTGGGGGTGGTGAACTTCTTCGCCGGAGCCGGTATGTTGGCGGATCGGATACGCACAACAAAGACCCATTACGCTCTTATTGTTTAAGAATTAATGGCTCTTCACACACTTAAAACTATAAAACTCTGCGCTTTTTATAGCAAGGTGCAAAAGCACAGGGACGGGCCGAGATGGAGTGCTGCCAACTGCTTTGCTACAAGCCTTGTCTTGATCGTTGTCAGATCCATATCAGTTACTATCAGTCGAGCTTGCGCAGCTCAAGCCGTTTTTCATCCGACAAGGCAGTAACGAATTCGCTCATACCGCGGAAGGAATTGCTGAGAAAATAGTTTTCCCGTGCACGGATATCATCATCAAGTTGGGCGATGTTTTGAAAGTTCGGATCGTTCTCCAGCAACCATTGAAGGAATTTCTCGATCTCTAGTTCTCTTTCAGATACAAAAAGTTCTGTGATACCTTTTACCCATAACTTTAACTGCCGCTGGCCAATTTTCAGGTAGTCTTCAGCCGGTTCGACCAAGCCGTAATGGGCGATAATCAAATAGCGTGGCTTAAGGTCGATCATTTTCTGGACTGAGGCGAGGGCGATTTCGAGGATGAATTTCGGTGGTGTTGCTGGGCGCATATAGATCCCTTCGGCAACCGGCGAGTGAACACCGGCCACCTCGCCGCCGAACAGCAAATCTTCGATCAGATAGCAGCAATGGTGTTGCGCGTGTCCCGGAGTCAGAAAACAACGGATACCGGTCGAATCGATTTTTTCCTCAAAAGCGATGCTCTCTTCCGGGATCGGAATGATCTCTCCATATGCTTCGGCCAATTTACCGAGTACTTTCTGTGAACCCTGCCACAGTTTTTCCGGTTCAATCAGATGTTTGATTCCCTGTGGGTGGCAGATCACTTTCGCTTGCGGATAAAACTTCAGCAACTCGCCGGTTCCCCCGGCGTGGTCAATGTGAATATGGGTAAGCAGGATGTAGTCAAGCTTTTTGACCTGCTGGGCCCGCAGCTCAGCGAGCAGTTTGGGGATGGTCGACAAGGGGCCCGGATCGACGACAAAGGTCAGGTTCTGGTCTTGGTCCTGGTACAGCCAGCAGCTGATAAATTTGCGAAAACCCTCTAGGGATGGCTGATCCAGATCGATGCAGGTTAATCTGTCGCGGATCATTTTTTTTCACTCTGTGGTTGTGCTTTCTCCTCGGGTTCATTTTCCTTGGCCTGACGGACGATATCCTTAAGCCAGGCAATCTCTTTCGGTTCGAACATTTTTTGGTGTTCGGTGCCGTAATTCATTGCCCAGTAGAGATTGGGCAATGACATCTCTGTAACGGCATGGCCCGGCAGGGCGACATACTTGACCTTTTCGTCCGCCCATTCGGTCAGGCGCTTGATGGTGTCGAACAGCATCAGATACTCTTTGCCATTTGCCTGCACCAACAGCGGCAGGGCGCCTTCGTCCCCTTCTTCGCTCTTCTGTTTTTCTTGTTTTTCTTCTTCTTCGATAATCGGCACAAAGAACAACGAGTTGAGGAACAGATCGTAATAGAGCGGTTGGGCTTTCGGATCTTGTACGCCGAGGGCTAGAGCATCGTCAAGTTTGGTCATTGCGAAACCTTTCAGGGAGATATATTTCGCCGTGATCATACGGGAGATGGTTTTTTTCAGCAAGGAAAGCTTTTGAACCGGTTGTCGTAGCAGTTATTGGTTGGGGATTTCGACCAGGTGCCAGCCTTTGGCTTTCATGCAGATCCGGAAAAAACGTTGGCGGTCGTAAAGCTTTTGTTGGGTGCGGTAAAAGTAATCATCCGTCCAATAGAACGGGCGACGATCGTGGTCGTAATATCTG
Organism: Malonomonas rubra; assembly: GCF_003247215.1. GTDB lineage: Bacteria > Desulfobacterota > Desulfuromonadia > Desulfuromonadales > Geopsychrobacteraceae > Malonomonas > Malonomonas rubra_A. Next base: position 34,335 of record NZ_QKAP01000056.1, on the reverse strand, counting down.
TCGTAATACCTGGGATAAAGGGGGAAATAGAAATAGTTTCGGCGAAATACTTCCTCTCCGGCAATCTGATCACATTCCGCGATTGCCTGTTGCCTCGCTGCATCGCCGTAATTTTCCGGATGTTGCCATTCCCAGCGGTTAAGGCCTATACAACCGCTTAGCAGCAAAAGAATTGCCGGCAGTAGCAGCAGAAAACTGGGGTTGTGTTGTGACGTTGACTGTCTCATCTAATAATTATAACCGATTCTGAAAATTGCAGCTGTGACAGCAGGTCTTTTCTCTTGGCAGCCACTTGTTTCAGTTGTTATTTTGGCAGCCAATCAATCTTCAGACGTAGGATCTTTCGATGCGTTTTATCCATACTTCTGACTGGCACCTCGGACGCCAGTTCCATAATGTCTCCCTGCTCGAGGATCAACGGCATGTGTTGCGGCAGATCGTCGCAACTGTTGCCGAGCGTCAGGTCGATGCGGTCATCGTAGCTGGTGATATCTACGATCGTTCGGTGCCGCCGGCCACCGCCGTCGAATTACTCGATGAGGTTGTCTACCTGATCTGTGATGAACTGCAGGTTCCGATGATCATGATATCCGGTAATCATGACGGTCCGGAGCGGCTCGGCTTCGGCGCTCGCCAGATGGCCGCAGGGCGGTTGCATGTGGTCGGCCCGTTGTGGGAGGAACCGCAGCCAATCATCCTCCAGGATGTCGCCTTTTATCCGATCCCCTATTGCGATCCGCCGACGGTACGTAATCGGTACAATGTCGAAGTCAGCTCGCATGACCAGGCGATGGCGCACCTGCTGCAGCTCGTTCGCGCAAATAACTCCAGACAACGACCCTGTGTACCGATTGCGCACTGCTTCCTGGCCGGTGGAGAGGTTTCCGAATCGGAGCGACCGCTCTCCCTTGGCGGTGCCGGGCAAGTTTCCGTGGAGCATTTTCAGGACTTCGCTTATGTGGCCCTCGGCCATCTACATGGCCCGCAGTGCAAAGGGGGCGAACAGATCCGCTATTCCGGTTCGCCGCTTAAATATTCTTTTTCCGAACAGATGCAGAAAAAATCGCTCACTCTGGTTGAGTTGGATGAGACGGGTCTGGCGAGGATCGAGAAAATCCCCCTGCAACCTTTGCACGACATGCGGATTCTGGAAGGGCCCTTGGAAGAGTTGCTGCAGGCGGGGAAAACAGACCCCCACGCAGAGGATTATCTGCTGATCCGGTTGAGCGACACCCATGCCATCCTCGATCTGATGAACAAACTGCGCCAGGTTTACCCGAACCTGCTGCATATCGAACGGCCGGGACTGATGACACAAGGGGAGCCGCTGACTGCGAATCGGGAGCGGTTGAAGAAAGGGGAACAGGCGATGTTCAGCGATTTCTATACCCAGGTAAGCGGGGAAGTCTTGACCGCCGAGCAGGACGAAATTGTTACCGCCAGCCTTGAGCGGCTACATCTGGAGGAGCGCTGATGCGTCCGCTGCAACTGTTCATCACAGCCTTTGGCCCATTTGCCGGAACAGAGCAGATCGATTTTACCCGGCTGGGAGAAAACCCGCTGTTTCTGATCAACGGTCCGACCGGTTCCGGGAAAACTACCATCCTCGACGCGATCTGTTTTGCCCTTTACGGTAGAACCACTGGCGATGAACGGGACGGCAGCCAGATGCGCTGTGATCTGGCCGAAATGAACTTGCTGACCGAAGTGTTGCTGACTTTTGAATTTTCCGGCCGGAGGTTCCTCATTCGCCGCGTTCCCGAACAACAGCGTCCTAAAGCCCGGGGGGAGGGGACCACAACCCAATCACCAGAGGCGCAACTTTACGAACAACTCGGCAGCGGTGAGGAGAAACTGCTGGTATCGAGTAAAGTCACCGAGGCGACTGCTTTTATCGAAGATTTGACCGGGCTTTCCGTCGATCAGTTTCGACAGGTGATGGTGCTGCCGCAGGGAAAATTTAGGCAGCTGCTGCTGGCCGAATCGGCCGAACGGGAGAAGATCTTCAGTCAGCTATTCCAGACTCGTATCTACAAACGGTTGGAAGAGAGTCTTAAGGAACAATCCGCTGAAATTCGCCGCCAGCGGGATGATCTGCAGAAACTGCAACAAGGAATTCTGGAAGCCGCCGACGTAACAGAACCGGAAAATTTGAAGTGGCAGCTGCAGGAAGTCAAACTACAGCTCGAACAGGCTAAAAAGAATAAAGAGGATAAAGAAAAGGGGTACGGTGAAGCTGGAAAATCTCTGGAGCAAGGGCGACGGTTGCAGCAGGATTTTGATCGCTTGGCTTCCATTGAAGAGGATTTGCAGCGCTTGCTGAAGCAAAAAGCTGAGGTCGATATTTGCCGTGAACGCCTACAGTTGGCGGAACGGGCTGGCAAATTACAGCCGCTGTTTTTTAATGCCGAGCGCTGCGAACAGCAGTTGCAGAGGGCGGTAACGGACGTCAAAACTGCGGAGCAGCAGAAACAGCTAACCGCAGAACGTTTGCGGGTTGCAGAGCAGAAGCTCACAACGTCGAAACAGTGGCAGAGCGAGTTGGAGCTGAAAAAACAGCAGCAGACGCAGCTGGCAAGCTACCACAGCCGTGCCCGGCAACTTAGCGAAGCGCGCAACAAATTGACAGCAGCTCAGCAGCAGGTTGCGATTGCCGAATTGCAGGTCGAGTGTCGTCAGCTGTTTGATCGGCAGCAACTGTGTCGGCAATTGGGCGATTTGCAGCGGCAATGCACTCGGCAGGTTAAACTTTTGGAAAACAAGAAGCAGCAGGGGGCCGAGTTAAACGAGCGTTGCCAGCAGCTCGAACAGCAGCTCAAACGCCTTGAACTTGCGTGGCATCAGGGGCAGGCGGCGATCCTGGCGGGCGAATTGGTCGACGGCGAAGCCTGCCCGGTCTGTGGTAGCAGGGAGCATCCCCACCCGGCAAGTAGTGAAGCGCTTCTGCCGAGCCAGCGGCAGGTGGAACAGGAACGCAACAATTATCAGCAGGCGCAGAATGAGTATCTGGCCACCCGCGAGGACTACGCCATTGAGTTGGCGAAATTGCGTGAGCTACAGGCGGAATACGAACGGATGAGCCGAGATGTGCCGGAAGGTCTGTCGCAACAGCAGACCGATTTTAGCGAGCAGTATCGTGATGTGCAGCAACGTGCGAATCGCTTTTCTATCCCCTTGCCGACAGAACAGCAGAGCTTGGCTCTCGATGCCGTTGCCTTGCAAAACGATTTTGAGTCATTCAAAGTGAAGTTGTTAAACGCCGAAACAAAGGTCGCCACAGCTGAGCTGGAACTCCCCGCGGAATATCGGTCGCCCGGAACTCTGGAGCAGGCGGAGGTCGCCATACAGCAGGAGATCGAACAGCTGCAAGTGCGGATCGAGCAAGCTACGTTGGAACAGCAACAAGCCTTGGGGGAGGCAAAAAGAGCAGAAGGGACGGCAGAAGAAGCAGAAAAGCAGCGCCAGAAATCGGCCGATGAGCAGGCTGCTGCTTTCGCGACCTGTCGTTCGGCTTTGGCTGAGAGTGTATTTTTAGATGAAAAAGTGTTCAAAGACGCATTGCTTGCGGAAGGGGATGCTCTGCAGCTGAAAGAGCAGATTGATAGCTATGAAACTGCTTTACAGCAGCTCACAGGCCGCCAACAGCAACTGCAGGAGACTCTGCGTGATCAACACATTCCCAATTTGGTTTCGCTGGAGCAGCAATTGCGTCGCGTCGAGGAAGAAAGTGGCGTTGCTTTGGCAGAATGGCAACGGCTCGACAAGCGGTTCAGTCTGCTTGATACCACTGCAAAGAAGCTGGCCGATGCAGCTGACCAGCAAGCGGATCTCGACCGGCAGTATGCCGTAGTGGGTACCTTAAGTGACGTCGCTAACGGTCAGACCGGCAACAAGATCAGTCTGCAGCGTTTTGTGCTCAGTGTGCTACTCGAAGATGTGCTGATCGAGGCAAGCCAGCGACTCAGTTTGATGAGCAAGGGACGGTATCGACTGCTCCGTAAAGAGGACCGCTCCAAAGGGAATAAGGCCTCCGGGCTCGAGTTGGAAGTCGAGGATGCTTACACGGGAAAGGTTCGCTCCGTGACAACCCTCTCCGGTGGGGAAAGCTTTCTGGCGGCGCTCTCCCTTGCACTCGGCCTGTCAGAGGTGGTTCAGGCGTACGCTGGCGGAATCCGTCTCGACACTCTGTTCATTGATGAAGGTTTTGGCAGCCTTGACCCCGAATCCCTCGATTTGGCGGTGCGGACGCTAATTGATCTGCAGTCCAGTGGGCGTATGATCGGTGTGATTTCCCATGTTGCCGAATTGAAAGAGCAGCTGCCGCTCCGTATCGATGTGTTGAGTGACCGACTCGGTAGCCGGACTCGTTTGATTACTGCTTGTTGACCTGAGAGCGCTACTTCTTTGCTTGCGACCATCTTGTAGATAATAATTATTACTAACTGCGCTAAGACTTTTTCCTCTGATCGGCTATACTCATTAAAAGCAAAGTTGTTAATACTTACATCAATAGGGGGTTGCTTTATGGGTGAAAGTGGTAAATGTCCGGTTACGGGCAAAAGCAGCAGACAAATCGCCGGTGGTGGAACCTCGAACCGTGACTGGTGGCCGAATCAGCTGAATCTACATATTCTCCATCAGCACTCTTCCAAGTCCAACCCGATGGGCAAAGAGTTCAACTACGCCGAGGAATTCAAGACCCTCAACCTTAACGCGGTAAAAGATGACCTCTACAAGCTGATGACCGACTCACAGGACTGGTGGCCGGCCGACTATGGTCACTACGGTGGGCTGATGATCCGCATGGCCTGGCACAGCGCAGGGACCTATCGAATGGGGGACGGGCGCGGCGGAGGCGGGACCGGTAATCAACGTTTCGCTCCCCTCAACAGCTGGCCGGACAATGTTAACCTTGACAAGGCGCGGCGTCTGCTCTGGCCGATCAAGCAGAAATACGGCCGCAAGATCTCCTGGGCCGATTTGATGATTCTTGCCGGCAACTGCGCGCTGGAGTCGATGGGCTTCAAAACCTTCGGCTTTGGTGGTGGTCGTGCGGATATCTGGGAGCCGGAAGAAGATATTTACTGGGGCTCAGAGAAGGAATGGCTGGCGACGAGTGATAAACCGGATAGCCGATATTCCGGTGAGCGGGATCTGGATAATCCGCTGGCAGCCGTGCAGATGGGCTTGATTTATGTCAATCCGGAAGGTCCGGATGGAAACCCGGACCCGGTTGCCTCTGGCCATGACGTGCGCGAGACTTTCGGGCGCATGGCGATGAACGACGAAGAGACTGTCGCCCTGGTTGCCGGTGGGCACACCTTCGGCAAATGCCATGGTGCCGGTGACCCCTCTCATGTCGGCCCCGATCCGGAATCAGCCGGTTTAGAAGAGCTGGGGCTTGGATGGATAAGCAGCTACGGCAGCGGTAACGGGGGCGACACGATCAGTAGTGGAATCGAGGGGGCTTGGAAACCGAACCCGACCCAGTTCGATATGGGCTATCTGAAGGTGCTGTTCAAGTACGAGTGGGAAAAGGTTAAGAGTCCTGCCGGCGCTTGGCAGTGGTTGGCCAAGGACGTAGAAGAAGAGGACATGGTGGTCGATGCCCACGATCCGACCAAGAAGCACCGGCCTATGATGACCACCGCGGATCTCTCACTGCGGTTCGATCCAATCTACGAGCCGATCGCTCGGCACTACCTGGCCAATTCCGAGGATTTCGCTGACGCCTTTGCTCGCGCCTGGTTCAAACTGACCCATCGAGATATGGGGCCGAAGGCCCGGTATCTAGGTCCGGAAGTTCCGGAAGAAGACCTGATTTGGCAGGATCCTGTTCCGTCGGTTGATCATAAGCTGATCGACGAGCAAGACATTGTAGCTCTTAAAGAGAGGATCCTAGCCGCGGGAGTATCGATCGCTCAGCTGATAGTGACTGCTTGGTCGTCTGCATCGACCTTCCGTGGTTCCGACATGCGCGGGGGCGCCAACGGTGCCCGCATCCGTCTGGCGCCACAACAAGATTGGGAAGTGAACGAGCCGCAGCAGCTGGCTAAGGTGCTGAAAACCTATGAGGAGATTCAACAGGCATTTAACGCCGCCCAAGCCGATGGCAAGAAGGTCTCGCTCGCTGATCTGATTGTTCTCGGCGGCTGCGCCGCAATAGAGCAGGCTGCCAAAGCGGCTGGTCATGATGTCAGAGTCCCCTTTACGCCGGGTCGCACCGATGCCACTCTGGAGCAGACTGATGTGGCATCTTTCGCTGTTCTCGAACCGGCGGCTGACGGCTTCCGTAACTACCAAAAAGCCAAGTATGCCGTCTCGGCAGAGGAATTGCTGATCGACCAGGCTCAGCTACTGACCCTGACTGCGCCGGAGATGGCGGTGCTGATAGGCGGTATGCGCGTTTTGAACGCCAACTTTGAACAGTCCAAACATGGTGTTTTTACCGTGCGCCCGGAGATGCTCACCAATGATTTTTTCGTCAACCTGCTTGATATGAACACCGCTTGGAAGCCGACTTCCGAAGATGGCGACATCTTTGAAGGGCGGGACCGCAAAACCGGTGAGCTGAAATGGACCGGGACCCGCGTTGATCTGATCTTCGGCGCGAATTCCCAACTCCGTGCCCTGGCGGAGGTTTATGCCTGTACGGATTCGCAGCAGAAGTTCATCCAAGATTTTGTTGCAGCGTGGGACAAGGTGATGAACCTGGACCGTTTCGATCTTGCCTGAGCGGGCTGAAAAGAATCATGGAGATTTTTCTTGCTCGATAAATACTGATCTGGGTGGCGTTTCAAATCAATTGAAACGCCGCCTTTTTCTTGAACCCTTCCTTTTTCGCAGCTGCTTTTCTACTTCCCAATAGGAAAGAAAATTACTGTCGATTCATAATGGCTGTGAGTATACTGGAGGGCAATATATCAACCTGAGTCAACTTTCTTGTCATGAACCGTAGCGAAAACCTGCAAAAAATAAAACAACTTCCGGGTTGCGACCTGCTGGTCATTGGAGGTGGGGCGACCGGTTGCGGGATTGCCCTTGATGCCGCCAGTCGGGGGATTTCGGTGGTGCTGGCGGAGCAGAACGACTTTGCCGAAGGAACCAGCGGTCGCAGTAGCAAGCTGGTACACGGCGGGGTTCGTTACCTGGAAATGGCGGTCAAACAGTTCGATCGTGGCCAGTACCAGCTGGTCAAGGAAGGGCTGCACGAACGGTTCTATTTTTTGCGGAACGCGCCGCACCTTTCGCATCCGTTACCTTTGATCTCGCCTGTCTATCGCTGGACCCAGTTGCCTTATGTCTGGTTCGGACTGAAGCTTTACGACCGGCTTTCAGGTCAGCACAGCCTGGGGCCGAGCGGTTTCAGCAACCTGTCGAAAACCTTGCAGGAATTCCCGTTGTTGCAAAAAAAAGATCTGAAAGGCGGCATCCGCTATTATGATGGCCAATTTAACGATAGCCGGATGGCCCTAGCGCTAGCTCTCAGTGCGGCCGAGCATGGCGCGTTAATCGCCAACCATCTGGCGGTTGTCGATTTGCCGAAAGCTGCGGGAAAACTGGTGGGAGCAGTGTTTGAGGATCGAATTTCAGGGGAGCGCTTTTCGTTGCAGGCCAAAGCCGTTGTCAATGCTACCGGTCCTTTTGTGGATAAATTGCGGCTGCTGGATGATCCCAACGCTCAAGCGTTGTTGCTGGTCAGCTCCGGGGTTCATATTATGCTTGACGAAAGCTATCCGCCACCGCAGGCCGGTTTGTTGTTGAGTGAAACGGAAGATGGCCGGGTGCTGTTTGTGCTGCCTTGGCAGGGGCGCTGCATGGTCGGGACTACTGACCAGCATGCGGAATTGAGCGAGCATCCACCAGTTAGACAGGATGACATCGATTACCTGCTGCGACATTTGCAGAAGGTGATCGATCCTCCGCCGAGCAGCGCCAATGTCAGCGCCAGTTGGGTTGGATTGCGGCCGCTGGTTCAGAATCCGAAGGCGCATGACAGCGCCCGGATTCTGCGCGATTTTACCATCGAAGAATCGGTGAGTGGACTCTACAGTATCGCTGGTGGCAAGTGGACCAGTTATCGCCGGATGGCGGAAAAGCTGGTTGATCGGGTTGTGGAGGGCAGATCCTTTATAGCTGGGCACTGCAAGACGAAGGCCTTGCCGGTAACCGGGGCAGAGAACTGGCAGCCGAACGGTTGGTGGCTGCTGGTTGATAATTTTTCACTATCCGAGCCGGTTGCCCGTTATTTGCATCAAAGCTATGGTTGCCATGCTGAACGGATCGCCCACCTTGCCGCTGAAAGATATGGACAACCGCTGGCGACGGGTTTCCCCTGTCTGGAGGCGGAAGTTATTCATGCCTGCCAATTCGAGTTGGCCGAACGGGCGATCGACATTCTGGCGCGGCGCTTACCATTGGCGCTGATCGATCAACGCCTCGCACAACAGGCTGTGCCTCGGGTGCTGGAATTGATGAGTATGGAGAAGCGTTGGAGTTCTCAGCGCCTTGCCGAGGAAAAAAGTCTTATCGAGAAGCGCCTGACGGTTGCTTTGTGACGTTTCCTGTCAATCCGGTGTTGTAATGCTATGAAAAACAGTTTCTGCCAAGGGGGATTCGCTTGCACAACCTCTCATCGTTAATTTCTTCCGCACGTTCAGGAGCCCTGATCCTGACGGCCAACGAACGGCTGTTCCGCCATCTGCGCAGTTGTTTTGACCTGGCGATGCAGCAGTCCGGAGCAAAAATCTGGGGGACTCCGGAAATCATCAGTTATCAGGGCTGGCTTAGTCGTTGTCTGGCCGAACTCGGAGATAGCTGGCGGTTGCTCAACAAGAATGCCGCGTTGCGCCTGTGGGAGCAGTTGATCGAAGATTCGAGTCGCGGCACCGGGTTAGAACTGCTGCAAGTTAGCAAGACGGCGGAAAGGGCCTACGAAGCCTATCAACTTCTGCAAGAATACGATGTCTCGCTCGCTGGCTTCTATTTGACCGAAGATCAGCAGGTTTTTTCCCGTTGGCACGAACAATTCAAACTTACCTGCCAGCAGCAGGAATGGCTTGATCGCAGCGAATTGCCGGCTTATATCTGTGCCGCGCTAAAGACAGGTCGCCTGGTGCCGGCGCAGCAGATTCTGCTGGTCGGGTTCGATCAATTGCCGCCAGGAGCGGAACGCCTCACCGCGACCTGTCGCGAAATCGGGATTTCGTGCGAGCCGGCCTCCTTGTCCAGTGAGGTGGCAGAAAAAATGCTGTGTTATGCCGCGCAGGATGAAGATCACGAAATCGAGCAGGCTGCGCGCTGGGCACGGCGCTTGCTCGACGAAGGGGCAGCGTCGGTCGGCGTGGTCGTCTTCGACCTGCAGGCCAAGCGGCGCAAAATCGAGCGTATTTTCCGCGATCAGATCGACCCTGCAGCAACGCCCTTGCTCTACGACGAGGAGGCGAACTTTACCCTTTCGCTCGGCGGCCCGCTGGCAGAGCAGGGTGTAGTACATGCAGCCTGCGAGTTTTTGTCGGTCGGGAGACAATTGCCTCTCGAAGAAGTTTCATTTCTGTTGCTAACCCCTTACCTGGGCGGTAGTCAGCAAGAACTAGACAGCCGCGCCCAGTTGGATGCGCGCATCCGTTCTTTTCGTCAGATACAGATCAGTCTTTCGGGACTTGAGAGTCTTGCCGAGCAAAACGACCAGTTGAAACAGCTGCAGAAAATCTGTCGAGTTTTCGATACTGCCACGAAAGATCACCAACACCGCTTGCCGGGCGCATGGGCGGAGCAGTTTGCCATGCAGCTTCGGGAACTCGGTTGGCCGGGAGATCGCACCATGGCAAGCAGCGAGTATCAGGCGATCAAGGTCTGGCGTGAGAAGCTTTTGCCAGCGCTGGCTTCACTCGATCCGGTATCGAAACCGATTAGCCGGGGGCAGGCGCTCGGCTGGCTGCGACGGTTGGCCGCTGACATCGATTTTCAGCTTGAGTCGCCGACCGGGCCTTTGCAACTGGTTGGACAACTCGAATCAGCTGGTCTGCACTTCGATCATCTCTGGGTAATGGGATTGAGCGAGAACGTCTTACCGGCTGCAGCGCGGCCGAATCCTTTTTTGCCCTACCAACTGCAAAAGCAGCAGGGGATGCCTCACGCTGATGCTGAGCGGGAGTTGCTGTTTGCCGAGCAGGTTGTTGAACGCTTGCAGACTGCAGCGCCAGAAGTGATCTTCAGTTATCCGACCCGCGACGGTGATTGCGAGCTGCGCCCAAGCCCGCTTCTACCGGAACAGGCGATAGCTACAGAGGTTGCGGTTGCCGAGCGTCAGGATGCCTTGTCCTGGCTGTTGCAAGCGCCTTGCAAACTGCAGCAGAGAGAAGACCTTAGCGGTCCGCCATTAACGGATGGGAAAGGGAGTGGCGGCACCGGGATCTTGAAGGACCAGGCGCACTGTCCGTTTCGGGCGTTCGTTCACCACCGCTTGCGTGGGCGCGAGTTGGAGACGGCATCCGCCGGATTCGATGCCATGACCCGTGGTGATCTGGTGCACCTAGTGCTGGAGCGGCTCTGGCAACGGCTGCGAGATCAGCAGGCATTGTTGGGACTGGATGAAATCGGTCAGACAGTACTTTTGGAGACAGTAGTCGAAAGTTCCGTTGACGAGTATTTTTCCACTCGAACCCTGCCGTCAGCGCAGTTGCTGGCCTTGGAGAAAGAACGGTTGGTGCTGTTGCTTGGCGACTGGCTTGATTCGGTTGAGCGCAACCGCGATCCGTTCCGCGTTGTTGAGATGGAACAGGAGCATATCGAGCAACTCGGGCCGTTGCAGATTCGAACCAAAATCGATCGGGTCGATGAACTGGCCGATGGCAGCAAGGTTGTGATCGATTACAAAACCGGTCGTGATCTGAAGACAGAAGATCTGCTCTGCGAGCCGTTGCTGGAACCGCAGTTGCCGATTTACGCCGTGGCGCAGCACGGAGCGGAAGCCGACGGTGTCGCGTTTGCCCAGGTGCGCCGTAGCGAGTCGCGGCTGCTCGGTGTGGTGAAAGAGAAGGGGCTACTCGGGCGGGTCAAGGCGCTGGCTGATTTTCCGCAGGCGACAGAGCGGAACCTGGATAGCTGGCAGGCTCTGCTTGACGATTGGCGGCGGCAACTGGAAAAACTCGCCAGCGATTTTGTTGCTGGGCAGGCCGAAGTTCGGCCGTACAATATCAAGCGCAGTTGTCAATATTGCGATCTGCCCGGCCTGTGTCGGATCGGCGAAGTGGCTTCATCAGAAGGGGGGGACGCATGATTGCCGATGCCAGTCAGCGCGAGTTGGCGATCGATGTGAGCGGTTCCTGCATCGTCCAGGCTCCGGCCGGGTCGGGTAAAACCGAGCTGCTGATTCAGCGGTTTCTTGCCCTGTTGGCTCAGGTGGAGCGCCCGAATCAGATTCTAGCCATCACCTTTACCCGCAAGGCAGCGGCCGAGATGCGACACCGCTTGCTGGAAGCTTTGAGCGCGGCGAAGAATACTCCCTGCCCGGAGAAAGCGCACGAAGCGAAAACCTGGCAACTGGCGACCGCTGCTCTGGAGAAGCAGGGGGAAAACTTGCTGCGTAACCCGGCACAGTTGACCATCCAGACCATCGACAGTTTCAACACGAGCCTGGTTCGAAAGATGCCCTGGCTGTCTCGATTCGGTTCCGTCCCGGAAGTGACTGAGGATGCCGAAGCACTCTATCGACTGGCGGCTGAGCAGCTTTTGCAACGGCTCGATATAGATTGTCCGGAAAGGGATGCCCTGCGGCGTTTGTTGGGACACCTTGATAATCAGGTCGGATACCTTCAGACGATGCTGGTAGACATGCTGAAAAAACGCGACCAGTGGCTGCGTTATCTGCTGTCGGAAGAGTATGATCCGCGCACAGCTTTGGAAGCTGGCATTAATCGATTGATTGCCGACCAGCTGCTTCGTCTGAGGCGGTTATTTCCGAGCGAACTGACTGCTGAATTTTTGTTTTGCGCTGAATACGCGGCCGGTCAGCTGAACGACGTAAATTTGGCAGACTTGAGCCAGTTGCCGGGGACTGAAAAGGATGATCTGGAAAATTGGCAGCTGATTGCCCGGTTCCTTCTAACGGCTGAAGGTAAGCTGCGAAAAACGGTGACGGTGAAAAACGGTTTCCCCAGCGGAAAAGAGTACAAGGACGATAAGCAGCGGATGCTCGACCTTTTATCTGGGTTGTCGGCCGTTCCCGGTTTGGCTGAACAGCTCAAACAGGTTTGGGAGTTGCCTGCGCGCGCTTATACGGAGAATCAATGGCAGATCCTGCAGTGCCTGATCGAGTTGCTCCCCAGATTGGTGGCGGAACTCTGGCTGGTGTTTCGTGCCCAAGGGAAAGCCGACTTTGCCGCGATCGCCTTGCAGGCCAAGGCAGCGCTCGGTGATGCGGAAGACCCTACGGAGCTGTTGCTACAGACCGACAATGATCTACGGCATATTCTTGTCGACGAATTTCAGGATACTTCGTGGTTGCAGTACGAACTGCTCGATTTGCTGACCTCCGGGTGGATCGCGGGCGACGGGCGAACCCTGTTTCTAGTCGGTGACCCGATGCAGTCGATCTATCGTTTCCGCGAGGCAGAGGTCGGATTGTTTCTCGATACTTTCAAGGGGCGCTTGGGGGCTGCAGGGCCACTGCTGAAACCGCTGCAACTGACCTGTAACTTCCGCTCGCAGCAGGGGATTGTTGACTGGGTCAATGAGACCTTTGAACAGCTTTTCCCTGCGCAGGTTGATATTGCCACAGGCGCGGTACCATTGGCGAAAGCGGATGCGGTACACCCGCTGTTGGAGGAAGCTGCCTGTACGTTGTTTCCGTTCGATGGTCGCGACGATCAGGCGGAGGCGGATCAGGTGCTGCAATTAATACAGCAGGCGCGCCGTGAAGATCCGCAACAGAAAATAGCCATCTTGGTCCGCGGCCGCAATCATCTGCAGTCGATCCTGCCTCTGCTGCGGCAACACGGGGAGAAGTACCAGGCACAGGATATCGATCAACTAGGGGCGCGCCCTGTGGTTCTCGATCTGTTGGGCCTCTGCAAGGCCGTGCTGCAACGTGCTGATCGGCTGTCCTGGTTGTCGGTGCTGCGGGCGCCCTGGTGCGGGCTGAGCTTGAACGATTTAAATGCACTGGTCGAAGGTGCCGGTTATGCCACGATCCCCGGTTTGCTGTCGAACCAACAGCGCCTGACGAATTTGTCAGATGATGGTCAGGCGGCCATCGCCAGAATCTGGCCTGTGCTGCAGCGGGCCATTTCGCGGCGGGGGCGTTTACCGTTGCGCGCGTTAATGGAAGGAACCTGGCTGGTTCTTGGCGGCCCTGCCTGTTATGCCGCAGAGTCGGTGCAAGATGCCGAGTTGTTTTTCGGTTTGCTGGAGTCGCTGGAACAGGGCGGTGAACTTGAATCGGTCGATCTGCTGGAGGAGGGGTTGCAGAAGTTGTTCGCTGCTCCGGATGGCGAAGCGGATGGCCGGCTACAGGTAATGACGATCCATAAAGCGAAGGGCTTGCAGTTTGACACGGTGATTCTCCCCGGGCTCGGCAAAACCACAGGCCGCATCGAAAGTCCGCTGCTGAGGTGGCAGCAGCACCCGCGGCACGGACTGTTGTTGGCACCGGTCGCGGCGCGAGGCAGCGGCGAAAAAGATCCGACCTATCAACTGATTGGTAGCCTGGAAAACGACAAACAGGAGCTGGAAGCTGTTCGTTTGCTATATGTTGCTACGACCCGGGCGGTCTCCCGGTTATACCTGTTGGGCCACGCCAAGCGCGACAAAGATGATCGTCTGCAGCCTGTTCGCGGGTCGCTGCTGGAAAAGCTTTGGCCGGTTGTCGGGGCCGATTTTGTCGCCAATGCCATAAGTCGCAAAAAAGAAGCACCTCAATTCATGCCACCGCTTTTGCGAAGCTTGCCTGCTGATTGGCGGCTGCCGCAGCTTTCGGGGGTAACATTGGTATCGGGAATACAGCAGAAAATAGCTTCGCAGAAGGAGGATGATGACGGGCGGGAGCTGGTCTTCAGCGGCTGGGAAAACGAGTCGAAGAGGCATGTTGGAACGCTGGTGCATCAGTACCTTGAACAGATCGCCCGCTTCGGGGGCGAGAGTTGGCGGCGACGTGCTAGCGAAGAGAAGCAGCGGGTCATCAGTCGTCAGCTCAGTTCACTCGGGGTGCCGAATTCGGAATTGCCTGTGGGGATCGATACGGTGTCGGCAGCGGTGGAAGCAACTCTGGCTAGTGAGCGGGGACAATGGATACTGGCAGCTCATCCAGAGCATGCGTGTGAGTTGGCGTTGACCGGGGTTGTCGATGATGAGCTGGTGCATGCGGTTATCGATCGGACTTTTGTTTTTGCCGGTGAACGGTGGATCATCGACTACAAGACCAGCTCGCCAAATACTGGTGAGACGAAGGCTGTATTTGTCAGGCGGCAACAGAAACAATATGCAGGGCAGATGCGGATGTACTCGCGCTTACTGAGGCTACAAACTACAGATCTGCCGATCCGGACAGCGCTCTATTTCCCCTTGCTGGATGGCTGGTGCGAGTTGAATGGCTGATGGTATAGTGATGGCATAAATATGGACCCGGAGGTTTGAGGATGAGTGGTTTGTACGAAATCAGCGGTCGTTGCCACTGTGGCAATATCGAGTACGCATTTATTTCACCAGTCCCGAAGATGGAACTGCCGATCAAAAGCTGTGACTGCTCTTTCTGTATCAAGCAGGGAGCCTGCTATACTTCTCATCCGCACGGCAAGCTGGAGGTGTCGGTCAAGGATCGCAGCAAGATCAATCGCTACCAGTTTGGCAGCGAGTCCGCGGATGTTTTTCTCTGTTCACAATGCGGGGTGTTCCCCTTTATCGTCAGCCAGATCGATGATCAACTGTATGCAGTGTTAAATGCCAACAGCATTAATGGCTTGAAGATTGACCAGGCGAAGGTGGTGCCGATTGAACACGTAGAAAATCAATCGACCGAGGAGCGTGCTGAACGTTGGAAGAAAAACTGGATTTCGAAGGTTGAAATCACCTACAAGAATCAGGTTGTGAATCCGGCACTACTAGAGATTCCGGTAGCATAATCTTATCAGGTGAGTTAGATGCAATTGGATTGGAATACCACTACTGCTGCAATCTGGCGGCAGCGTAAAGAATATTTGCGGCCGGTAAGGAACGTCGATCAGATTGGTTTGGCTGAGCTGCTCGGTATCGATAGGCAAAAACAACAACTGGTGACAAACACCGAACGGTTTCTGGCGTGCAAACCGGCAAATAATGTCTTGCTCTGGGGCGCACGAGGGACTGGTAAGTCTTCCTTGGTTAAAGCTATCTTCAATGCTTACGTGGTGCAGGGCTTGCGTCTGATTGAGGTTGACAAGGACGACCTGATCTACCTGCCTGAGATTGTCGATGAAATCCGTGATCTACCGCAACGCTTTATCGTCTTTTGTGACGATTTATCTTTTTCCGACGAAGAAAAGAATTATAAACACTTAAAAAGTGTCCTCGAAGGGTCGATAGAGATGGCACCAGACAATGTGCTGATCTATGCGACTTCGAACCGACGTCACTTATTGCCGGAAAAAATGCGGGATAATCTCGATAGTCAGGTTGTGGATGGTGAGCTTCACTACGCCGATGCGGTTGAAGAACAGATTTCACTTTCCGATCGATTCGGACTCTGGCTGGCTTTTTATCCTGGCAATATGGATCAATATCTGCGGATTGTCGACAGCTTGTTTGCCGATTACCAAGGGGAGCGTGACGAGCTACACGAGGCTGCGCGTTTGTTTGCTCTTTCGCGGGCCACTCATAGCGGCCGGACGGCCCGACAGTTTTATAAGGCTTTTGTGGAAACTAAATGAGAAGCGGCATTGTGCCGGATTATTAAACATGTACCTATGGAGTGAGATGTGGTGAAGTTTTTTTTCAGACTTGTCCTGTTGTGTTGCCTGCTTTCCAGCGTTTTATCCGTTCCGCAACCTGCGGATGCTGAAACCAAAGTTTACCGGAAAACTCAGCAGAGTGAAGTTGTTGCTGAGCTTTTCGTCACCAGTTGGTGACCCTACTGTGACAAGGCCAAAAGTTTTTTGGCCCAAAAAGGAGTAAGTTTCAAGGTCTACGATATTGAAGTAGATCCCGCTGCTGCCAAACGGAAAGAAGAACTAGATTCCGGTCGTGGTGTGCCCTTTGCCATTATTAATGGAATAAAGATCAGCGGATGGTCGAAGCATTTGTATGAATCGGCGCTGGATGATGAATAAAAAAAAGCCGACCCTAGCAGGGGGCGGCTTTTGGATCATGCAAACTGGCAGGATCAAGCGCCATGCGAAGCCACTTGGCTTCTAAAGTTTCCTAGGATCTGTCCGGTCAGGTAGCTTTTCTGAGGATTGATCCGAACCAGACTTTTAATGGTCTTTGGCGCCAAATGCAGTCGGAATAAAGAGTCCTCGTTTTTAACTAGGGTCAGTTCGATATTTTTTTTCATCGAGCCGATCCGCATTTCCGTTTCAATGACATAGCACCATTTACGTTCGCCGTTCTCTGTATTGACCAAGCGTCTAGTCTTTACCGGTACCACGGAATAGACTTCAACTTCATCCGATTTCTGGATAGGGTGGACGCCAAAACTGATCATCAGATCTTCACCCTCTTTGAATGTTGAATAGTCGAAGACATTCAGGATTGATTGACGCGCTTCGTTAACGATTTCAGCTTCGATGGCTGGAATTTTCAGCGTTGGGAAGGAAACCCATTCGCACCATCCGACGTCAATCAGTAGAGAGTTCTTGTTTTTTTTCATAATTCAAACACCCCCGAGTATTTGGGTTATTTAATGCTTAGAATTTTATCGACACCCGGGCGAAAAGTAAAATATTCTAATATTAGAATCGATATGCAGTTTTCCCATTGTATTTCTAGTGACTTCCGCTTTGCAGGCACATTGTTTAAAACGGTGGAAATGGCTATGTTTGTGCAAGTTTTAAGGTTAGGCTGGCACTCCGTCCCTTGATTAGCCTAATGTGAACCCGGCTCTGTGCAAACAACCAGCCGCATAGTTTATAGCTAGGTCTGTTTTTCCAGAGAAGATCGAAACGATTTGTTTTGCTTTTTCTCCGCAATCAGGGCAATCGACTTCGGTCGTTCTGGAGTTGCATATTTCTTCTGTTAGTTTTTACAGGCACTACAACGAAATTCATAGATCGGCACAGGGGGCTCCTTTGGATTGGCGATATATATATAAATGGCCATATATACAATGTGAAGCTGCATTAACTGTGATAGAGTGTTAACCTTGTAAATTCGAAATCTGGCTAGCTGTATTTAATTCGAAGAAATTTTTCGGCCTCGGGAGTGAATCATGTCGAAAACCGCAAAAATAGCAATGGCCGTAGGGATAACAATCGTTTTTCTGCTGGTGTCGCTCTCGATACTTGTCAAGGTTGTTGTTACCCCTGAGAGAGTGAGAGGAGCCCTGCTGCCTCTGGTTGAGGATTCATTACAGAGGAAAGTTGAAGTGGGAGGGATCGATATCGGAATTTTTTCCGGTGTTTCGCTTTATGACCTGCGCGTACAGAAAAAAGATACTCCCGATGATTTTATCTCGATAAAGCTATTAGCCTTGCATTATAAACTGTTGCCGCTGTTCAGGGGGGAACTGGTTATTGACCAGATTCTACTGGAAGAGCCACGCATCGAAATTATACGAACTGCAGCGAACGAGTTTAATTTCTCCGATTTGCTTCCAACGGGGGGCAACAAACCCGCTACCGAAACGAAGACGGAAAAGGTTTCCACCGGAACCTCCCCACTCGGTCTGCTTGTGAATCAGGTTTCGATCAAAGGTGGGGAACTTGTTTTCATCGATCGCTTAAATAACAGTAGGTCTCCCTACCGGTACCTCTTCAATCAATTCAATTTTGAAGCGAGCCGGATAACTCTGAACGGGCCGTTCCCGGTTGAATTCTCAACAATGTTGGATGGCAGTCAGATAACCTTGTCCGGCAATTATGATATCGCCGAGCAGGCAGGTGATCTTGATTTGCAATTGTCCAAACTCGACCTCGTTAAGTTCGCTCCTTATTACCGGCAGTCGCTCCCTGGGAAGTTGGGTTCAGCGGTTTTAAACCTGAATCTGGAAGTTCAACTGAAAAAGGAAACTGTTGAGTCGAAGGGGAAAATTTTACTTGATAATCTCGATCTGGTTTTGGATGAGCTTCCCGAAGCAGCTCTCAAACAAGGCAAGCTGGAACTCGATTATGCCTTGAATTACCAGTTAAACCGGCAGAAACTTGCCGTGTCCACATTGCTGGTTAACTTCAATGACGCCGTTATTGGCGCGGAAGGTACGGTCGAACTTGCCGGCAAGGAACCAAATCTTGCCTTAGCGCTTCTGTTTGACAAACTTGATCTGACTACTTTGGTTGATGCTTTGCCCGATGGCCTGAATAAGGATATCCGTAACTTCCGTCTGGCCGGTGCGATCGATGGTCGTATCGAGTTCTCCGGTCCTGCCAGCGCTGGTGCGAAGTTACTTAAAACTGCCGATATCGAGTTGGTGGATGTCAAGGCGAATCTGGACAAGTTGCGATTCGGTGTTAGCGGACCGATCAAACTAGCTGATCAGCGGGTGGAAGCCAAACAGATGATTTTGGATCTGGCCGGACAGAAGGCGTACCTGGAATTTTCCGCGGAAAATCTATTCGGTGATCTGGTTAGCGGAAACTTTCGTCTTGCTGCCGACCAGCTTGACCTTAATCCGCTGTTGCCAAAGGAATCAGAGGTTCCGCAAGCTTCATCTCCCAAACAGGCAAAGGTGAAGCAGGAACAGACTCTGGCAGAAGACATTGGGCCATTCAATATTCCAGTGGATATGCGCGGGACTTTGCGTGTTGGAAAGCTGATTTACCGCAAGCTTGATCTGGAAAATGTTTCTGCAGATGTCATTTTAAAAGATAATCATTTGCAGATTGAACCTTTACGTGGCGGGGTAGCTGGTGGCGACTTCACATTCAACAGTGATGTCGATCTGGGAGTCCAAGGACTCAAATATCAGGGTCAGGCAAGCTTTGACCAGTCAAACTTGATGACGCTGGTTTCCGGTCTTGTCCCGCAGGCCAAACAGACGGTGAGCGGCTTGTTGCAATTGCAGAACAATTTTTCCGGTCGTGGCACCATCCCGGATAATGTTCTGAAGTCCTTGCAGGTAAAAGGGGTGTTGAAGCTACGGCAGGGTCAGGTTACCGGTTCTCCTTTGCTGGAACAGTTGGCGATGTTCCTCGATCTTCCCGATTTGAAAATCCTGAGTTTTGATGCCCTTGAAAGTAATTACGATCTACGTAATGGGTTGACCAAATTGTCGGCACAACTAGACAGCTCCAAGGCGAAATTAAAGCCGGAGGGCACAATCAGCGTTGAGGGCGGTTTGGATCTTAAATTGGATGCCCGTCTGTCTCCCGACTTAATGAACCGTATCGGTGTTAAAACCGGTTTGCAAAAGGAGTTGAGCGACAAGGATGGTTGGGGGATGTTGCCTCTGACGATCAAGGGGACTCTGAGTAGTCCGAAAATCGGTTTAGATTCCAAGGTGTTGCAGGAGCGGGCGACCTCAAAAGTAAAGCAGGAAGCGACCAAGCGCTTGCTGGAAAAAGTAGTGCCTGCAGATGAGGAAAAAACACCGGTCAAGCAGTTGCTCGAAGGGACTCTGAATCGCTTACTCGGCAATTGATTTTGATGTGACTTCGAAATGGCGATTGAATTGCTCAATAATATCGGACTGATATCCATACCGGCAGATTAAAAAAGGTTGAGTCGCTTTTTTTTGTTAACACAATCCTAACATTTCCCTTATACTCGCGTCGTTCGCACGGGTAAATTCGCCACTAGCTGGAGAGTTGCGTGTATGAGTATTTGAAATCAAAATACAGCCGGACAGACGTTTACGTCTGTCCGGCTTTTTACGGGAAAAGACACAAAACTGTAGAAAACTTTTAGGAATTAAAAATGATTGAACCTTTTAAAATGGGATATACCGCCGTTGGTGGTTTGGGCGTTTTTATTCTCGGAATGAAATATCTGTCCGATAGCTTACAGATGCTGTCGGGCGGGATGATCCGCAAAGCGATCTCTTCAGTTACCACTAATCGCTTTCTGGCAGTTTTGGTCGGACTGTTTGTTACTACCTTTGTTCAGTCATCCTCAATTACCACGGTAATGGTTGTCGGTCTGGTCAATGCCGGACTGATGCAGTTGACTCAGGCGATCGGAGTTATCCTTGGAGCTAATATCGGTACAACCATCACCGGCTGGATTCTGGCTGTCAAGGTTGGCAAGTATGGTCTATTGCTGATTGCCATCGGTATTTTCCCGATGCTCTTTTCCAAAAATGATCGGGTTTCTGCCATTAGCAAGGTCCTCGTCGCTCTGGGGATGATCTTTTTCGGGTTGGAGATCATGAGCGGTGCCTTCAAACCGCTGCGCAACGACGAAGGCTTCATGAATCTGATGCTGGCCCTTGATGCTCAGACCCTGCTCAGTATCCTGGGGTGCGTCGCTATTGGTTGTTTGATGACTATGATTATCCAGAGCAGTTCAGCGATGCTCGGGATCACTATCGCACTCGCCCTGACGGGAGCTATTCCACTATATACGGCGATTGCACTGGTTATGGGGGAAAACATCGGTACCACTATCACCGCCCAGTTCGCTGCTATCGGTGGCACCATTTCCGCACGGCGAGCGGCGATGGCGCACAGTGTATTCAATGTCCTTGGGGTGTTGATTATCATTTCGCTTTTCCCCTTTTATGTTGCAATGATCGAGAAGTTTGTTCCCGGAGCATCCGGCTTTGTTGATGCCGAAGGGAATCGTCCCTACATCGCTGCTCATATAGCTATGGCACACACTTTCTTCAATGTTACCGCCACCCTGGTTATGCTGCCGTTTCTCAATTATCTATCCAGACTGGTGATCAGACTGGTTCCGGAGCGGGAAGAGAAAAGTAAGCGGGGCTTCAAATATATCGGTGCTCCAGGAACCATGCCGGTAGCGATGGGAATCTCAATGGTCTACGAAGAGCTCAAGCGGATGCAGGGGCGCGTGCGTAAGACTTTGAAACACTCTGGTAGTTATCTTCAGCCGGAACTGAAAAAAAGGAGTAAGTTTTTCCGTAAGGTGGAATCACTCGAGGAAGAAACCGATATTATGCAGCATGAGATTACCACTTTTGTGGTCACCCTGATGCAAGCCGGTAACGCGAGCAAGGAACAGTCGGACCGGGCTTACGCCTATGTTCGAGCTGCAGACGAGCTGGAGTCGATTGCTGACTATGCTGCTTCGCTTTGCTCCTACATGAAGCGACTAGATAAGTATGAACAGAATTTCAGTCAAGATGCCTGGCGCGATCTGCATCGGTTCCATCATGAGGTATTTGCCTTTTTCTCTCACGTCTGCCAGGCCTTCAACAACGAAGACGCTACCAGTACGCGTGAAATCTACGACAAGGCGAACCGGCTCAACGATTTGGCTGACGAAATTCGCAAGTCTCACCTCGACCGGATGAAGCAGGGATCCTGTGGGGCGCTGCCTGCCTTGACCTTCAGTGACATGGCGGTGGCTCTGCGACGTATCAAGAACCACACGGTCAATCTGCATGAGGCTCTTTTCGATGAGCCGGTGTACGGAGCATGAGAAGAAAAATTTTTCGGAAAACAGGTTTTACTCATGCGCTAATACAATCCTAACAATCCGCTTATATTAGTTAGCGCACGAAGCGGATTTGTTAGTCAACGGAGCCTGCAAAGAATGTTTTTTCGAAATGCAATCAAAACCGGACAGCCATTGGTGTTGCCCGGTTTTTTGCGGAAAGTTATAACAGAATTGTCGGCTCACCTAATGTCTGAAAAAAGGATACTCATACGATTATGAATACAGAGCTGTTTTTTGTTGCGGTTTGCATCCTCGGTCTGGTCGCTCTTTTCGACATCATGGTCGGAGTAAGTAATGATGCAGTCAACTTCCTCACCCCCTCGATCGGTTCGCGTGTTGCTCCGCGAGCGGTAATCATGGCTGTCGCTTGCCTAGGTATTATGGCTGGAGTGACCTTTTCTAGTGGTATGATGGAGGTGGCGCGCAAGGGGATTTTCCATCCTCAGTTGTTCACCATGCCGGAGCTGCTAACCATCTTTCTCGCTGTTATGATCTCCGATATCATCCTGCTAGATATGTTCAATACCTACGGTTTACCGACATCGACCACCGTTTCGGTGGTCTTCGAATTACTCGGTGCTGCAGTGGCCGTATCTGTACTCAAAATCGTCCAGGCCGGTGACAGCCTGGTCACCCTCATCAACTACATCAATACCGCCAAGGCGATTACCATCATCATGGGGATTCTGCTTTCGGTGGCAGTTTCGTTTGTTTTTGGTGCGTTGGTGCAGTTTCTCACCCGCCTGCTCTTTACGTTTGATTACCAGCAGCGTTTCAAGCGTTACGGTGCCCTGTGGGGTGGTCTTGCGATGTCGTCGATCACCTATTTTATTCTCGTCAAGGGTGCCAAGGGAGCGGCGTTTATGAGTAAGGCAAACGTCGCCTGGATCAAGGATCACTGGTTGCTGATGGTGGTAATTATTTTTGTTATATCGGCCATCGTGCTGGCGATACTTCAGGTGATGAGTGTAAACATTCTCAAGCCGATCGTTTTGATCGGAACCTTTGCTTTGGCGATGGCCTTTGCGGCCAACGATCTGGTTAACTTTATCGGTGTGCCGCTGGCCGGACTGCACGCCTACGCCTCGGCCATGGCCACCGACGCACCGCTGACCGTGACTATGGGTGCTCTGGCCGAGAAAGTTCCAGCCGAGACCACATACCTATTGATCGCCGGGGTCATTATGGTTCTGACCATAGTGCTTTCGCGCAAGGCGAGGACCGTTACGGAAACCTCTCTCAATCTCAGTGCCCAAGAGGAAGGACAGGAGCGCTTCGAGTCGATCTTCCTGTCGCGGGCAATCGTACGTTTGGTGATCAACACCCTGGAGATGGGCAAAGGTATTTTTCCTGAGAGCATCCGCGGCGTGGTACGCCGCCGCCTCGACCCTGCCCTTGCTCCGAAAGTCGCGGTGGTTGAGGGACGTCCAACCTTCGACTTGCTGCGCGCGTCTGTCAACCTGATGGTAGCCAGCGCGGTGGTCTCCTATGCTACGGCTAACAAGCTCCCTCTTTCGACCACCTACGTGACCTTCATGGTCGCCATGGGGTCCTCTTTTGCCGATAAAGCCTGGGGGCGCGAGAGTGCCGTCTACCGAGTGACCGGCGTGCTGACCGTAGTCGGCGGCTGGTTCATGACAGCTGTGATTGCCTTCACCTTTGCCAGCCTGTTTGCGACGCTGATCTTTTTCCTGAAGGGTTTCGGGGTATTGTTTCTGGTGGTCTTTGCCGCGTTCCTGATTAACAAGACCCACCGAAAACATCGTGCTATGCAGGAGGAGTCACAAAAAAGCGAGGTCTTCAACCTCGAGAGTGTCACCGACCCGCGCGAGTGTATCGAGACGACCTTCGCGCACATGAGCTTCCTGCTTAAGGAGATTCACCACTCGCTCGACAAGGCGCTTGAGGGGCTGTTTAAGCAGAACTTCGACATTGTCGGGGTGGAACGTAAGAAGCTGACGAAGACCCAGCAATGGTCGAATATTATTATTGCCAATGTCTTTAAGGCGATGCGCCTGCTTGACCAAAAAGGTGTGGTGGTTTCGCACAAGTATCCGCAGACCATACGTCGTTTGCAGAAGCTCTCTGATGGGCATCGCGATATCGTGCTGCGTGCGTATACCCATATCGGTAACCATCACAAGGGACTGCTGCCTGAGCAGGTCGAGGAACTGGAGCAGGTGCGCCGTAAGCTCGGCGTGATCCTCAGCGAGGTCGAATCGACCTTCGACCACATGCAGACCAGCAACATAGAGAGGCTGCGCGAGTTGGATGCCGACCTGCGTGCTTACGCCAGCGAGTTGAACGACCGCCAAGTGCCGCGCATCAAGGAAATTACCTCCAAAACCCGCCTGAGTATTCTCTACTACGCGATTGTCGGCAACGCCATGATGCTTTCCAAGCAGAACCTTGAGTTGCTCGAAATCTTCGAGGAGTCGTTCGGACAGTTGGAACAGGGTGAGGCTAAATAGTCCAGAACCCAGCTATTTTGATTGCGCAAGCTCCTCCGGAACTTCCTCCGGGGGAGCTTTATTTGCTTTTGGTAAAAAAGACACCCCGCTCGAGGTATTTGCTTGGCACGCCGGTGGCTTTCTGGCATAATCGCGCGTCTTTTAGAAAAACAACGCAATTTAAAAGGTTTAACTGATGTCGGAAAAAATTCGTAATATCGCTATCATCGCTCACGTTGACCATGGCAAGACCACGCTGGTCGATGCCATGCTGATCCAATCCGGGGTGTTCCGGGAAAACCAGGCGATCACCGAACGGGTGATGGACAGTAACGATCTGGAAAAGGAGCGTGGGATCACCATCCTCTCGAAGAACCTTTCGGTGCAGCACGGTGATCTGAAGATCAACATCGTCGATACTCCGGGGCACGCTGACTTCGGCGGAGAGGTCGAGCGGATTCTGAAGATGGTCGACTCGGTGCTGCTGCTGGTTGATGCATTCGATGGGCCGATGCCGCAGACCCGGTTCGTATTGAAAAAATCTCTCGACCTGGGACTGAAGCCGATCGTCGTCATCAATAAAATTGACCGCCCAGGTTCGCGCCCGGCAGAGGTGGTTGACATGGTTTTCGACCTGTTCTGCGAATTGAACGCCAACGAGGACCAGCTTGATTTTCCGATTGTCTATGCTAGCGCCAAGAATGGCTACGCAAAGAACGAACTGGAGGACGAATCGGACAACCTGGAGCCATTGTTCCAGATGGTTCGCGAAAAAGTTGACCCGCCTCAGGTTGACGTCGATGCGCCGTTCCAGTTGCTGGTCACCAATATCGCCTACAACAAGTTCATCGGTCGAATCGCTACGGGCAAGATTTTTAACGGCAAAGTCAAGTCGGGTGAGACCGTGGCCTGGATTGACAAGGACGGCAACATAAAAAATGGCCGGATTACCAAGTTGTTAGGCTATCAGGGATTGCAGCAGATCGAGATTGAGGAGGCTTTTGCCGGAGATATCGTTACCATCGCCGGGTTCGAGGAACTTGGGATAGGCGAAACCTTGGCCTGCGCCGAGAATCCGGTAGCTCTACCTTACGTGGCAATCGATGAGCCGACCCTGTCAATGAATTTTATGGTCAGCAACTCACCGTTTGCTGGGCGCGAAGGAAAGTTTGTCACCTCGCGCAACATCCGTGATCGGCTGATGAAGGAACTTCGCACCAATGTCTCATTGCGTGTTGAAGATACGGACAATACAGATACCTTCAAGGTTTCTGGCCGTGGCGAACTGCATTTGTCGATCCTGATCGAAAACATGCGCCGTGAAGGATTTGAGATGTCGGTTTCCAAGCCGGAGGTCATTTATCGTGAGATTGATGGCACCCGTTGTGAGCCGATGGAATACTTGACCATTGATGTCCCCGAAGAATACCAGGGAACGGTGATTGAGAGACTTGGCACCCGCAAGGCGGAGATGGTATCGATGACGCCGATGGATGGCACCAACCGGATTGAGTTTATTATCCCGGCCCGCGGTTTGATCGGTTTCCGGACAGAATTTCTCACCGAGACTCGTGGCACCGGTGTGATGAATCACACCTTTCACGAGTATGCGCCCTATAAGGGACCGATTGTTGGTCGCAAGAACGGAGTGTTGATTTCCATCGAACCGGGTGAATCAATCGCTTATTCACTGTTCAACCTGCAGGATCGGGGCATTCTCTTTATCGGACCTGGGGTAGAGGTCTACGAAGGGATGATCATCGGCCAACACGCTAAAGAAAACGACTTAGTGGTCAACTGCTGTAAAGGGAAGAAACTGACCAACGTCCGCGCATCAGGCAGTGACGATGCGATCCGCCTCACTCCGCCGACGATCCTTTCCCTGGAACAGGCGCTTGAATATATCGATGATGACGAACTGGTCGAAGTGACACCGAAGTCGATCCGCCTGCGCAAGAAATATCTCGATGCGAACGAACGGAAAAAAATGGAGAAACAAGCCAAATAAAGCTTGCTATGCTGAGTTTCTCGTCAGGTATCCACTCCTTATTTATAAGAAAGGCCGTTCCCAGGAGAGCGGCCTTTCTCTTTACACTCCTATTTTCAGGCGTTTGATTTTTTCTACCAGCGTAGTGCGATTAATCCCCAACAGATCAGCTGCCTTGGCTTTGACCCCTTTGCCGATATCCATTGCCTGTAGAATCATCTCTTTTTCGATTTCTGCGATTACTTGTGGCATGTCGATTCCCGTTTCCGTTACTTGCGGCGCAGAGGTTGACTTTTCCCTGCTAGCGCTGCCGATGTCGGACGGTAGGTCGTTGCAGGTAATTAGATTGCCATCCGTCAGGGCGATCGTGCGCTCGATCACATTTTCCATTTCGCGCACATTGCCCGGCCAGTCGTAGGCTTCGATAGACTGGAGCGCTTGATGGTCGAGGGCCATCAGCGGCCGATTCATCTCCTTGCAAATTTTGGTTAGAAAGTGTTTTGCCAGCAGGGTGATGTCACCGCGGCGATCTTTCAGAGCCGGTAGAACAATTGGGATGACATTGAGACGGTAATAGAGGTCTTCGCGGAAATTTCCGATCTTAACCTGTTCGGCCAGATCGGCGTTGGTCGCAGATATCAGTCGGACATCAAGCCTAATTTTTTTACTCGAACCGACACGTTCGAACTCATGCTCCTGTAGGACCCGGAGCAGTTTCATCTGCAGTTGCAGCGGCATGTTGCCAATTTCGTCAAGGAAGATGGTGCCACCGTTGGCGATTTCAAATTTCCCCGGTTTGTCTGAGACTGCACTGGTGAAAGAACCTTTGGTGTGGCCAAACAGTTCCGATTCGAGAAGGTCGGCAGGAATGGCGCCGCAGTTAATGGCGACAAAGGGCTTGTCTTTGCGGGAGCTGTTGAAATGAATCGCTTTAGCGACCAGTTCTTTACCCGTGCCGGATGCGCCGAGGATCAGGATGGTTGAGTCGGTGCTGACAACTTTTTCCATCCGGGAAAAAACCTGTTGCATCGCTTGGCTGCTGCCGATGATGTTGTCGAATTTATATTTATGGCGAAGTTGCTGCTTAAGGTACTGATTTTCAATAACCAGTTTGCTCTTTTCCAGCGCTTTGGCGACCTGAAGCTTCAGTCGTTCAAAGTTGAAGGGCTTGCTGATGTAATCGAAAGCCCCTTCTTTCATCGCTTCGACAGCGGTTTCCGCCGAAGCGTTTCCGGTAATCAGGATAACACAGGTTTGAGGAGAGTCTTCCTTGACCCGTTTGAGAATATCGATACCGCTGACACCGGGCAAAAACAGGTCGCTGATGATCAGTTCAAAGTTCTGCTTATTCAGAATTGATAAGGCTTTTTCACCAGAATGGCAGCTTTCAACACGATATCCTGCACGGGAAAGAAGAAGTGAAAGGGCTTGGCAACTTTCCTGTTCGTCGTCGATCAACAGAATCTGGGAAGATTGTGGCATGTTGGCCTCCAAGAAAGAGGTTCGTCATTTCATTGACGCATGCTAGCATGGGCTGGATTCAGTCACAAGTATTAAAGGGTTAGGTTAAATCCACCACCTGTTGTTAAGCAAAGACATCCACTGATTATCATACAATCCAGTCCGCCCATTCTGAACGAAAAACCGCCACCCCATATCGGAGTGGCGGTTTTAAAAATTATGAGTTTTGAAATATGTGATACCAATTATCCTGACATTGTCGACTAAATGCCGTTAGAGCTTCGCAATAGCGGCGTCGATATTTTTTATCCGCTTGGGGTTCGACGGATGGCTACTTAAAAAACCGCCTCCTTCGCCGTACAAACTTTCGAGTGTCTGAATAGCCGCCTTCATGGTATAGGGATCTTTATTGATTCGGTGTAACGCCTTGACCGCATAAGTATCTGCTTCAAGCTCATCGGTTTGGGAAAAATGTGCCTCAATCGCCTGCTTGCCAATCTGCCCCAATTGGGATGAGGTCAGAGAACCAATATAGCCGCCGACAGACGCAGCCGCCTTGAAAGCAGTGTCTGAAAGGATCTGCTCTCGCATCTGCTGATAGCTATGTTTCAACTTGACGTGTCCCAATTCGTGACAGATGACAGCCAGCACCTGATCGTCAGGCATTTTGTCCATTAAGCCGGAGTAGACGCGTACGGTACCGTCAGCCATGGCAAAGGCGTTGACGTCCGAAGCCAAATAGACCTTAAAATTGAGAGTGAGACCATCATAGTTCTGCAGCCCCTGAGCCAGTCGATTAAGTCGCTGAGAGTAGGGATCTTCTACTCCGGCCACCTGTGTCTTCTTATCCATCTCGGACGCAGCCAGAGATGCTGTCTGCTTGACGCTGTCTTCCGACAGCATGGTTGCCTGTAGTACTCCGCCTCCCACTTCCATGGCTTTGTTCATGTCCAGTCCGCCTTCGGCAGCACAACCAGCAAGGATAAAAACAAAGAATAGAACCAGCGAAAATTGCATGTAGTTTTTCATACCCACCTCTCCTTGAAATTAAAAAACTAATCAATTCTACCATAGTATATGAGCTGTCTCAGTGATCGCTTAACATAGCTTTGGATTGACTTGGTGCGGATACTACAAGTCACGAGAATGTCTTCGCCTAAAGCTCCTTACAAATCATATCAAAACTGATCCTTTCGCTCTGCTGTAATTTCATCGGCTTAGCGGAAGGGGCAGTTTTCGGCTCAAAATATCGGGGCCCATGAGATTAAATCACCCAATTTGGGACACCTCTAATCTTAAGAAAATCATTGAAGACAACACTCGTGTGCGTAAATTAGGGGTAGAACCCTGCGGTCGTTGAGGGCTTTTAGGCTTCTGAGGCTATTCAACGTGTTCAAACTTCTACGGTACAGCCAAGCCATCAACAGGTTCCAGGTCGCTTTCAAGATGATCAAAGAAAAACTCATTCTATTCTCTGTGTCGGCGTCGCTTGTCTTATTCTTGACAGCAGCAGGTATCTAATTTTTCGAAAATTGAAGGGGCAGATTCAAAAATTTTCGTA
The DNA here is from genome assembly GCF_003247215.1 of Malonomonas rubra. Lineage (GTDB taxonomy): Bacteria > Desulfobacterota > Desulfuromonadia > Desulfuromonadales > Geopsychrobacteraceae > Malonomonas > Malonomonas rubra_A. The sequence continues at coordinate 5,132 of NZ_QKAP01000056.1, read as the reverse complement.
TTCAAAATTTCAATACAAATATCATTGTCTGATAGCAACCCACTCAACCTGAAGAGTAAAAGTATAGGTATGAACATATTGCTAATCATTTGATCAACTCAAACCTGGTTAGTAAGAGAATTGATTATTAAGAGCTTTGACTTTGCAATGCCACCTGCATTAATATCGTCTCATCAAGAGACTGCGAGGACACCATGAGATATCCTGTAATAACCTTAATCTTAATTGCCCTTTTCTTTCTGTCAGGCTGCGCGACCATGAATCGCTCAGAATGTCTGAATGCTGACTGGCAAATCATTGGCATGGAAGATGGGACTAGAGGTCGGAGGCTAGCATATATTGGCAAGCACCGTGAAGCCTGTGCAGAATACAACGTGGCCCCAAGCCTGGAACAATATCAGCAGGGCCACTCGCAAGGACTAAAGCAATATTGTACCTACAACAATGGTTTTGGACTCGGTCAACATGGCAAATACTTTAACGACGTATGTCCTCCTGAGTTGATTGGTGACTATCAAATCGGTTATCAGAGAGGTAGAGAGATTTATTCCTTGAATCGTTCCATCAAGAAGCACGAAGCTTTTATCAATGAAACCCACACATTGCTGGAAGAACTGCATGAAGAGGCTCACCACAAAGAAAATCTAATTATCCATGCAAAAACGAGCAACATTGACCGCCTAATCCTTGTCAAAGAAAGGCTCGAACTGCAAACAGAAATAACCGATTGTGAAGTTGAGCTTGCCCAGCTCGAAGAAGAGCGGAACTCTATGGTTAACGAGAGAAATTTACTAAGGAAAAGATATCAAGTATTCTCTCAATAAAAATCCTTCAAGGCTCGGCAAATTTTCCCCGGCAATTGCTTCGTATTATAACTGAATGCGGCCACCCCTTATGATGTGAAGCCTGTCACACTGTTTTTCTAATCGAGATGGCCATGAAGCCCCGGTCATTGCCGGGGCTTATTTAAGTCACGATGAGATGGTCTCCCCCCGTTTCCTTTGTCGGCATAGATGCGCCATGATGGGTGCAGCACTTTTATGGCGATAAAGTGTAAACAACGCGCTGAGATCTAATACCTTAGGACTCCTGAGACTTCACTACCCAATCATAATCACTGGACTCGTTTAAGCAAGAAGTGATGGATGGTATTCATCAGAATAAGCAAATAAATTAGATATTTCTTGTCATTTTTTTTCTTCGCCACAAAACATATCTGTTAATTATTCATCCCTCTGTAATTTGCTGAATTTACATAGCTTATTGGTAAGACCAACTGCCCAAGTCTTTTTTTTGACCAGATTTGTTAAAAATAGAACGCTATTCTAACTTGACACGGAGTGCTTTTTTCTGCTTCTATGTCGAAGCAACAAATCTGTAACCTTACGAAATCACTACAATAATTTAGTTTCAGTGAAATTTTTTTAGCGATCTCAAAAAATCACAAATTTGTAAGTTGTTAACAACTTTTGGAGAGGATTTAGACATGGGTGTAACGAAGTTCAAAAAAATCATGGCGGCAAATAGGGGGGAAATTGCCATTCGAATTTTCCGTGCATGTACTGAGCTAGGCATTTCTACGGTTGCAATCTATTCGGAAGAAGATCGTCTTTCATTGCATCGCTACAAGGCAGATGAAGCCTATCAGATCGGCAAGGGGAAGGGGCCGATCGATGCATATCTGGCAATCGATGAGATCATCGACTTAGCGCGCAAGAAAAATGTAGATGCTATCCATCCCGGTTATGGTTTTTTGTCGGAAAATGCTGAGTTTGCTGAAGCCTGCGAGCGGGCTGGCATCACCTTTATCGGTCCCACCCCAGATATCCAGCGGCGTCTGGGTGACAAGGTTTCCGGTCGTCAGGTTGCTATTGAAGCAGGTGTGCCGATCGTTCCCGGTACCGAAAAACCGATTCAGACTGATGAAGAAGCACTCATCTTTGCGAAGTCCTGCGGTTATCCGATTATCGTCAAGGCAAGCGCCGGGGGTGGTGGTCGCGGTATGCGAGTGGTAAATAACCAGAAAGAGTTGCTTGAAGGAATTCGTAGCGCTGCTTCCGAGGCGCAGGCTGCTTTTGGCGATTCGACCGTGTTTTTGGAAAAATATATAGAGAATCCGAAACACGTTGAGGTGCAGATTCTTGGAGACACTCACGGAAATCTGGTTCACTTCTATGAGCGGGACTGCTCGATACAACGTCGCCATCAAAAAGTGATCGAGATCGCTCCTTCACTCTACTTGACCCAAAAAAAACGAGAGGAACTGTGTGACTACGCTCTGAAGATAGCCAAGTCGGTCAATTATCGCAACGCCGGTACCGTAGAGTTCTTGATGGATAAGGAAGAAAATTTCTATTTCATCGAGGTTAACCCACGTATCCAGGTCGAGCACACAGTGACCGAACTGGTGACCATGCGCAATCTGGTGCAGGCGCAGATTAGAATTGCCGAGGGCTACAGGCTTTCAGACCCCGAGATTGGTATCAAATCGCAGAAAGATATTGAGCTGCGTGGTTATGCAATTCAGTCGAGGATTACCACAGAAGATCCAGCAATGAGCTTCGCACCCGATTTCGGAACCATCAAGGCCTACCGTACTGCCGCTGGTTTCGGTGTCCGGCTTGACGCAGCCGCTGGTTATGCTGGCGCACTCATCACTCCACACTACGATTCGTTGCTGGTTAAGGTGTCGACTTGGGGCTTGCACTTCGACGAAGCCGCCCGAACCATGCACCGAGCACTGCAGGAGTTTCGAATTAGAGGCGTGAAGACCAATATTGGGTTTCTGGAGAAGGTGATTACCCATCCCACGTTCCTTGATGGGAGGTGCGATACATCATTCCTGGACAATCACCCGGAAGTCTTTGATCTGAAGGTCAAGAAGGACCGTGCTAATAAAATTCTCAATTTTATCGGACACACCACGGTCAATGGTTATCCTGGCATTGCTCCAGAGAAGAGGTTGCACTACAAGGATTTACGCGAAGCAGTAGTCCCGGAAATCCCCTATGGAAAGCCGCATCCGCGTGGTACCCGTGACATTCTACGCGAAAAGGGGGCTAAGGGACTTGCCGAGTGGACCCGTCAACAGAAACATCTGCTGTTGACCGATACAACAATGCGGGATGCTCATCAGTCGTTGATGGCGACCCGTTTCAGGACCTACGATCTGGATCGTATCGCCGAAGCGACCGCGCACCTTGGGGGGGGGCTCTGGTCATTGGAAATGTGGGGCGGCGCGACCTACGATGTTTCGATGCGCTTTTTGCGCGAAGACCCTTGGGATCGTCTTGAGCGTCTGCGGGAGAAAATACCGAATGTCCTTTTCCAGATGCTGTTGCGCGGTTCCAACGCCGTCGGTTACACCAACTATCCTGACAACGTTGTTCAGGAGTTCGTTGCCAAAGCTGCCGATAAGGGGATCGATGTCTTCCGGGTTTTCGATTCACTCAACTGGACAACCGGTATGAAGGTGGCGATGGAAGCCGTTCAGAAAGGTGGTGCGATCTGTGAGGCGGCGATCTGTTACACTGGCGACATTCTTGATCCGAAGCGTGACAAGTATCCGCTCAAATACTATGTCAATATGGCGAAGGAACTGGAGACGATGGGTGCCGACGTATTGGCGATCAAGGATATGGCTGGACTACTCAAGCCATTTGCTGCTGAGAAACTGGTCAAGGCGCTGAAGAGCGAAACCGGATTGCCAATTCATCTGCACACCCATGACACTTCGAGTAACGGCGTTGCCATGTTGATGATGGCTGCGCAGGCCGGTTGCGACGTGGTCGATGCGGCGCTCTCTTCAGTTTCCGGCCTGACCGCACAGCCGAATATGAACGCGCTGTTAGCAACGCTCGAAGGTACTATCTGGGACCCGAAACTGGACATGGACGGCCTACAGAAACTGGCCAACTACTGGGAAACCTGCCGGACCTACTATGCGCCGTTCGAGTCGGAGCTGCGTAGCGGTACTGCCCAGGTTTACCATCATGAAATTCCGGGTGGACAGTACTCCAACTACAAGCCTCAGGTTGAGGGACTTGGGCTTGGTCATCGCTGGGAAGAGTGTAAGGAAATGTATCGCAAGGTCAACGATATGTTCGGTGATCTGGTCAAGGTAACGCCCTCATCGAAAATTGTTGGTGATATGGCGATGTTCATGATTCAGAACAACCTGGAACCGGAGGATGTCTATGAGCGGGGCGAAGATTTGGTCTTTCCGCAGGGGGTCGTTGATTTCTTTAAAGGGATGATCGGCCAACCATACGGCGGTTTTCCTGAGAAACTGCAGAAAATTATCCTGAAGGGCGAGCAACCACTCACCTGCCGGCCTGGCGAACTGCTTGAGCCAGTCGATTTCCCAGCCAAGAAAGCTGATCTGGAAAAGAAGCTCGGCCATCAGGTTCGTGACGAGGATGTTCTCTCAGCGGTGCTCTACCCTGGTGTTTACGAGGAGTATGATCGTTTCCGTCAGGAATATAGCGACACCTCCTTTTTGCCGACTCCGGTTTTCTTCTACGGACTCGATATCGGTGACGAGGTGACCATCGACATCGAAGCGGGTAAGACCTTGATCGTCAAGCTCAACGCGATTGGTCGAGTTCGTGAAGACGGTACTCGGAATATCTACTTCGAGCTGAACGGCGAACCGCGGACCGCGGTGGTAAAGGATGACTCAGTGGCGACGGAAGAGACGAGTCACATTAAAGCCGACCCAGATAACGGTCATGAGGTAGGCGCGCCGATGCCGGGCAAGATCTTTAAGCTGAATGTTGCCGTTGGCGACGAGGTGAAAGAAGGTGATGTGCTGCTGGTGACCGAGGCGATGAAGATGGAAACCAACGTTAAAGCGAAGAAAGATGGCAAAATCAAGCAAGTGGTCTTTGGCGAAGGTGCTCAGATTGATCAAGGGGATCTGCTGCTGGTTTTTGAGTAGCCAATAGCATCTCACAGAGTCAAAAAAGCCGGATTGCTTATGATCCGGCTTTTTTGTTGTTTGCCCAGCGGAGCTGGCAAACCCGGCTTGCTGAAAGAAGCAAGCGTCGCCCCGATCAGGGGGAAGACAATCCGAATCGCAAGGGCGTTGCTGGCAACGGCAGGGTCTGAAGGAAGCGATAGGAAGTGAGCTG
>NZ_QKAP01000120.1 GCF_003247215.1 Malonomonas rubra | reverse complement strand
TTAGTACGTAAGGAAACCCCCCGGCTTTGCCGGGGGACCCTAAAAGTTTGACAGTTCCGGAAGTAATTGAAAGCCTCCCATCTGTGAACCGCTCAAAGTTCCCAGAAAAGGAGGCTTCCGTTGAACAACGTACAAAGCTTATGTCATTCGGTATGGGACTGCAAGTACCACATAGTCTGGATACCGAAGTGCCGTCGAAAGGTGCTTTATGGTCGAATCCGAGAGCACCTCGGCGAAGTGATACGAGAACTGGCTCGACAACGAGAAAGTTTGGTTTTGGAAGGTCATTTGTGCTCAGACCACGTCCATGTATATGTGGCGATCCCGCCGAAATACGCGGTAGCTCAGGTCGTTGGATATATCAAGGGCAAGAGTGCAATTCATATCGCCCGAACGTTTGGGAAGCGTACTCGGAACTTTACCGGGGAGAACTTTTGGGCACGAGGTTACTTTGCTTCTACGGTAGGTCGCGACGAGGAAGTAATCCGCCAGTACATTCGTGATCAGGAGCGAGAAGATCGCAGGGTCGATCAATTGAAACTGCTCAACTAGCCGCCTTTAGGCGGCCCAAGGTATGAGCCCACCGCTTTGAGCGGTTCACCTTTAAAGCCCCCGGCTTTGCCGGGGGATAGTTACTGGGACGCTTACGTTGATTTGTGCGTCGGGCTACGTTGAAAAGGTAAAAACAGCATTGTCTGGCAAAAAAAACATTTATGCAGTATGCTGATAGTCCGTATTAAAACAAAGGGAGATCACGATGCCTTTCGATATTGAAACGAGCGTTGGATTTTTGCTAGCCAAGGCTCACCAACGCCTTTTTGCCCGTTTTCGCGACATACTGATGCCGCATGGAGTTACTCCGCCGCAGTTTGCCCTGCTCGCCTTTCTCTGGAAGCGGGATGGCCTGTCGCAGACCGAACTGACAGAAAAAACCGAGGTTGACCGGACTACCTTAAGCGGGCTGATCGATCGGTTGGAAAAACAGGGCTTGGTCGCTCGAATCCCACACCCCGGTGACCGGCGAGCCTACTTGGTCACCCTCACCGCAGCTGGCCGAAAACTAGAAGCCGAGCTTACCCCACTGGCGATGAGCCTACGTCAGCAGATCAGTGCAGATTTAACCGCTGATGAATACGAGCAGCTTTGTCAACTTCTCAAGCGAATGCGAGGGGCCTGCGATGACTAGGTATCTTTTTTCGATTTTCGTTCTGTGCTGCTTTTCCAGTCCGGCCCTGTCGAACGAAATGTTGACTCTGGATACCTGCCTGCAACTGGCCCGCAACAACAACCCACTGCTGCAGGAAGCAGCCAGCGGCCCACGCCTGGCTGAAATCGTGATTAAGGAAAGCAAGAGTGTTTACAGGCCACAGGTGGAGCTGAACGCCGGCTACACAGAGCAGCAGGCAGCTCAGCAGGTCGTTATCGGCGACAGCAGCTCTCCGACACAAGAGCGTAATTATCCCCACGTCAGTATCGGCGTCGATCAGTTGCTCTACGATTTCGGCCGCTCAAGCGGACGGATCGAGGCGGCTGATGCCAGCTGGCGGGCGGCAGATCACAGCTATGCTTCCCTGGAGCAGGATGTGTTGCTGCGCACCGTGGCCGCCTACTACCGGGTGCTGACCTCCCAGGCTCTGCTGCAGGCGGCACGCGATGAGGTAACTCAGACCGAAGCACACCGCGAAACCGCCTTGGCACTCTATCAACAGGGAGTGGTCACTAGAAACGATCTGCTGCAGGCTGAGGTACGGCTTGCCGCCAGCCGGCAACAGGTGTTTGCCAGGCAGGGGGAAGAGAACAACGCTTGGTTGGAACTCAACTATCTGACCGCTAGGCCAGCTGGGGCGAGAAGCGAACTGAGCGACGGAACGATGCTTCCTGTGCCAGAGTTCCCCACTGATTTGGCAGAGCAGCGTCCAGATCTGCTTGCCCAAACCGAGCTGATCAACAGCGCTCAAGCGAGACTGCGGCAGACCAAGGGCGATTTCTGGCCACAGCTTTATGCCCACTTCGGTGCTGATTACGTCGACAACAGCTACGTCAAGGAGAAGACCATCTACTCTGCGACCATTGGTTTGAAATTCACCCTCTACGATGGTTCGGCTCGAGACGCACGCTTGAGTCGTGCGCAGGAAACACTTCATAAAGAACGTCTGCATATTGCCGAGTTACGGGAGAGAGCGCGGCTGGCCGAGCGGACCGCCCGCAACGACGCCAGGGTCGGGGCCATGAAAATTGCCGTAGCTCAAACGGCCATCGAACTGGCTGAGGAAAACCTGCGCATTAACCAGAACCGTTACCGTGAGCAGGTCGGCACCGCCACCGAAGTCCTCGACGCAGAAACCCTTCTGACCCAGGCTCGCACCGATTTGGCCCGGGCGCAGTTCGATTATCGGGTTGCTCTGGCGCGGGTAAGCCACGCCGTTGGCACCCTCTGAAGGAGAGTAGTATGAAGCCAACGGAAAACCAGCTCCAGATGGAAGAGAACAAGCTGGGTGCTGAAAGATCTGAAGAAAATAACGGCAACGGGAATGGCAAGCGTCGGCACCGGATCGGCCTTGTGCTGCTGCTGTTGATCCTCTTAGGTACGATGATCGGAAGCTGGCTTTGGTTCAAAAGCAAAATCGAGCTGGCCACCGATGACGCCTTTATCGAAAATCATATCCATCGGGTTTCCGCCCGGATTGCCGGGCAGGTAATTGCGGTACCGGTCAGTGACAACCAGCGGGTAGCTGCCGGCGAGCTGCTGGTGACTCTCGACCCGGCCAACTATCAAGCCCAAGTGGCCAAGGCAGAAGCACGGATGGCACTGGCGAAAAATACCACCGAGGAAGAGCAGGCTGCCGTGGCAGCCGCTACCGCGATCGTGAAACGAGCACAGGCTCAGTTCGACCAGACCACTGCCGACCAGAAGCGGGGAGAAGCCCTCTACGACCGCGAGGTAATCCCCAAAGAAAGGTTGGAACAGCTGAAGACCGCACATCAGGTTGCCAAGGCCAGTCTGGAACAGGCTCGCCAGCAGCTACTGGCCGCCAAGGCCCGCTTCGGTGCGAACGACAACAATCAGCAGGCGCGGGTTTCCGAGCGGGCTGCCGAGTTGGAGTTGGCCCGCCTCAACCTGTCCTATACTCGGATTGTAGCCCCGGTCGACGGTTACGTAACCCGCAAGTCGGTGCAGCTTGGGAACAACGTTCAGCCCGGACAATCGTTGCTTGCAATCGTCGAGCTAGAGCGACCTTGGATTATCGCTAATTACAAGGAGCGCCAGCTTACCTACCTGGAGCCGGGGCAACGGGTTGAGTTCCGTGTCGATGCCTATCCCGGTAAAATCTTCACCGGCAAAGTCGACAGCATCATGGCCGGGACTGGCGCTGCCTTCTCGCTTCTGCCTCCGGAAAATGCCACCGGCAACTACGTCAAAGTGGTGCAACGGGTCCCGGTGAAAATCACGATCGATCCCAACAGCGATCCGCAACATCAGCTGCGGGTCGGCATGAGCGTCGAGCCGATCATCTTCACTGGGCGCAGTCTGGGCGACATTCTCGAACATCTGAACCCGTTCAATTGAGAAACTCTGGGCACTAATCGATGAGCGAGGCGAAGAACATCAACAAGTGGCTGGTGACCATCACGGTGATGCTGCCGACAATCATGGAGATCGTCGACACCTCAGTAGCCAACGTTGCCCTGCCGCACATGAAAGGGAGCCTCAACGCAGGTACCGACGAGATCACCTGGGTACTGACCTCCTACCTGGTAGCCAACGCAGTGGTGTTGCCGATGACTGGCTGGCTGTCACGGATGTTCGGCCGTAAGCGTTTCCTGATCACCTGTATCACCCTGTTCACCCTCGCGTCCTTCTTCTGTGGTGCAGCTCCGAACTTGGGCAGCTTGATTTTCTTTCGCATCTTGCAGGGGGCAGCCGGCGGGGCTCTGATCCCGAACAGTCAGGCAATCCTGATGGAGACCTTTCCGCCCAAGGAGCAGGGGATGGCGATGGCGATCTTCGGTATTGGCGCCATGTTCGGCCCGATCATCGGACCAGCGCTGGGTGGCTACGTCACCGACCAGCTCAACTGGCGCTGGATCTTCTATATTAACTTTCCGATCGGGGTGATTGCCGTGATCATGGCCGCTGCCTTTTTGGTTGACCCCGAATACCTGAAAATCAAGCAGAAGATCTCCATCGACTACTGGGGACTGACGCTCTTGGTCCTCGGTTTCGGTTCACTGCAGCTGGTGCTCGACAAGGGGCAGCAGGAGGACTGGTTCGCCTCCAGCTTCATCATTCTCTTCAGCCTGGTGGCGCTGATTTCCCTGATGGCGCTGATCTTGGCCGAATTGCGGCATCCGCACCCGATCGTCAACCTGCGGTTGTTCAAGTATGTTTCCTACTCGGCGGGTAACTTCCTGATGTTCGTCTTTGGATTCTGTCTCTACAGCGCTATTATGTTGATCCCGTTGTTTCTACAGACCCTGATGGGCTACGATGCGACCCGTGCCGGAATGGTACTGGCGCCGGGCGGGGTAGTGACCCTTTGCGTTATGCCGTTTGTCGGAGCAGCTTTGTCGCGCGGGGTACAGGGGAGATATATCGTTCTCTGCGGGCTCTGTATAGGCGCCACCTCGATGTTTATCATGCAGGGCTTTACCCTCGAAGCCTCCTACTGGGATTTTGTCTGGCCGCGCATGGTGTTGGGCCTCGGATTGGGGATGATCTTTGTGCCGCTGTCGACTACCACGCTGTCGGTGATTCCGAGACCGGAGATGGGCAATGCCACCGGCATGTACAATCTGCTGCGCAACATCGGCGGCAGCGTCGGCATCGCCGTCTCGGCCACACTGCTGCAACGCTTTAGCCAGTTTTACCAGAATGTGCTGGTCGCCCACGCCAACCCGATGAACCCGCTTTTTCAGGAAAAGCTGGCCGCCCTGACCCAGGCTGCATTGGACAGTGGAATGCCGCAGAGTGCGGCCGAGCAGACGGCACTGGGGATGCTCTACCGCACTATCCAACGACAGGCGGGGATGCTTTCCTACAACCATATCTTCTGGATCATCGGCATCGCCTTTCTCTCGGTGATTCCGTTTTTGTTGTTACTGCGCAAACCGAAGGAAGAGGCGGCTTAGCAACAATGCCCGATTTTCTTCGGTTGGGTTCCAACCTTTTTCGCGGCATAATGAATGAAAGGAAAAAGGCTGAAAAGCGGTTTCCAGATTTCGTATGCCGAAGTCATCTGCTTGCTTTTTGCCGGGCCTTCCATTAGGGTTCCTAAATGAGCTTATTTCTGTGGGAGGAGTAATGTCCACACTCAATCGACGTCAATTTATCCGTAATACGATTCTAAGTACTCTCGTTTTGGGTGGCTTGCCGGTCGTCGATCTACGGAGTTCTCCAGCGTTTGCTGCAGCAGTATCGGTAGTAGCGGTGCGAAAAGGCACCGATATCCCGCAGCTGGTGCATGAAACCATCAGTGCGCTCGGTGGCATCGGCCGTTTCGTTAAGACGGGCGATAAGGTGGTGGTCAAGCCGAACATCGGTTGGGACCGGACCGTGGAACAGGGGGCCAATACCCATCCAGAGGTGGTCAAGGCGGTTATCGAGCAGTGTCTGGAAGCTGGGGCGGCGAAGGTGCAGGTTTTTGACAACCCCTGCAACGATCCGCGGCGTTGCTACGTGCAGAGCGGAATTCAGGCTGCAGTTGAGTCGCTTGACAGTGATCGGGTGCGGATTGAGCATATGGATCGTCGTGCCTATCAGCAGGTGGCGATCAAAGAGGGGCAAGAGCTGCGCAGCTGGGAATTTTACCGGCCGGCGATCGAGGCGGACAGTTTTATCAATCTGCCGGTCGCCAAGGATCATTCGATCTCGACCCTGACCCTGGGGATGAAAAACATCATGGGGGTGATCGGCGGCAACCGCGGGCGTTTGCACCGTCGGATTGGAGATGCGGTGACCGATATCAATCTTGTGGTGCATTCCGATCTGACTCTGGTCGATGCAACGCGGATTCTGCTGAGGAACGGTCCGCAAGGAGGGAATTTGAGCGATGTTGAATGGCGCAACACCCTGATTGCCTCCAGCGATATTGTTGCTGCCGACAGCGTGGCTGCGACGCTGTTCGGCTATAAACCGGAGGATATCCCGACGGTGGCGGCTGCGGCCAAGCGGGGTTTGGGTGTGATGGATCTTAAGCGGATGCAGATGGTGTGAAAATTTCCCTGTCGAATGCGAATCTACGCCGGCTGGTGCAGTTGCTCTGCCTGCTCGGTTTTCTCTGGTTGTTTGTGCAGACCGAATACCGCGGCTTGGATGAACTGCCCTATCCGGTCAGCCTACTGTTCCGAATCGATCCACTGGCGGCATTGGCAGATTTCCTTGCCCCCGGACCATTTAGCTGGGCGCTTTGGCCGGCTCTGATGTTACTGATTTTAACCGCCGTATTCGGTCGGTTTTTCTGTGGCTGGGTCTGTCCGCTCGGCACGGCGATCGACGGCTGTGGGAAACTGATCGGGCGCGGACGAAATATGTGCAATAGTGGCTGGCGCAAAGTAAAATATCTGCTGCTACTGACATTGACGGTTGCCAGTTTCGGTGGCGTGCAATTGCTTGGGATCTTCGACCCGCTGGCTATTTTCTTGCGTTCTCTGACTCTCTCTATTTATCCAGCCTATAACTTGGCGATGAACGGCTTGTTCGAGGTCAGTTATCAATACAACTTGCCGGTCCTGAACGATGTTTATCCGGTTTTTCGTGACAACCTGATGGCCTTTTTCCAGCCGAGCTATAGCCTCGGCCTGTTTACCCTGCTGGTATTTTTATTGATTCTGCTGCTAGAGCGGGTCGAACGGCGATTCTGGTGCAAAAACCTCTGCCCACTGGGTGCTTTGCTCGGAATCTGCAGCAGCCGGGCGTTGCTGGTTAGGCTACCGGATGGTTTGTGTGATGATTGCCGCAAGTGTGAGCGCGATTGTCGAATGGATGCAGTCAAAGAAACCGGGCAGGCTCTCGGAGAATGCATCGAGTGTCTTGATTGCAACGATTACTGTCCCCAGCAGCGGGTAAGCTTTGTTCTCACCGGCCCTCGGCCGAAACAAAAAAGGGTCGACCTTTCACGGCGGGATCTGTTGCTGTCGGTATCGGCCGGAGCGGTGATCGCTCCGGTGACTCGGATTGCCCCGGAAAGCTATAAGCTTAATCCCTACTTGATCCGGCCGCCGGGGGCGCTTGGTGAGGCGGAGTTCTTGCGTCGCTGCGTCCGATGTGGTGAATGTATGAAAGTCTGCATCGGTCAGGCGTTGCATCCGGCGCTGATAGAAGCCGGAACCACGGGCCTGTGGACACCGCTCTTGAAGGCTCGGCTCGGTTACTGCGAATATAACTGTACGCTCTGCGGACAGGTTTGCCCGACCGGAGCGATTCGTAAGCTGCCGATTGCGGAGAAACGGAAAACGGTCATCGGATTGGCGGTGTTTGATAAAAACCGTTGTTTGCCCTTTGCCCGCCAAGAGGAGTGCTTGGTCTGCGAAGAGCATTGCCCGACCGGTGAGAAGGCGATTATCTTTGAAGACAAGCTGGTTTTTGTCGATGGACAGGAGCGGTCGTTGAA
>NZ_QKAP01000112.1 GCF_003247215.1 Malonomonas rubra | reverse complement strand
TAGAACAATATTTAGCTCTGCCTGTCAGGCATAGCGATGGGCGAAAAAAACCATTTGCAAATAAAAAATTATTTTTTACTTATTTTTTCGAAGCAACAATCTCGGGCTGTTTTGCTCTGGAAGGAAGGTTGCGGCCACGCCACAGGTAGTAGATCACCGGATAAATCAACAGCTCCATGAGTCCCGAGGTTGTGACACCACCGATCATCGGAGCGGCTATTCGTTTCATAACATCGGCACCGGTTCCCTGACTCCACATAATCGGCAACAAGCCGAAGATGATGACAGTGATCGTCATGATTTTTGGGCGAACGCGCCGCACCGCGCCATGGTGAATCGCTTCTTTCAAGTCACCGAGGCTGCGCATGCGTCCTTCCGCTGTCCGGAGTCGATATGACAGGTCGAGGTAGAGCAGCATCACCACCCCGGTTTCGGCATCGAGGCCGGCCAGGGCGATAATGCCGATCCAGGTGGCAACCGACATGTTGTAGCCGAGCAGATAAAGCATCCAGAAGGCGCCAACGAGAGAAAAGGGAACCGCCAGCAGAACGATGGTAGTTTTAATCAGCGACCTGGTGCTTAAATAGATAATCAAAAGGATCAGCAGGAGTGTCAGCGGGATGATCATTTGTAATCGCTTTTCCGCCGCCTGCAGGTACTCGTACTGTCCACTCCAGACCAGACTGTAGCCCTCCGGCAGGTGGATCTTCTCCGCCACCACTTTTTGCGCCTTGGCAACAAAGGTGCCGACATCGATATTGTGCAGATCGACATAAACCCAGGCTGTTTGGCGGGCGTTTTCACTTTTGATCATCGGTGGGCCCTGAAGGATCTGCAGTTTTGCGAGTTGGGAAATCGGTATGTGGGTCCCATCTTTTAGCGGTACCAGCACCCGCTTCAACGAATTGAGATCGTTGCGGAAATCGCGCTGATAGCGCAAGTTGACGGTATAGCGCTCCAACCCTTCGACGGTTTGGGTGACATTGACGCCGCCGATTGCAGACTGGATGATCTCCTGCACTTCACCGACAGTCAGGCCGTGCCTGGCGGCCGCTCGGCGATTCACCTCGAAGTCGAGATAATAGCCACCGACCACCCGTTCAGAGAAGGCGCTCAATGTTCCTTCCTGCTCCCGCATCAGGGCTTCGATCTGCACGCCGATCTCGGAAAGGGTCTCCAAATCATCCCCCATGATCTTGATGCCGACCGGTGTTTTTATGCCGGTCGAGAGCATGTCGATCCGGGCGCGAATCGGCATGGTCCAGGCGTTGGTCAATCCCGGGAATTGGATTTCCCGGTCCAACTCTGTGATCAAGGTGTTGATGTCGATGCGAGTTTCTTCCGGCCAGATCCAGCCAAGTGGAGTTTTGATAAACGAGAGCCAGTCCGGCCAATCGGAATAAAAACGCTGTTCCGGAACTTTGCGCCATTCATCCCGGGGCTTGAGCATGATAGTGGTCTCTAACATCGACAGCGGGGCTGGATCGGTCGCGGTTTCCGCCCTACCGACTTTTCCGAAGGTGCGTTCAACTTCCGGAAAGCTGGCGATGATCTGGTCGGTCTGTTGTAACAGTTCCCGCGCTTTGGTGGTCGAGATGCCAGGCAGGGTCGTCGGCATGTAGAGCAGGTCCCCTTCCTGCAGTGCTGGCATGAATTCCGAGCCAAGTGGGCGGGGCGCGAACCACAGTGGCCAGGAAATCGACACCATCAGCAGGATGGCCACAAGAAGAGTCGGCCAGCGCCATTTGAGCACAAAATCGACCAGCGGGTGGTAGATTCTGATAAAGAAACGATTGAGCGGGTTCTGTTCTTCCGGTTTGATTTTGCCACGGATAAACCAGCCCATCAGGATCGGCACCAGTGTTACCGAAAGCAGCGCGGCAGCAGCCATGGCGTAGGTTTTGGTATAGGCGAGGGGTTTGAACAGCCGCCCTGACTGTTCCTGCAAGGCGAACACCGGAATAAACGACACGGTGATCACCAGCAGGGAGAAGAACAAGGTCGGTCCGACTTCTCTGGCGGAATCTCGAATAATCTCCCCGTGTGGTTTTTTGCCAGCATCCTCTTCCAGGTGTTTATGCGCGTTTTCGGTCATGATGATGGCGGCGTCGATCATCGTGCCGATGGCAATGGCAATCCCGCCGAGGCTCATGATGTTAGAGTTGATTCCCTGCAGGTACATGATCACAAAAGACATCAGGATAGCGATCGGCAAGGTAATGATCGCCACCAGTGCGCTCGGTAGATGAAAGAGGAACAGGGCAGTGATCAGGGCAACCACCAGACTTTCTTCCAAGACTTTTTCTTTCAGCGTCCAGACCGCTCGCTCTATCAGGTTGGCGCGGTCGTAAACCGGCAGGATTGAAACCCCTTCGGGCAGGCCCGAGCGAAGCGCGTTGAGCCTGGCCCTGACTCGATCGATTGTCTGCTGGGCGTTTTCGCCGTAACGCATGACGATGATGCCACCGACGGTTTCCCCCTCGCCGTTCAGTTCAGCAATTCCCCGGCGTAATTCCGGCCCCAGAGATACCGTGGCAAAGTCGCGTAACAGTATCGGTGTGCCTTCGTTGTTGGTGCCGATCACGATCTGTTCAAGATCCTCGATGCCACGCAGATAGCCCCGGCCACGGATCATGTATTCCGTTTCACCCATCTCCAGCAACCGTCCGCCAACATCGCTGTTGCTGTTACGGATCGCTTTTTTGATCTGCGGGATGGTCAAGTTATAGGCTAGCAGGCGGTTCGGGTTGATCGAGACCTGATACTGTTTGATGAAACCACCGATGCTGGCGACTTCGGCGACACCATCGACCGCCGCAAGCTGATAGCGCAGATACCAATCCTGGATGGAGCGTAGTTGCTGCAAGTCGTGACGGTCGCTCTGTAGGACGTATTGATAGATCCAGCCCACACCGGTCGCGTCTGGTCCAAGGCGTGGCGTGACCCCCTGCGGAAGCCCCCCGGCGGCCTGGTCAAGGTATTCGAGCACTCGCGAACGGGCCCAGTAGATGTCGGTATCCTCATCAAAAATCAGGTAAACGAACGAGTAGCCAAAAAAGGAGTAGCCCCGGACCACTTTTGCGTGCGGCACTGATAACAGTTGTGAGGTCAGGGGATAGGTCACCTGGTCTTCGACCACTTGCGGAGCTTGGCCAGGATACTCGGTGTAAATGATGATCTGTACGTCGGAAGGGTCGGGCAAGGCGTCGATCGGGGTGTTTTGCAGGCTGTAGATGCCGGCAACGACCGTAAACAGGGTCAACAGAATGACGATAAATATATTGTGGATCGACCACTCGATCAGTTTTCCCAGCATAGGTCAACTCGTCATCCGTTGGTTAAAAAAGATCTTCCAGCGACTCTTCTTCGGGTTGCGGCTCGAGCATTTTCTGAATCGCCTCGCGCAGCTTGCTTTCCGAATCGAGCATGAACTGCGCCGAAGTCACCACCCGCTCACCGGCTTTAATCCCATCGAGGATTTCGGCATAGCCACTTTCATCGGTCAAACCGATTTTAACAGTGCGGGGCTCAAAGTGTCCTTCGCCAAGGGCAATAAATACGGTTTCCTTTTTGCCGGTATAAAGAACCGCTTCTGTCGGAATACTCAGCACCTGGTGATTTGGGTCAGTAATAATGGTGACATCGGCATACATGTCCGGTTTCAGTTCTAAACCTGGATTCTTCAAGTCGATCCGGGCTTTCAGGGTCCTGGTTTTTGCTTCAAGGTAGGGGTAAATCAAATCGATTCGTCCCCGGACCGGTTCGCTGGAAAAGGGGAAACGGACCTCTGTCTGTAGTCCTTTCCTGACCCAGGGGATCTCGTATTCATAGATATCGGCATACAGCCAAAGTCGGGAAATGTTGGAGATTTCCAGCAGCTCTTTGCCCGCTGGGATAAACTCGCCTTCGCGGACCATCTTCCGGGAAACAATTCCCGAAGTGGGTGCATGCAGGGTCAGAGTCTTTTCAACGCTGCCACCATGCTCAAGACGGGAAATCTGTTGCTCACTGATATCCCAAAACTGTAGCCTTTCCCGCGCGGCTCGATGCAGTCGCTCGGCGTCCTCCAGAACATTTTGAAAACCGCTTTTGGCCATCTGCTGGCGATTTTTAACCGCTAGCAACAGTTCTTCCTGGGCGGCTACCAGATCGGGGCTGTAGAGAGCTAATAGTGGATCGCCCTCGCTGACCTTTTGCCCGTTTTCATTGATGTAGAGTTCTTCAACCCATCCGGAAATTTTACAGCTGATCGCCTGCTGAGCAGGTTCTTGGTAGCTGACCAGGCCGACCGTTTGTATTTGCCTGGTCAGAGTGCGGTATTCAGCGGGCGCCGTTCGTATTCCCATCCGCTGCATGGTGACGTGGTCAACATGGATGGTTCGGGTATTTGCTGAAGAATTGGTCGCGCCGGCATTCATTGGCGTCAGTTCCATCTGGCAGATCGGACAAAACCCCGGTTCGTTAACCACAATCATCGGATGCATGCCACAGGTATATTTGTCCCCTTCAGCAGCAAAACCAGGTGGGGCAGAAAGATCTCCCGGTAGCGTTCCGGAAGGGCAGAGCAGTGAACAGCTCAGCATGAGAAGCAGCAGAAGTATTTTCATGTCATTTGCCTTTATCTTTTTCGATCAATACCCATCTTCATTGATCGCAACCCCGCTTAGGCTTTCTAAACGGGCCAGGTCGACCTGATAATCGGTGAGCGTCTGATAGTATTTTTCCTGGTACCGGTAGAGATTCAGTAATGATTCCAGCGGCTCTTTATAATCGCTGCGACCAACCTTGAAATCGGCCAGACTGGTTTGGAACAGCTGCCGCGCTTTGGGAACCAGAACGCGGCCGTAAAGTCTGGCCAGTTCACGGTTCGTTTTCAGATTGCTGGTGGCAATCTGGATGTCTGCAGAGACCTGATTGTAAAAATCTGCTCCTTCTGCCTTGACAGCACGCAAGCCACCATCGGCTTCGTAATAAGCTTCGTCCTGAACATCGCGGTTGAAGTACATCTTCACCATACTGCGCATTGCCCGGAAGCGACCCCCCAACGCCTGATAGCCTTTCATCAGCGGGCGATTGTTGAACAGGCCCGAAATCAGGTTGAACTCGTTATATTTGGGTTCAACCAGATCTTCATATTCGAGACCACCTTCGATATATGGGATCAGCTCAGCCGAAATCGATCGGCCCGCGAGGTAATTCAAGCGGGTTGCCAATGTAACGCGCTGCTCCTGTTGCTCAAGTAAACGGGCCTGTAATTGATAACGTTGCTCCTGAAGGCTGAGCACGTCTTTTTGGCGGATTTTACCAACAGCATACTGGGTATCCGCTGCCTGGAGCAGGTTTTGGAGTGTGTCGTTACTCTGCCGCGTGACTGTGATGATCTGATCGAGAAAATAGAGCCGGTAGAAGTTTTCCCGGACTTGACGGGCGATTTGCAGCCGCAGATCGGCCGCTCGATAATCGTACCAGAGCGCCTGATTCTCAATCATGTCTTTGCCTGTCAGGATTTTTCCCCGCACGCTTCTAACCTGAACTTTCTTTGCCGGACCGGCCTGGGCCTGATTGATTCTTTCCGAAACTCCCTGGCTGATATTACTGACAGGGAAGTCGAGATAATAAAATGCCGTGAGCGGTTCGGTGAGCTTGTCGATCAGCGCAATTCGGGTGTTGTAACGTTGGGATTGGGCATCGGCAGAGAGCACCTGCTGGTTTTGACTTAAGGCAGAATCGAGCAGTTCTGCGACGGTCAGCCCATTGTGCTTCGTCGTTGTTCCGGTCGCAATGCCGCAGGTGATCAGGAGGATCAGCAAACAGACCAGCAGAGTTTTGGCTCTCTCTGTGAATACAGACCTCAGACGGGGTGTTTTCAGGCATGGGATCTGGCATGCAGGCAACGTTATCACCTCCGTGGCATTTGGCATGAGGTCCAGCATTATTATCATTCATTTGCTGGCCACAAACATATTGAACACTATTTAGGTAAAGTTAGCAGCATTACAATAAATCTCAATCAAAGGAATCTATTCTATTCAGGCGAGTGGTCGCCATGCACTACCGACATGGAGCTGCCGGACTAAATTTTCCCCATGGTTTTCATTCCGTTGGAGCCATCAATTCGGAGTGCTCCCGGGTCAGTCGATTTGGGGAAGTAGAGTCGTCGCCATGCCCCATCGGCACCGGAAAAAATCAACATGCCATCGAACGGGGGGCCGTTCTTGCTGTGACTGATCAGGGGGCTGTCAGTTACTAGTTGCACCTCACCATACTGTTCAAAAGAGATTTTTCCGGCAATGGCAAATTGGGGATAAGGTGCAGCTAAATTCCAGCTCAACTGCGTCTGTGCAAGGTGATATTGCTGGCCACCAATTTCGACCAGATCCATCTCAACTTTGGCGGTATATTTTTGCTTTTCACCGGCAAAGGCGTTTAGCGACAATTGCAGTTGTCCACTCAGTCGGAAGTTTCGAACCCCCATCTGGGCAGGCAAGTCTTTGTAATTGAGCATGACAGTCAGTTGTCCGGTTGCCAGATCAAGTTGTCCGCTGAAGGGGACAGTGGCGTCGTAACTGAGTGAACAATTATCTGAGAAATTCTGATAGTTGATCTTGCCATTAACTTCACCCTGGGAATTGATCTCTGTCTCTAGGAGGTATTTTCCTTGGCAACCTTCAATTGCTACCGAAGTTTGCGAGCCAGGCACGAAATTGCTGGACTGCAGATTTATTTCAGTAAAATAGCGAAACAGTGGATCAGCGAGTAATTGATTCGGCTTGATCAGGCCGAAATATGGTACCCCATCAGACACTTTCAGGGTTAACGCCCAAGCGAGATCGGTTCGTTTTTCCTCTGGAGGTGGAAGATAGTAGGGGGAAAGAGCGACGGCCTGGGAGTTTTTACCGTCAAAGTGGACTTGTCTGCTTGATGTTGTTGCTGCACAGGAAGTCAGCGCAAAAAGAAGAATCAGTAAAATAAAGGAGTTCAGCGGCTTGATGGGCATAATCGACTTCTCCTGTTCGGATATTCAATAAGCATCTTCCGGTTAAGTATATTTTCTCCTCAGTAAATCTCAAAATCTTAAAACAAAATCCAAGTTGTGGCCTCGATCCGAGACCGATTTCTTTCTTGCTTTGAAAACGTCTATTAAAAACGTCGGTACGATTGATCGTACCGACGTATTGTCATTCGCTTCCTGTTGCTTTTACGACAGGTTTTTTTCTAGGTCTTCCCGGTTTGCGTTTCGGTTTATCTTCAACGGTAGCAGCTATTTCTGTGATTTTAGCAGCTGGGGTCATGGCTTCCATGGGTTTTGCATCGTCGGCTTTTTTTGTGGTGCGGCGGGTGCGGCGCTTCGGTTTTTCCTCTTCCACAACCGTTTCCGGCTTCGTAGTTTCTGCTGTGGGCTCTTCCGCCTTCTTGGTAGTGCGGCGAGTGCGGCGCTTTGGCTTTTCCTCGGCCGTTTCTGCTTCCGGTTTTTCTGCCTCTGGATGTGCGTTTTCAGCCGCTTTCTCTTCTTCCTTCTTGGTGGTGCGGCGGGTGCGGCGCTTCGGCTTTTCCTCGGCCGTTTCTGCTTCCGGTTTCGCTGCTTCCGGCTGCGCGGTTTCTGCTGCGGGCTCTTCCGCCTTCTTGGTGGTGCGGCGCTTCGGCTTTTCCTCGGCCGTTTCTGCTTCCGGTTTCGCT
>NZ_QKAP01000068.1 GCF_003247215.1 Malonomonas rubra | reverse complement strand
GTGCAGCTTACTTCCTATCGCTTCCTTCAGACCCTGCCGTTGCCAGCAACGCCCTTGCGATTCGGATTGTCTTCCCCCTGATCAGGGTGACGCCTGCATCTTGCAACAGGCCGGGTTTGCCAGCTCCGCTGGGCAAACCAAAAAAAGGGACCGCATTACGCGATCCCTTTTTCAACTCAAGCCATTCATTTGGACAATTTGATAAATCCTATCTGCCGGCCGGTCTTGCCGTTGTCCCTGCGATAAGAGAACAGCAACTCTGGATGGCAGCAGGTGCACTCCTTTGCCTGAGCAATCGAGTTAACTTTCAGGCCAACCTGTTCAAGCTGCAACCGGCAACTCAAGCCAATATCAAGCTGCCAATGTCCAAGCCTGATTTCGGTCGAGATCTCACTCCAGAATCCGCTTCCTTTGCGAAAAGCATCACGCACCGGGCGATCGACCTCGTATTTATGTGCGCCGATCCCCGGACCGATTGCCGCCTTCAGTTCGGCTGGCTGGCAATCAAAATGCTGTTGCATGGCATTGACCACTTTTTTGAGAATCCCGTTGGCCGCGCCACGCCAGCCGACATGAACGGCCGCGACTACCTGTTTCCTGCTATCCCAGAGCAGTACAGGATAACAATCGGCCACCAGTACGCCGATCATGATATCAGGCTGGTTGGTGACAATGGCATCAACTTCCAGAGACAGGAAATGAGTCAGATCAAGATTCGGCTCGTCGATAATCAGCAGGTCGTTACCATGCACCTGCTTTACGGTTAACAACTGATGTGGCTGCAGATCGAAGCTGCGGGCGAAGGTCGAGCGATTACCTTCGACATTCGGCAAATGGTCCTCGGTGTTCAACCCCAGGTTCAAGGAATTGTAGGGAGGACGACTGACCCCTCCATTACGGGCACTGAACCCGGCAACGATTCCATCTTCCAGACCAGAAGGCTGCAAAAACGACATTTTCCCATTGCGTACGAGTTTCATAACAGACTCCGCTGCCAATATCAGCCGGTACCTTCCGGATTGGCGTATTTCTGTTGTAAATAGTCTACGATCTCCGCAAATACCGGCGGCAGATCGGTTGAAAATTCTAGGTATTTTCCAGTGACCGGATGGACGAAGCCTAGGGTTTGGGCATGCAACGCTTGCCCGGGCAGTTTTTCTAATAGTTGCCGCAACTGTTGATCGGCCAGATTTTTGAGGCTATTTCTTCCCCCATAGAGCGGGTCACCGACCAACGGTACCCCCTGCTCGGACAAATGCACCCGAATTTGATGGGTACGCCCAGTCTCCAATCGACATTCTATCAGAGACAAGCGATCTGCCAGATACGTGTGTAAAACTTTCCAGTGCGTCACTGCTCTTTTGCCGTGGCGGGTTCTACTACTCATCTTCTTGCGCTGCAGTTGATGGCGCCCGATCGGCTGATCGATCGTCCCGCTGCTCCCCGGCAGCTGACCACCGACCAGCGCCAGATAGCGACGATTGACGCTGCGGGCCTTGAACTGGGCAGCCAAATGCTGGTGGCTCTGATCGTTCTTGGTCGCCACCAGCACCCCAGAGGTGTCTTTATCGATCCGGTGGACAATCCCGGGACGCAGCTCACCACCGATTCCGGCCAGATCGTCACAATGATGCAACAAGGCATTGACCAGTGTACCGGTCACATGTCCGGCGGCGGGATGTACCACCATTCCGGGCGGTTTGTCAACCACGATCAGGTCGTGATCTTCGTAAAGGATCGTCAGGGGGATTTCTTCGGGAACTGCTTCGGCCAGTTCTGGCTCGGGGATGTTGACCTCGATCAACTCTCCACCTTTCAGTTTATAACTGACCTTGGTGGGAACTCCGTCAACTAGCACTTGCTGGCTGGCGATCAATTTTTGCACTTGCGAGCGGCTTAGATATGGAAAACTCACGACCAGAAAAGCATCAAGCCGCTCTGTTGAGCGATCTTCGGGAAAGCTCAGATGTTCTGTTGACATTTACCAGATGGGACTTTCTATCTTTCCGGCCTGCTTGATCATCACATCGACAATCGCCTTTTCGTAAAGGTGCTCACGGTCCGGCAGATCAGGGGATACGCGCGAAAAAAAATGTTCACGCCCTTCTTCCAGTTCTTCCTTCATCAGATCGAAGATGCTATCGTTTTTAATCCCTTCAGACACTTTGTCCTGATTGTACAGGGCAACATCGGAAACAATGGCGCGCGCCAAGCGAAATGCGAGATCAGGATTTTCGACCAGTCTTGCCATAGATAAAGCCTCCACCCCCTCGTTGTAAAAAAATCGATAGATACAATAAAGAGTTTATTAAAGGTTTTTCAATTTTTCAAGTCATATTCTCTATTTTCCCAATAATGACAGATCGCTTCAGAACCTTCTGGTCTGCAAGAAGCGCTGCAAAGCGCCATGGTCTCCGCGGTGGTCGCAAGGCCAGCCAGCCCCCTCACGCTCAACTACCCAAGTATCGACAAGAAACGTCTTCATACCGACCGAAGCAGCCGCGAGATCCTGGAGAGTATCGTTGCCAACCATCAGGCAACGCTCGGGCTGCACCCCCAAGTGCCGGGCGATCTCCCGAAAGTAATCTGACTGCGGTTTGCAATAGCAGCTGTTTTCAACGCTGGTCATGTGCTGAAAAGGGATATCGCTCAGCCCTCCCCAACGCAGACGGGCTTGGATCATGAACTCCGGAAAAACCGGATTGGTCGCCAACACCAGTGGCACTTGAAATTGCTGGCATTGCGCTAAAATTTCCCGTGCCAGCGGGATCGGCCGAACCAGATCTCTGAGTGATTCGAGTTGTTCCTCAGCATAACGCTGAAAGCAGTTGCGCAACGCGGCTTCCGGGATGGCCAAATGTTGTTGCAGCATCGAATGCAACCTTTGTTCATTGGTCATCACCCCGTCGCCATGATGCTGAATCAGGCTGCGGATGCCACCGAGCATCACCCGAATAAATTTCTTCTGTTTTACATAGTCGCGACACAGTTCGGCCAACCCCTCAACGTAACGGGGAATGAATTCCGTCATCTGCACCCGTAGCAGAGTTCCGTCGAGATCGAACAGGATAGCATCAAAGGTACTATCCTCCGCCTGTTGCTTCATGCAAACCCTCAAAAGCTGTTTCCAAAGAGATCAAATCTACTTTAGTTTTCATTTCTAACACAGGGGCTCTGCAGAATCCATCCTTTGCTGTGTTTCTAATCACTTGACTGTTTCTGCAGGTGCGGCTAAAAATTGTTTCAGTTTACGTTATAAAGGAGATTTTATGGACGAGTTCAGAGCAGAAGTCAGAGAGCTACAAATCGGCCCACAGATTCGAAAGCTTCGTCAGGACCGACGCTTGACCCTGCAGGATTTATCAGAGGAGACTGAGCTCTCCAAACCACTATTGTCCCAGATCGAAAATGAACAGGTGATTCCGCCGCTGGCGACCCTCTTGAGGATTGCCAAGGCGCTGAGAGTCCCCCTGCAGACCTTTTTCGAGGAAGAAGACAACACCCAGAAATGTCTGGTCGTTCGGGCCGGAGATTCAAACCGTCTGCATCGCCGTCCGCAGCATGGTGGACCGCCGCAGCCGTATCTGTACCATTCACTCGCCTACGGCAAAAAGCATAAACACATGGAACCCTTCCTAGTTGAGTTCGACCCGCAGCAGGCCGCCCAACCGCAGGCGGTACAGCACGCTGGGGAAGAGTTTCTTTATGTGCTTGAAGGCTGTATCGAACTGAATCATGGCACCGAAACCTATGTGCTGAACCCCGGTGATTCGGTCTACTGGGATTCCAACGAACCACACAGTCTGAAAGCCCTCGGCGAAGAAATCGCCCATGGCATTGCGGTGCTGTATACCCGCAACTAAAGCGCGCCAGCAGAGTTAAAAATAAGCTCTATCTGTTATGCTTTGTTTTGTCGATCAACTTTTCTATAAACCGATCAACAGATATCAGGAGGATTTCCATGACGAAAGTAGGTGTTGTTCTTTCTGGCTGCGGCGTTTACGACGGCAGTGAAATTCACGAAACGGTCATTACCCTGCTGGCTCTCGATCGGGCCGGTGCGACAGCTGTCTGTATGGCTCCGAACATGGAGCAGACAGTGGTTAACCACCTGACTGGCGAACAAATGGAAGGCGTGACCCGTAATGTCTTGGAGGAAGCGGCCCGGATTGCTCGTGGAGCGATCACCGACATTGCTAAAATCAAAGCGAGCGATATCGATGCGTTGATCCTGCCCGGTGGTTTCGGCGCAGCCAAAAATCTCTGCAATTTCGCAGTTAAAGGTACCGACTGCGAAGTGCATCCAGAAGTGGCCAGGCTGATACGTGAAGTGGTGGCAGCGAAAAAGCCACTGGCGGCGATCTGCATCGCCCCGGCCCTGGTCTCGAAAGTGCTCGGCGATGATAATCTGGCTCACAAACTGACCATCGGCACCGATGAAGGAACCGCAAAGGCCGTCACCACCATGGGTTCTACCCACGTCGAATGCCCGGTCCGGGAGTTTGTCATCGACAAAGAGAACAAGTTGGTCTCGACACCGGCCTACATGCTTGCTGGCAACATCAGCGAAGCAGCGGAAGGGATAGAAAAAACCGTTAAGGCGGTCATGGAGATGCTCTAGCCTTAGTCACAATTAATTACCTAGCTTGTCATGTTTTCCCCGATCTGTTAGAGTCGGCGAAACTTAACCCTCAAAGGAGGTTCCAATGGACAAGTACCGCTGTATTATCTGTGACTATATTTACGATCCCGAGAAAGGTGATCCGGCCCATGGCATTGCTCCGGGCACCGGCTTCGAAGATATACCGGATGACTGGTGTTGCCCTCTTTGTGGAGTCGACAAGTCGAATTTTGAACCAATCTGAAATACTAGCAACGAACCCAAACAGAGCCTGCTCACAACCAGTGAACAGGCTCTGTCTTTTATAACCCGGCGCATGCTATGCTGATTCATTCAAGCTGAGAGATTTTTCAAATGCCGAAACCACAACTACGCAAACCAGAATGGCTGAAAGTCCGCTTTCCCGCTGGGCCGGAATATGCTCGCATCGATCGTTATCACCGGCAGCAGGGGCTGAACTCCGTCTGCCGTAGCGCCGCCTGCCCGAACCAGGGAGAATGCTGGAGCAAGGGGACAGCCACCTTCATGATCCTCGGCAGCAACTGCAGCCGTCACTGCCGTTTCTGCAACGTTTCCAGCGAAGCCCTTCTACCGCCCGACCCGCAGGAACCGCAAAAGGTAGCCAAAGCGATTGCCGAGTTGAACCTGAAACATGCGGTCATCACTTCGGTCACCCGCGATGATCTGATGGATGGAGGTGGCGCCCATTTTGTCGCTCTGGTCGGAGAAATCAGGCAGCAGGCACCTGGCTGCCGGATCGAGCTGCTGATTCCCGACCTGCAGGGGAATTGGGCAGTACTACAAAGCATCGTAGCTGCAGCCCCAGATATTATCGGCCATAATATCGAAACGGTTCCGCGCCTTTATCCCCAGGTGCGCCCGGAAGCAGAATATCAGCGCTCCCTTGAACTGCTCAGTCAAGTTCGACGATTCTCTGACCAGCTCACTATTAAATCGGGGTTGATGCTCGGCATGGGAGAAAGCGAAGAGGAGATTTACCAAACAATGCGCGACCTGCGCCTGCATAACTGCCAGATTCTAACTCTGGGACAATATCTGGCTCCCTCAAGCGAACATTATCCAGTACAACGCTTTGTCCACCCGAATGAATTTACCAAACTGGCCAAGCTGGGTAAAAAGCTCGGTTTCGAACATGTCGAAGCTGGTCCGCTGGTCCGCTCATCCTTCCACGCGGAAGAGCAATTCAGAGCGGTTGAGGAGCGATATTAATGGATAACTTTACTCTAGTCAGGCCAGAACACCTGAACCATCACGGTTACCTGTTCGGAGGCATCATGCTGAAATGGGTTGATGAAAACGCCTGGATGGCAGCCACGCGCGACTATCCCGGCTGCTCCTTTGTCACCATCAACATGGAGGCCTGCCACTTCAAGCAGCCGGTAAAAAATGGCGCGATCCTGCGCTACCACATGGAAGAGGTTGAACGAGGCCAAACCTCACTGACTTATTTAGTGACGGTTTTTGCCGATGAACCCGGTGCAACTGTTGAGAAAGAGGTATTCAGCACAAAAGTCACTTTTGTGCGTTTGGACGAAGCGGAAAAACCTTGTGCGCTACCGGTGAAATAGAAAAAGAAAACACGGTTCGATCTATGTCGGGCAGGGTTTAGAAGCAGAAGATAGCTAAAATCAAGCTTTTACTTCGATGTTCGTCCCTTTTCCGGTCTGTTGAGCAATTTGTATTTTTTGCTGCTCATTGGCCCCATTCTGCTCTGTTTTTCCCAGGGTTCAGTCAAGATCGCCTACCCGGCCTGCAACTTGTTCGTTGCGATCTTTTGAACCGCAATGCTCATCTAGCCTGAAACCTCCATACCCATTACCTCTCCAGCGCAAAGGCTGGCAACATCCCTGTTAATTCTGCCTCCGCAATTTCAGTTATTGGGAGCAGAACAACATTCACAACCACTTAGAACAAATGGATCAAGGGCAATTCTAATATCTGGTTGTCCACTTCGCTCCAGTTGAGATATTAGCTGTCACGTAATGAATACAAACTGGCCTCATCTTAAAGAGGAGGCCGGCTAGGACAGAAGATTTTCCAAGCAATGAAGTTGAACTTGACCGCGGGTTCAATACCTAAGATGCCAGCCCTGACTATCTCCTTCAACTTCGCTGGGCAGAGGGGTTCAGATGCTCCCGCTGTGGCCATGACCAATTCTGGATGAGTTCCAGAGGCCTCTATCTCTGCAGGCACTGTGAATATCAGCACTCAGTCACTGCGGGAACGATCTTTCATGGAACCAGAAAGCCTTTGACTCTCTGGTTCAAGGCTCTTTGGTGATTCTCCACCCGTACGAACGGGCTCAATTCCACCACCCTGCAAGCTTTGCTTGGGTTCAGCAGTTACCAAACAGCCTGGTCCTGGCTGCAACCGTTACGAACCTGCACGGTTTTTCCGAATCGAAACAAGCTCTCCGGCACCGTCCATGTTGATGAATGTTTTTTCGGCGGCGCACACAGCGGCAAGCGAGGCAGAGGGGCTGAGCACAAATGTAAAGTCGCGGTTGCCGTCGAACTTAAAAGGCGTAAGCTTGGTCGACTGCGCATGCCGACCGTTGAGAGCTGTAGCGCTTGCGAGCTGACGTCTTTTTCAAAACAAATATCTTAGCCTACAGTCAGGTCACAACTGATGGCTGGGGAGCTTACAGTGTTTTACAGAAGGAAGGCGATAACCACAAAGCCATCGTTCAGAGTAAAACCACTGATAAGGAAAGCGCATTGCCCGGCGTCCATTTGGTTGCGTCACTCGCTAAACGGGTCATGCTCGGTACGCTCCAGGGGCGATTTGATTCGCAGTATTTGCAGCGCAACCTGGATGAATATGTTTTTCGCTTTAATCGCCGTAATTGCAGATCAGTTGGCAAGCGATTTTGGCGAATCATGCAACAAACTGTTCAGTCAGCTCCAGCACCTTTGAAATTTCTGGTTCTGGAGCCGGTTACTTGAGCGAAGTCGATAACCAGACATTAAAATTAGACAGTACTTCAGCCGGTTAGCAAATTAATGCAATCTGAAAAAAAAAATCTATAGTTATTTGGAGCCTTTATTGCGACCAGCAGGAACTCTGATCTATACTGTCA